>NZ_JBIAXP010000038.1:0-107263 GCF_042896795.1 Kitasatospora sp. NPDC001261
CGGTCCGACAACCGCTCACCCGCAGGCGACTTGACCTGCCCCACCCTCGCCACACCACACCCAACGAGCCAAAGCCATCAAAGTCACTGGCATTGCGGCTAGACCACCGGCGGCCCGGCCTCCCCACTCGGCCCCGCGCGTTCCTCCCGTAACACCCCGGCGCGGACCGTAACCGGCCGGTCACGACGGATGCCCGACCGGGAAACACCGGTCGGGCACGGTGGTGGCATGGAGCATTCGAAGCCCTCTCCCCTCCGTGCCCCCGCCGGCCCCGGTGCCCGCCGCACCCACCGCTGGCGCCGTGACACCGTCGAACTCGCCGCCGTCTTCCTCTCCGTCACGGCGGCCGACCTCATCGCCAAGATCGTCGTCCACGGCCCGGACGGCCCGGTCGTCGTGGCCGCCTCCGCGCTCGCCCTGCTCGCCACCGCCCTGCTCCACAGCTGGTGGTCACCGCACGCCCCGCCCCCGGTCGCGCTCTGGCGGGTGCGCACCACGGCCCTCGCCCACACCCGCACGGCGCTCGCCGACCACCGGATCACCCTGCTCTCCGTGCACCCCCACCCCGCCGCCGACGAGCTCTACCTCCGCACCGAGCACCCGGTGACCCCGGCCGTCCTGACGACGCTGCTGACCGCCACCGGCCACACCCTCCAGGACGCGCCGACCCGCATCGCCTGAGCCGTCGCCTCAGGCCGGGCCCGGGTCGTTGGGGTGCGGTTCGAGCGGGGTCACCACGACGGTCATCCACGGCCGCAGCGGGAGGCTGCCGAGCACCTCCGCGCGCAGCCGGGCCTCGTCGGCCGCCCGCCAGACGCCGATGCTGCGCCGTTCGCCGACCGGGCGCCACAGCCTGGCCAGGTGGCCGGTGGCGGCCAGCTCGCGGGCGCGGACGGCCTCGGCGGCGCGCCGCCGGTCGACCTCCTCCTCGGCGGTGCCCTCGGGGACGCTGGTGGTGATCTCGACCAGGAACTCCTGCACGGTCCTGCTCCCTTCTCGCCCCCGCCCCGCCCCCGCCCCCTCATCGTCGGCCCGGCACCCGACCGCCGCCACGACCGGCCCGCACCCGGTGGGCCGGCCGGGCGAATCCGGAGCCGGCCTCCGGCGGCCCCGCACCCGGCGCGGGCCCGGGATCCGGCTCCGCCGGCGGCGGCCCGAGGACGGCGGCCACCGCCGGCGGCGGATTCCCGGGAGGCGTCAGCCCTTGTCGGCCGGTTGCACGACGCAGACGGCCTCGCCGAGCATCGGCCCGAAGCCGCCGAGCAGGGCGCCGAGCACCTGGTGGCAGGTGGCGGCCTCCTCGGGCGTCTTGGGGCCGTTGCTGTCGGCGGCGGCCGACTGGGCGAGGGCGAGCGGCAGGGCGAGCAGCAGGGCGCAACAGGCGGTGGCCAGCGCGGAGTTCTTCACGGACATCGGAAAGCCCCTTCGGAGGAGACGGGATCGGCGGAAAAGCCGAGCCATCCCTATCCGAAGGGGCTCCCCCGCTCACGGATCCTGAGCCATCCGTGAGCGTGTCCACATCATCCGATCAGCGGCCCGGGGGCTCCCCGGGGCCCGTCCGTTCCACCTCCCGGATCGCGGCGGCCAGCTCGGCCACCCCGTGCTCCCGCAGCACCCCGTAGTGGTCGCCCGCCAGGTCGACCACGGTGGGCGGGGTCGCGGAGTAGCCGGTGCTGCCCTCGATGAACGAGTAGTCGTCGCCCGCGGCCTTGAAGACGGTCACCGGCGCCTCCAGCCGCCGCTCGGCGAGCTCGCGGAAGCTGTACTCGAACTCGTAGGTCTCGCCGACGATCCCGGTGATCCGCCGGATCAGCTCCTCGTCCAGCTCCGGCAGCATCCGGTGCACGGAGGCGACGAAGGTCGCCTCGTCCACCGTCTCGGCCAGGCAGCGCTCCAGGTCGGGGCCGCTGATCCGGCCGGCGAACACCCCGAACAGGATGGTCAGGTACGCCGGGTTGGCGTACGAGGCCTCCCGGCCCCACGACCGGGCGTCGTCCCGGCGCACCTTCGGGTTGCCGGGGCAGATCAGCAGCAGCCGCTCCACCCGCTGCCCGGCGCGCTCCAGCTGCCAGGCCGCCTCGAAGGCGACCCGGGCGCCGAAGGAGAAGCCCCACAGCGTGTACGGCCCTCGCGGCTGCACCCGGCGCAGCTCGGCGACGTCGGCGGCGGCCATCTCCCGGATGGTCGGGTACGGCGTCTCGCCCGGGTTGACGCCGTACGCCTGGACGCCGTAGAAGGCCCGGCCCGCACTCGCCTCCCGGCCGAGCGGCCGCAGGTTCATCGGGTAGCCGCCCAGTCCGGGCCAGCAGAACACGGCCCGGTCGGCCGCCCCCGGGTGCAGCGGCACCAGCCGGGAGGCCGCGCTCCCGCCGGTGTCCCCGCCCGCGCGCTCGCCGCCCTCGCCGCAGGCCCGTTCGACGCGCGCGGCCAGGTCGCCCAGCCGGGGGCACTCGAACAGCACCTGGAGCGGCAGCGCGACGCCGAACTCGCGGTTGATCCGGTGCACCAGGGCGACGGCGATCAGCGAGTTCCCGCCGACGGCGAAGAACTCGTCCGTCACCGACACCTCCTGGTACCCCAGCGCCCGCCCCCAGGCCTCGGCCAGCCACCGCTCGTACCCGGTGGCGGGTGCGACGTACGCGCCGCGCACGCCGGCCGCGCGGACGGCCTCGGAGGCGGCCAGCGCCTTGAGGTCCACCTTGCCGTTGGCGGTGAGCGGCAGGGCGTCCATCACCAGCACCCGGTTGGGCAGCATGTAGTCGGGCAGCAGGGTGGCCAGTTGGTCCTTGATCAGCTCGGCCGGTCCCTTCATGTGGACGGTGTCCTCGTGCATGCCCTCGCTGCGGATCTGCTCCTCGCTCACCTTGCCGCCGAGGAAGAAGTAGGACGGTCCCGGGGTGATGCCGCGGCCGGCCAGGATCTCGTCGATGCGGCGCGAAGCGGGCAGCGGGTGGCCGGACTTGGAGCTGTAGCCGGAGGACATGAAGCCCAGCCCCAGGCCGTTGCGCTGGAGGCGGTGCAGCTCCGTGCCGAGCACGATGTACCGCAGCCACTCCTCCTCGGCACGGGCGACGGCCGTGATGCCGAACGAGGCCCGGGCGTAGACGGCCTGGTTGATCGCGATCACGTGCCGGGACTCCACCACCTCCTCCGAAACGTGCGTCAACTCGCCCTCGGCGTACCGGTAGAGGCCACCCGGCAGGCCGTCCACCCGGCCCTGGTGGGCCTGGACGTACAGCTCGGTGCCCTCGTCCCGCGCCGGGCCGCCGGCCCGGACGACCGCGAAGGCGCCCAGGTAGTGGTCCTCCTCGGCGACGTCCAGCCGGCCCTTGGCCGCCGGGTCGAGGCCGATCGGGCGCACGTCCAGCCCGTACTCGGGCAGCACCTCCGCCAGGACGCCCAGCATGTGGCCGGTCTCGAACTCCAGCACCTCCCGGATGTTGTTCTTGTAGACCGGCTCGATGGCGCCGTGCTTCCCGGAGAAGTGCAGCGTCAGGTAGGCCCCGTCCTCCGGGCCCGGCCGCGCCCCGGCGGGGCCGATCCGGACCAGGACGTGCTCGACCGGGTGGTAGTAGTACAGCCCGGCCGCGAGCCCGTCCAGGCCGCCGGTCTCCAGGTACAGCTGGGTCGCGTACAGCGCGCCGGGCGAGGCGTAGGCGTACTTGGGCAGCAGCCGCTCCTCGCTGTGGAACTGGCCGAACCACCGCAGGACGCGGCCGAGTTCGGGCAGGCTCAGCAGTTCCAGGTCGCGGCCGAAGGTGCCGGCCGGGCGCGGGGCGAGCAGCGCGGTGAGGTCGTCCCGGGTGACCGCGCCGCCGTCGTAGAAGCGGTAGCTCTTGCGGGCGAAGGCCTCCCGGCGCTGGGCGTCGGTCTCCTTCCGGCCGGGCAGTTCGACCCGCTCGCGGCCCGCCAGCCGGGCCCGGTCGCGCAGGCCCGGGTCGGACAGCTGGGCCTTGACCTGGAGCTTGCTGGCCTTGGACTGGTGGTGGCCGCCGTGGCTGCCCTGGTCCATCAGGGCGGCCTCGCGCGGGTTGAGCTCGACACAGGCGACCAGGTTCGGGTGCCCGGTGCGGTCGTCCCCGGTGACGACCGCGGCCGAGCGGCGCACCCAGGTGTGCTCCTCGATCGCGCGGGCGATCTCGTCCAGCTCGACCCGGTACCCGCGCAGCTTGACCTGGTTGTCCACCCGGCCGGCGAACTGGAGGGTGCCGTCCGGGTTCCACCGCACGAGGTCGCCGGTGCGGTACAGCCGCTCGCCGGGGGCGAACGGGGAGCGGACGAACCGCTCCGCGGTCAGCTCCGGCCGGTTCAGGTAGCCGCGGGCCAGCTGGACGCCGCCGATGTACAGCTCGCCGACGCCGTCGGCGGCGACCGGCCGCAGCTGCTCGTCAAGGACGTGGCACTGGGTGTCGGCCACCGGTCGGCCGATCGGCACCGAGCCGGCGCCGTCGGCCGGATCGGCCGGGTCGACCAGGTGCCAGGTGGCGTTGATGGTGCACTCGGTCGGGCCGTACAGGTTGACCAGCGCGGCCTGCGGGAGGGCGCGGCCCAGGTCGCGGGCGAGCCGCCGGGAGAGCGCCTCACCGCCGGAGAACACCCGGGTCAGGCCGGTGCAGTCGGCGAAGCCCTCGGTGTCCAGCAGCGCCCGGAGCAGGGTGGGCACGCACTGGAGCGCGGTCACCCCGTGCCGCCGGACGGCGGCGACCAGCGCCTCCGGGTCCCGGTAGAGGCCGGGCGTGCCGGCCGCCACCCGGGCGCCGACGGCCGGGGCGAGGATCTCCCACTGCGCGGCGTCGAAGCTCATCGGGGTCTTCTGCAGCACGGTGGTCCCGGGGGCGAGGTGCCCGGCGGAGTGCATCCAGCGCAGCTGGGAGACCACCGAGCGGTGCTCGATCATGACGCCCTTGGGGCGGCCGGTGCTGCCCGAGGTGTAGATCACATAGGCCAGCGACTCCGGCTCGGCGGCCGCCTCGGGCGCTTCCTCGTGTGCCTCCTCCGCCGCCGCCTCCGGCAGCGGAGCGGCGTCCTCGCAGGCCTCGAAGGTGACGACCGCGGTCCCGGCCGGGACCAGCGCGGCCAGCCGCTCGCGCAGGTGCGCCTGGGTCAGCACGATCCGGGTGCCGCTGTCCTCGACCATGTAGCGGATCCGGTCCTCGGGGTACTCGGGCGACAGCGGCAGGTAGCCGGCCCCGGCGTACAGCACGCCCCAGGCCCCGGCGACCAGCTCGACGGACGGCTCGACGTACAGGCCGACGCAGCCGTCCGGGACGGCGCCCAGGCGGCGCAGCCGCGCGGCCAGCCGGCGGGCCGTCCCGGCCAGCTCCTGGAAGGTGAGGCCGCCGCCCTCGCCGAGGACGGCCGGCGCGCCGGGCCGGGTCTGCGCCTGCCGGTCGAGCAGCCCGGTGAGCGCGGTGCCGACCGGAGCCCGGCGGGCGTGCGGGACGGCGGGGATGCCGGTGGTGGCGGCGGTCTCGGTGGTGGCGGTGGTGTCGGTGGTGGGGACGGACGGGGTGTCGCGCATGGAAACGGCCTTCGGTGCGTGGACGTACGGGTGTGGCCGTACGGGGCGTGGCCTCCTGCTCACCAGGAGCACCGGGGAACGCCATCCACCGTCGGCCGCCCGCTGTCCCACCCGCCTGAGGCACCGGTCGCGACCTGCGCCGATGCCGTCCCGGCCACCCGTGCCGCCGTCCCGGGCCGGGGCCCGCCCTGTCCCACCCCGCCCGGCCGCGCACCCGGGCATTCGCCCGTTCACGATCACGTAACCGAACGGAAGCGCACCGTCGGTAGCGTCGGCGGCATGAAGGCATCACGCACTCGCCCCGAACGGCTCTGGCACCGGCCCTTCCGCAGGTCCGACCGCAGGTGCGCGGCGCCCGAGGGCCAGGCCACCCGGCCGCCCGCGCTCACCGGCGGCCCGTACCGGACCGTGCGGCCGCACCCGCCCGCCGTCCGCGCCGCCGGTCCGGCGCCGGAGGCCCCGTCCCGGCTGTCCCTGCCGGATGGGACCGGGCTGCTGCTGCGCCCGGCCGGGCCGGCCGACCGGGCGGCGGCGCTGGCGATGCACGGGCGCTGCTCCCCCGCCGCGCTGCGGCTGCGCTACCACGGCCCGGTCCGCGACGCCGGCCGCTACCTGGACCACCTGCTGGACCCGCGGCACGGCCGCAGCTACGCGGTGGCCGCCCCGGACGGGCGGATCCTCGCGCTCGGGCACCTGATGTGGGACGACGGCGAGGCCGAGCTGGCCGTCCTGGTCGAGGACGACTGGCAGCGGCACGGGCTGGGCGCGGCGCTGCTGCGGCGGCTGTCGGCGACGGCCCGGGCGGCCGGCGTCCGCACGGTGTACGCGGTGACCCAGGGCGGCAACACCGGGCTGATCGCCGCGATGCGACGGCTGGACGCGCCGCTGGACTTCCGGGCCGAGGACGGCACCCTGGTGATCACCGCCACGCTGGCCGCCGGGGATCCGGCCGGCTGCGCCCACCATCCGGGACGCTGATCATTTCTTCACCAGATCCTTACCCGGGCAGGTCGGGAACCCGACGGTGGTCGTCGAGCGTCGTCAAAGCAGTAGGGGTTCGGAGCCGAACCCTTGGGGCTGCTCCGTACACCGCTCTCCCCGACAGGCCGTCAGCAGCACCCGCGAGCGCGTCGCAGCAGGCGGCACGGGGTCCGGATCGTCCGGTCGGGCGACGGAGTCGGTAGGCTGACCCCCGTCCCCGCCGCCCGACGGCCCGTTATTCGGCCACGGGTGGTGCCGCAGCAAGGAGGAACCACTGAGCATGGCAGGCACCGAATCGGAGCCCACAGGCGCACGCGACGCCTCGCTGCCGGCCCGCGCCAAGATCGCGGTCACCGCCGGCCGGGTCGCCGCCGCCGTGTCGCGCAAGGCCGGGCGCGGGAGCGGCTCGGTGATCGGCGGCAAGGTCGCCCTCAAGCTCGACCCCGACCTGCTCGCCACCCTCGCCGAGAACCTCGACGTCGTCCTGGTCAGCGCGACCAACGGCAAGACCACCACCACCCGCCTGATCGCCGAGGCGCTGCGCGCCGCCGGTCCGGTGGTCTCCAACGCCCTGGGCGCCAACATGCCCGCCGGCATCACCTCCGCCCTGGCCGGCGGCAACGACGCCCGCTTCGGCGTGATCGAGGTCGACGAGAAGTACCTGGCGATGGTCGCCCGCGACACCCGCCCCAAGGCGATCGCCCTGCTCAACCTCTCCCGCGACCAGCTCGACCGCGCCGCCGAGACCCGGATGATGGCCGAGAAGTGGCGCGAGGGCCTCCAGAACACCGAGGCCGTGGTCATCGCCAACGCCGACGACCCGCTGGTGACCTGGGCCGCCTCCTCCTGCAAGAAGGTGGTCTGGGTGGCCGCCGGACAGGCCTGGAAGGAGGACGCCTGGTCCTGCCCCGCCTGCGGCGGTGTGATGCAGCGCCCCGGCGACGACTGGTTCTGCCAGGACTGCGGCTTCCGCCGGCCCAACCCGCACTGGGCGCTCCAGGGCACCCACGTGATCGACCCGCAGCGCGGCGCCTGGCCGATCCAGCTCCAGCTGCCGGGCCGGGCCAACCTGGCCAACGCCACCAGCTCGGCCGCCGTCGCCGCCGTGTTCGGCGTCGCCCCGCAGGTCGCCCTGGAGCGGATGCGCTCGGTGGCCGCCGTGGCCGGCCGCTACGACGTGGTCCAGTACCAGGGCCGGGACATCCGCCTGCTGCTGGCCAAGAACCCGGCCGGCTGGCTGGAGACCTTCTCGCTGATCGACGGCCCGCCCGCCCCGGTGATCCTCTCCGTCAACGCCCTCGACGCCGACGGCACCGACACCTCCTGGCTGTGGGACGTCGACTACGAGCGCCTCGCCGGGCACCCGGTCTTCGTGATGGGCCAGCGCAAGCTGGACCTGGCCGTCCGCCTGGAGGTCGCCGGACTCCAGTTCCACGTGGTCGACACGCTGGAGCAGGCCGTCCGGATGGCCCCGCCCGGCCGGATCGAGGCCATCGCCAACTACACCGCCTTCCAGCAGCTGCGGAAGGTCGTGGCCGGCTGATGCCGCGCCCGCACACCAGTCTTTACGTGACGGAAGGCCTTCGAGGATGAGTGAGAGCAGCCTGCGCGTGGTCTGGGTCTACCCGGACCTGCTCAGCACCTACGGCGACCGGGGCAACGCCCTGGTCGTGGAGCGCCGGGCCCGCCAGCGCCACCTCAACGTGACCCGGATCGACGTCCGCTCCGACCAGGCGATCCCCACCAGCGGCGACATCTACCTGATCGGCGGCGGCGAGGACCGCCCGCAGCGCCTGGCCGCCGAGCGGCTGCGCGCCGACAGCGGCCTGGTGCGGGCCGCCGAGAACGGCGCGATCATCTTCGGTGTCTGCGCCGGTTTCCAGATCATGGGCCACGAGTTCATCAACGACCTCGGCGAGCGCGAGCCGGGCCTGGGCCTGCTCGACGTCTGGACCACCCGCGGCGAGGGCGCCCGCTGCGTCGGCGACGTGCTCGCCGACGTCGACCCCCGGCTCGGCCTGCCGCAGCTGACCGGCTTCGAGAACCACCAGGGCGTCACCCATCTCGGCCAGGGCGTGCAGCCCTTCGCCACCGTCAGCGTCGGCCGGGGCAACGGCACCGGTGACGGCACCGAGGGCGCCTGGCGGGACACCGTGTTCGGCACCTACCTGCACGGCCCGGTGCTGGCCCGCAACCCCGCCGTGGCCGACATGCTGCTCAAGCTGGCGCTGGACGTCGCCGCGCTGCCGCCGGCGGACACCACCTGGTACGACGCGCTGCGCGCCGAGCGCATCGCGGCCGCGACGCGTCCCCAGTAGTACATCCGTACGCCCCGGCCGGGTGCCCGCCATGCGGTCACCCGGTCCGCGGGCGGCCCCGGACGTACCACAATGGGGCTGCCTACTGCACACCCTCCTCGGCAGCAGGCTGCAATTCCGCGCGGGGGCGCCGACGGCGCCGCTCCCGCGTCGGCTCCTGCCCGGCCGGACCAGGGGCCGTATGCTCGACTTCGCGGCCGTTTTCGGGCGTTCTGTCCGGATCGGCCGGTCCTTCACCCCGCGGCCACCTCCCTGCCACCACGGCGAGGGAGCGCCCCGTTACGGTGACGGCTCGTCGTCCCAGCCTGTAGTCCGGCCGTTCCTCGGTTCTGCTCGGGAGTTGCAAAGCTAATGCGTATCGGAGTGCTGACCAGCGGCGGTGACTGCCCCGGCCTGAACGCGGTGATCCGCTCCGTGGTCCACCGGGGGGTGGTCGACCACGGCGACGAGATCATCGGGTTCGAGGACGGGTGGCGCGGTTTCCTTGAGGGCCACCACCGCCCCCTGACCCTGGACTCGGTGAGCGGCATCCTGGCCCAGGGCGGCACCATCCTCGGTTCCTCCCGGGTCCAGCCGAGCCACCTGCGGGACGGCGTCGAACGGGCCAAGAAGTACTGCGCCGACCTCGGCCTGGACGCGGTCATCCCGATCGGCGGCGAGGGCACCCTGAAGGCCGCCAAGCTGATGAGCGACGCGGGCCTGCCGATCGTCGGCGTGCCCAAGACCATCGACAACGACATCGCCGCCACCGACGTGACCTTCGGCTTCGACACCGCCGTCTCGGTCGCCACCGAGGCGCTGGACCGGCTGAAGACCACCGCCGAGTCCCACCAGCGCGTCATGGTCGTCGAGGTCATGGGCCGGCACACCGGCTGGATCGCGCTGAACGCGGGCATGGCCGCCGGCGCGCACGCCATCGTCGTCCCGGAGCGCCCGTTCCACATCGACAAGCTCACCGAGGTCGTCCGCGAGCGCTTCGACCGCCAGAAGAAGTTCGCCATCGTGGTCTGCGCCGAGGGCGCCAAGCCCGAGCCCGGCACCATGCACTGGGAGGAGGGCACCAAGGACATCTACGGCCACGAGCGGTTCACCGGCATCGCCACCCAGCTCTCCCGCGAACTGGAGCACCGCCTCGGCAAGGAGGCCCGCCCGGTGATCCTCGGCCACACCCAGCGCGGCGGCACCCCGACCGCCTACGACCGGGTGCTCGCCACCCGCTTCGGCTGGCACGCCGTCGAGGCCGTCCACAAGGGCGCCTTCGGGCACATCACCGCGCTGCAGGGCACCAACATCAACCTGGTGCCGCTGGCCGAGGCGGTCGCCGAGCTGAAGACCGTGCCGCAGGACCGCTACCTGGAGGCCGAGACGGTCCTCTGACCGCCCCCGCCCTCCCCGGAGGCCCCCGGCCCGCCCCGCGCGGCCCGGGGGCCTCCGTACGTCCCGGGCCTCCGTACGTCCCAGGGGCGCTTGCCGCACCCGGCGGGCGTCCGGCGGCCCCCGCCGCTAGCGTGTCCGGCATGGAGATCCTCGCCTACGGAGTGCAGGCCGACGAGCGGCCGCTGCTGGAGCAGGCCTTCGCCGGCCGCCACGGGCTGCGCTGCCTCGACGTGTTCCTCAACCGCGACACCGCCCCGCTGGCCGCCGGCTACCCGGCCGTCAGCAGCAGCGTCAACGCCGTCCTGGACGCCGAGACCCTCGCCGTCCTCGCCGCCGGCGGCACCGAGCTGATCGCCCAGCGCTCCACCGGCTTCAACAACATCGACCTCGACGCGGCCGCCGAACTCGGCCTCACCGTCGCCCGGGTCTCCCACTACAGCCCGTACTCCGTGGCCGAACACGCCTGGACCCTCGCGCTGGCCGTCAACCGCCGCCTCACCCGCGCCGCGAGCCGCTCCCGCGAGTTCGACTTCCGCCTCGACGGGCTCCTCGGCCGCGACATCCACGGCATGACCGTCGGCGTCATCGGCACCGGCAAGATCGGCGAGTGCTTCGCCCGCATCGCCGCCGGCTTCGGCACCGAACTCCTCGGCTGGGACATCGCACGGAACCCGGCCTGCCTCGACCTCGGCATGCACTACACCGAACTGCCCGAACTCCTCTCCCGCGCCGACCTGGTGAGCCTCCACGTCCCCCTCCTCCCGGCCACCCACCACCTCATCGACGGCGCCGCCCTCGCCCGCATGAAGGACGACGCCATCCTCATCAACTCCAGCCGCGGCGGCCTCGTCGACAGCGCCGCCCTCGTCGAGACCCTGCGCGCCGGCCGCCTCTCCGGCGTCGGCCTCGACGTCTACGAGGAGGAGACCGGCGTCTTCTTCACCGACCGCTCCATCGAGGGCATCACCGACGACACCCTCGCCCGCCTCGTCACCTTCCCCCAGGTCCTCGTCACCAGCCACCAGGCCTACTTCACCCGCACCGCCGTCGGCCAGATCATCGACGCCACCGCCCGCAACATCGACGACCACGCCGCCGGCCGCCGCAACGAGAACACCCTGGTCCCCAGGAACTGACGCCGCGGATGGTGACCCGGATCACGGGAACCGGTCCTCCCGCCCGGACAAGGCATGACGTGAACCATCCACACTCCCGGCTCCGGGCCGGGAACCCCGAAGCGTTCCGCGACCTCTTCCGGGACCACGCCTCCCTGGTGTACCGCCACGCCGTGCGCGTGACCGGGAACTGGGCACTCGCCGAGGACGTGGTCTCGCTGACCTTCCTCGAGGCCTGGCGCCTGCGCGGGAAACTCCGCGACGAGGGCGACAGTCCACGCCCCTGGCTCATGGGCATCGCCGTCAACGTGCTGCGCAACACGACGCGCGCCGCCCGCCGCCACAGCGCGGCCCTGGCCCGCATGCCCGCGACCGACCCGGTCCCCGACTTCGCCGACGAACTCGTCGGCCGCATCGCCGACTCCGAGCAACTCGCCGCCGCCCACAAGGCCTTGGGGCGCCTGCGGCGCTCGGAACGCGAGGTCTTCGCGCTCTGCGTCTGGTCCGGGCTCGGCTACGCGGAAGCGGCGGCCACCCTCGGCATACCCGTCGGCACCGTACGCTCGCGCCTCTCCCGCGCCCGCACCCGACTGCGCGGACTCGCGGCCGAGGAACTGCGCGCCGCGCAGCAGAACACGGAACCGCTCCCGATCCCCGGACAAGTACAGGGCAGCCGCAGCACCGCGGCCCGGCCGCACAAGGAGACGCACCGATGATCCGCAACTCGCGGCGGCACACCGAACCGCTCGACCACGCGGAACTGGCCCGTCTACTGCCGGCGCCGGCCGATCCCCGCCTGGCGGCCGACCGCCAGGACCTGCTCGAGGAGCACCTGATGAGCGAGATCCACCGGCCCGACCAGGCCGCCCCCGCGGCCGCCCCGGTACGGCGCCCGCTGCGCCGCACCGTCCTCTTCGCGGCGCCGGTCGCCGCGGCCGCGGCCCTCGCCGTGGTCGTCTCCCTGAACACCCCGGCCGACACCGTCGGCTCCCCACGGCCGGTCAAGGCACCCGTCGTGCGGATCGAGGAGGGGAGCACCGTCCAGCTCGCCTCGACGGTCCACGCGATCGCCGCCGCCGCGACGGCGCGCACCACGCCCCAGCCCGGACCGGGCCAGTTCGTCTACGTCAAGAGCCAGGTCTCCTTCATGGCCACCCGTCACAACGCGGACACCGGGGAGTCCGCCACCTGGGTCCAGCCGCTGCACGACCGCGAGGTGTGGAAGTCCCCCGACGGCACCAAGGGCTGGCTGGACGAGCCGGGCTACCAGTCGAAGGGCGGCATCACGCTGGACACCAAGGAGCCCCGCGAGCAGCTGACCTACCAGTGGCTCGCGGCCCAGCCCGCCGACCCCGACGCGCTGCTGAAGTCCGTCTACTCGACGGTGAGCGGCGACCGGGACCACGACCAGCAGGCGTTCAACGAGATCGGCTCCATCATCCGCGAGCAGCTCGTCCCCTCCGCCCTCGCCGCCGCGCTCTACGAGGCCGCCGGCAAGATCCCGGGCGTGGTGGTGGTCGAGCACGCGCAGGACGTCTCCGGCCGCGACGGGATCGCGTTGGCGCGGCTCGACCCCCAGACCGGCGAGCGATCGGAGTGGATCTTCGATCGGGAGAGCCACCAGTACCTCGGCAGCCGTGGCGTGCAGGTCCGGGAGGAGTACGGCATCAAGCCCGGCACCGTCGTGGAGCGCACGACCATCGTCACCCGGGCCGTCGTCGACGCGAAGAACCAGCGCCCCGGCGCCGGGCAGGCCACGGCCTGACGGTCCCACGCCCGATGGGGGCCGCCGGCCGCCGCAACGGGAACACCCCGGCACCGGCGGCCCCTCAACGATCGGGCCCGCCTCGTCGGTCATCGGCGGAGCCGCCCCCGCCGAGCAGGGCGGCGGCCACCTGGTCGAAGTACGGTGCCACCTCGGGCAGGGTCGCGGCGGCGAGCACGTCGCTGCGCACCACGGTCCGCACCACGCTGATGCCCAGCAGCCACGCGCTGAACAGCTCCGCCCGCAGATCCGCGTCCGGCCCGTCGACCAGGGCGCGCAGGCCCGCGATGTAGGTGTCGCACACCTGGTCGTGCAGCTGACCGCGGATCGTCTCGTCGCCGGCCGACCGCAGCATGGCGATGAACGGGTGGTCGCCCACCGACTCCGGCCGTTCCTCGCGGAGGATCATCTCCAGCAGCCTGTAGGGGAGTTGGCCGGGCGGGCCGGCCAGCACGGCCCCGGCCTCCTGCGCGTCCTCGGCCGACGCCTCCTCGAACAGCTTCCGCTTCGAACCGAAGTACCGGAACACCAACGAGGCGTCCACGCCCACGTCCTGGGCGATGCCGCGGACGTTCGCCCCGGCGTAGCCCTCGCGGCCGAAGTGGACCCGGGCGGCCGCCAGCAGGGCGGCTCTGGTGGCCTCCCGGTCGCGCTTGTGGCGCGGCGGCCGGCCGCTCGACGGTGCGGTCACGGCGTTCTCCCGGTGGATCGACAGGTGCTGCGGCATCAAGTCATCAGCTGTTGACATGGTATCCCGGCGCGATTAGCTTCGACCGAGTCATCAATCGATGACTCGGCGGCGCGCGTATCCGCACGCCTTCCCACAGGTCGGTTCCCGCCGCACCGGCGTTCCCCGCCGCGAGTTCTCCCGTGTTCACCGTTCCGTGGAGGTCCCAGCGTGAAAACGATTGTTGTCTCGGGTGGTACGGACGGCATCGGCAAGGCCGTTGCCCTGACGTACCTGGGGCGCGGCGACGAGGTCGTCGTCCTCGGCCGCAACGCCGAGAAGGGCGCCGAGGTGCTCGCGGAGGCCGAGCGCATCGGCGCCAGGGGCCGCGCACACTTCATCGCCGCCGACCTCAGCCTGGTCAGCGAGACCCGCAGGGCCGTCGGTGAGATCCGGGACCGGTTCGCCGGGATCGACGGACTGGTCCTGTGCGCCCAGCACTTCCGCTCGTCGCGCCTGGTCACGGCCGAGGACTTCGAGCACACCTTCGCGCTGTACTACCTGAGCCGCTTCGTCCTCAGCCACGAACTGGCCGACCTGCTGGCCGCCGCACCGGCGCCCGTCGTGGTCAACGTCTGCGGCCCGGGCGTCGACTTCGGCGAGATCCGCTGGGACGACCTGGGCCGTGAGCGCGACTACAGCGGCATCGACGCCCTGATGCAGGGCAGCCGCCTCAACGACCTGCTCGGCGTCGGGTTCGCCCAGCGGCGGCCGGCCGGTCCGGTGCGGTACGTGCTGCTGAACCCGGGCAGCGTCCGCACCGGCTTCTCGGGTGAGTACGACCCGGTCATGGCCGAGCAGATCGAGGCCGCGCGGCGGAACGCCAGGCCGGTGGAGGAGGGGATCGTGCCGGTCCTGGCGGCGCTCGACGCGCCGCCCGCCGAGATCATCTCCGCCTCCATGACGGGCGAGCCGCTGGAGCTCACCGGCCCCGCCTTCGACCCCGAGGCGGCGCGGCGCCTCCACGAGCTGACCACCGCGCTGCTCGCCGACGCGGCCTCCTGAACCGGGACCGGGAGGACCGCAGCCGCGACGCCCGCCTCCCGGCGGCCCCTCAGGGCCGGCCGAGCGCCTGGCGGTACCAGGGGGCGGCCTCGGGGAGGCGGGCCAGGGGGCCGGGACCGGGCGGGCAGGCGGCGAGGTGCCAGATCCGGTCGCTGCGGTACCAGTGGTCGCGGGCGATCAGGCCGAACTGCCGCTCGGAGACCCGGCCGGGCGCGGCGGCCAGCAGTCGGCGGCACTCCTCCCAGGGGGTGTCCGGGCCGTCCGGGGCGGGCAGCAGGCCGAGGGCGGCCAGGGCCGTGAGCAGGTCGCCGCCGCGGACCGGGTCGGGGTGCGAGGCGTGGTGGACGCCCGGCGGGGCGGCCTGCCCGTCCAGGGCGAGCGCGGTGATCAGCCGGGCCAGGTCGGCGCGGTCGACCATCGAGAGCCGGGTGCGGCCGCCCTCCCAGCGGACCGGCACCCGGCGGACCAGCTCGGCCAGCGCGGGCACCACCCAGCGGTCCCCGGTGCCGGTCACCAGTCCGGGGCGCAGCACGCACCCGCCGGCCGCCAGCGCGTGGCGCTCGCCGAGCAGCCGGGTGCGGCTGGCCTCGGACACCGGGGCGGGCGGCACCTCGTCCACCTCGATGCCCTGGTGCGGGCCCTCGCCGTAGACCGCGGCCGTGGAGAGGTGGACGATCCGCCGCACCCCGGCGCGGGTGGCGGCCGCCATCAGGGCGGCGGTGCCCCGGTCGTTGACCGCCTCGCACTCCTCGGCTCCGCCGTCGACCCGGGAGGCGAGGTGCACCAGTGCCCCGGCGCCCGTACAGAGCTCCGTGAGCGCCGCCGGGTCGGCCAGGTCGCCCGGGACCCAGGCGGGGCCCGGTACGGCGTCCTGGGGCGGTGTGCGGGCCAGGGCGCGTACCCGGACGCCGCGCGCGGCGAGGGCCGCGAGCACGCCGGAGCCGATGAAGCCGGTCGCCCCGGTCAGCGCGACCGTGGTGGGCGCCGCGGGACCGTGTTCCGTCGCCATCTCCGAGCCTCCCTGCCGAATCCCCGAGCCCTCGGACTCCGAGCCCCGAGCCTCCCCGCCGACCGGCCGGTCAGTCTAGCCAGGAGGCGCTCCGGTGGGGAGACACCCGTACGGAGGGGGTGGGGGGATGGCCCGGGGTAAGGCCCACCTAGGCTGTATGTCAAGCAAAACGGGCGAACCGGACCCGCGTTTTGGACCACGAGGACGGAAAGCAGGACCCGCCGATGGGCGACGGAATGTCAGGAATGCACCACCACGGCGGGATGACCCAACTAGGCCCGTTCAGCTTGTCCAACGTCTGGACCTGGTCCCCCGACTGGGTGTTCCTGCTCGGCGGACTGGTCCTCCTGGGGCTGTACGCGGCGGGCGTGGTGCGGCTGTACCGGCGCGGCGACCGCTGGCCGATCGGCCGGGCGGTCGGCTGGGCGGCGGGTGTCGCCACCATGCTGCTGGTCACCTGCACCGGGCTGAACGACTACGGCATGGTGCTGTTCAGCGCGCACATGATCCAGCACATGGTGCTCTCCATGCTGACGCCGATCCTGCTGCTGCTGGGCGCCCCGATCACGCTGGCGCTGCGCGCCCTGCGCCCGGCCGGCAAGGGCCGTCCGCGCGGGCCGCGCGAGCTGCTGGTGGCGCTGCTGCACAGCCGGTACATGCGGATCGTCTCGCACGCGGCGTTCACCATCCCGATGTTCATCGCGAGCCTGTACGGGGTCTACTTCACCCCGCTGTTCGACTTCCTGATGCAGTACCGCCTCGGGCACATCTTCATGATGGTGCACTTCCTGCTCACCGGTCTGGCCTTCTTCTGGCCGATCATGGGCGTGGACCCGGGCCCGCACCGCCCGGGCCACGTGATGCGGATCATCGAGCTGTTCATGGGGATGCCGTTCCACGCCTTCTTCGGCGTGGCGGTGATGATGGCGGGCCACCCGCTGGTCACCACCTTCACCGTGGAGGGCGCACCACCGGGGACGAACCTGCTGGAGGACCAGAAGCTGGCCGGCGGCATCACCTGGGCGTTCGGCGAGATCCCGACCGCGATCGTGCTGATCGCGCTGGTCTACCAGTGGATGGGCTCCGAACAGCGGCAGGCCCGCCGCCGCGACCGCTCCGAGGAGCGCACCGGCGACGCCGAGCTGGAGGCGTACAACGCCTACCTGGCCTCGCTGCACAAGCGCGACCGGCGCCCCGGCTCGGCTCCGGCCGCCCCGGCCGCCCCGGTGGCGGGCGCCACCCCGGCGGCCGAGGCCGGCTGAGGCCACCCCACCACTCACCGCGGAACGATCGTTCCCGGGAACCCCCGTTCCGCCTCCGGAACGGGGGTTCCGCCGTTCCGGGAGCGCCTCGGAACGGTCGTTCCGCCGCAGGCGTTCGAACGTATATGCACGTCCTGCTGTTCGTCGCCGTCCTGCTCTGCGGGTCCGTCCCGCTCTGGCTGCTCGGCTTCCTCGGCCTGGCGCTGTACCACCGCCGCCGGCCCGTGCCGGCCGGCTCCGACTACCTGGTGGTCCTGGGCGCCGCGCTGGAGGGCTGCGAGCCCGGGCCCCCGCTGGCGGCCCGGCTGGACTCCGCGCTGGAACGTTTCGCCGCCGAGGAGGCCGCCGGGTACGCCCCGCTGGTCGTGGTGACCGGCGGGAAGGGCCCGCACGAGGACTGCACCGAGGCCGCCGCGATGGCCCGCTACCTGGTCGCCCGGGGCGTCCCGGCCGAGCGGATCCGGCGCGAGGAGCGGGCCGTGAACACCGCCGAGAACCTGCGTTTCAGCGCCGCCCTGATGGCCGCCGAGCGCCCCGGCTACCGCTGCACGGTGGTCACCAACGGCTTCCACACCGTCCGCTCCGCCCTCGCCGCCCGCCGGGCCGGCGCCCCCGCCGCCGTGCTCGGCGCGGACGGCCCGCTGGCGCACGGCCCGTACCTCCTGCTGCGCGAGGCCGTCGGCACCGCCCTCGCCCTGTGGCGCCCGCACGGGGCCGCCCTGCTCCTGGTGGTGGCGGCGGCCGGGGCCGGGGCGCTGCTCGGACTGTCCTGAGAACGGTCCCTGGGCAGCGCGGTCCCGGGGCAGAGCGGTCCCGGTGCCGGGCTCTGGATCGTGTCGCACCCCTCCGCCAGGATGGAGGCGGAACCGAGTGCGGAGGGGGCACGAGCGTGTCCAAGTGGAGCACGTTGCAGCGGGCCTGCGTCCTGGTGGCCCTGGCGGCCGCCCTGGTCGCGGCGGTGGTGGGCGGGCTGGCCGCCTGGCAGTGGGTGTTCGACGACCCGGGGTGGCTGTCCTGGCACGGGTGGGTGTTCGGGGCCGCCCTGCTGGCGGGCGCGGCGGCCTCGGGACCGTTCCTGCGGTACGAGGTCTCCCCCGGCGCGGTCGTGGGCATCGGCTTGTTCCTGCTCGTGCCGCCGCTGGTCGGCGTCCTGATGGCGGCGTCCGCCACGGACGACATCCGGAGCTGGATGCGCACCGACAAGGCGGTGACGGCCACCCTGAGCGGCTGCCACGTCTCCGGTTCGGAGACCTTGGAGAGCGACCGCGGCCCGATCGGCTCGATCGACGTCTACAGCTGCACCTACCGCTGGACGGCGGCCGGGCAGGACTGGGAGCAGGTCCGCCGCTCCCGCGACGGCGACCACCCGGACGGCCATCGGGAGCAGGTGTGGGCGGACGGTTCGACCGGCGAGGTGGCCGAGCACCGGCCGGTCAGGATCGGCATGGGCATCCTGGTCGCGCTCGCCTGTCTGGTCGGCACCGTGCTGGTGTGGGGCGGCCAGGCGCTCCTGCTGCACGAGACCGGCCTGCTCGGCCGCCGTCGGCCGGCCGGCGCCTGAGCACGGAGGAGGCCCCCGGGCTGGTCCGTACGGACCGACCCGGGGGCCTCCGGTGCCTCAACTCGCCTGGATTCAGCCGAGGTTGGCGAGCGCCTCGTTGAAGGTCTTCGACGGGCGCATCACGGCGGCGGCCTTGGCCGGGTCCGGCTGGTAGTAGCCGCCGAGGTCGACCGGCGAGCCCTGGACGGCGATCAGCTCGTCCACGATGGCCGACTCCTGCTCGGTCAGCGTCGCGGCCAGGCCGGCGAAGGCCTGGGCCAGCTCGGCGTCGTCGGTCTGCTTGGCCAGCTCCTGGGCCCAGTAGGTGGCCAGGTAGAAGTGGCTGCCGCGGTTGTCGATGCCACCGAGGCGGCGGCTCGGCGACTTGTCCTCGTTGAGGAAGGTGCCGGTGGCGCGGTCCAGGGTGTCGGCCAGCACCTGGGCGCGGGCGTTGTCCGTGGTGGTGGCCAGGTGCTCGAAGCTGGCGGCCAGCGCGAAGAACTCGCCCAGGCTGTCCCAGCGCAGGTAGTTCTCCTTGACCAGCTGCTGGACGTGCTTCGGGGCGGAGCCGCCGGCGCCGGTCTCGAACAGGCCGCCGCCCGCCATCAGCGGGACGACCGACAGCATCTTGGCGCTGGTGCCCAGCTCCAGGATCGGGAACAGGTCGGTCAGGTAGTCACGCAGCACGTTGCCGGTCACCGAGATGGTGTCCTCGCCGCGGCGGATGCGCTCCAGCGAGAACGTGGTGGCGTCGACCGGGGACTTGATCTCGATCTGCAGGCCGGTGGTGTCGTGCTCCGGCAGGTACTTCTTGACCTTCTCGATCAGCACCGCGTCGTGGGCGCGGTTCTCGTCCAGCCAGAACACCGCCGGGACGCCGGTGGCGCGGGCGCGGGTGACGGCCAGCTTGACCCAGTCCTGGATCGGCAGGTCCTTGGTCTGGCAGGCGCGGAAGATGTCGCCCGGCTGGACGGCCTGCTCCAGCACCACGTTGCCCTCGGCGTCGACCAGGCGGACGGTGCCCGCGGCGGCGATCTCGAAGGTCTTGTCGTGCGAGCCGTACTCCTCGGCCTTCTGGGCCATCAGGCCGACGTTCGGCACCGAGCCGATGGTCGCCGGGTCCAGGGCGCCGTGGGCGCGGCAGTCGTCGATGACGGCCTGGTACACGCCGGAGTAGCTGCTGTCCGGCAGCACGGCGAGGGTGTCGGCCTCCTTGCCGTCCGGGCCCCACATGTGGCCGGAGGTGCGGATCATGGCCGGCATCGAGGCGTCGACGATGACGTCGCTCGGCACGTGCAGGTTGGTGATGCCCTTGTCGGAGTCGACCATGGCCAGGGCCGGGCCCTCGGCCAGCTCGGCCTCGAAGGAGGCCTTGATCTCGGCGCCCAGGTGCGGCACGTTGTCGAGGCCGGCCAGGATGCCGCCGAGGCCGTTGTTCGGGTTCAGGCCGGCGGCGACGAGCACCTCGCCGTACTTGGCGAAGGTCTTCGGGAAGAAGGCGCGGACCACGTGGCCGAAGATGATCGGGTCGGAGACCTTCATCATGGTGGCCTTGAGGTGCACCGAGAACAGCACGCCCTCGGCCTTGGCCCGGGCGATCTGCGCGGCCAGGAACTCGTTCAGGGCGGCGACGTGCAGCACCGAGGCGTCGACGACCTCGCCCGCCAGCACCGGCACCTTCTCGCGCAGCACGGTGGTGGTGCCGTCCTCGCCGAGCAGCTCGATGCGCAGCGCACCGTCACCGGCGATCACGGCGGACTTCTCGGTCGACCGGAAGTCGTTCTCACCCATGGTGGCGACGTTGGTCTTGGAGTCGGCCGTCCAGGCACCCATGCGGTGCGGGTGGGTCTTGGCGTAGTTCTTGACCGACTGCGGGGCGCGGCGGTCCGAGTTGCCCTCGCGCAGGACCGGGTTGACGGCGCTGCCCTTGACCTTGTCGTAGCGGGCGCGGACGTCCTTGTCCTCGTCGGTCTGCGGGTCGTCCGGGTAGTCCGGCAGGGCGTAGCCCTGGGCCTGGAGCTCGGCGACGGCGGCCTTGAGCTGCGGCACCGAGGCCGAGATGTTCGGCAGCTTGATGATGTTGGCGTCCGGGGTCTTGGCCAGCTCACCCAGCTCGGCCAGCGCGTCGCCGATCCGCTGCGCCTCGGTCAGACGCTCCGGGAAGCTCGCGATGATCCGCCCGGCCAGGGAGATGTCGCGGGTCTCCACGCGCACACCCGCGGTCGAGGCGTACGCCTGCACCACGGGCAGGAACGAGTAGGTCGCCAGGGCCGGAGCCTCGTCGGTGTGCGTATAGATGATGGTCGAGTCAGTCATCGGTACTCCGCTTCACGTCTCCAACGTCTTGACGTCAAGATATCTCGTCACGGGCCTCCGACTCCACCTCCCCCCGTTTCCGGGCGCGCACCGGCCCGGCCGGCGGGCGCCCGGCCCTCCCGGAGGGGCGTTCCGACGGGCGGCGTGGAGGACGGAACGGAGGTCGTGACGGGGGACGGGTTCCACGGTCGTCCGGGTCGGGGCGCTCGGCAAGCGGAGCGCCCGACCAGTGGTTTGGTCCACTCGGGTGAGCCGAACGTCAGGAGTGCGTCAACGCACGACCGCATTCGGTCAACGGCGCGTCAGGACCGGAGCCTCCCGGGCCGGGTCGACCTAGCGTCGAGGCAGTAGTTCCGGCAGGCACCACCACCCCACTCGGGAGCATTCGCATGGCCCGCGCCGTCTGGCACGTTCCGGTCACCGTCTCCGGCACCGGAAGCACCACCGCACTCCGCCTGTTCCGCCTGCGCGACGGCCGCCGCTGTGCGGTCGGATTCTCCAGCCCCGAGGCCCTCGCCGCCCTCCTCGGGCCCGACCAGGCCCGCACCGAGCTCGGCGAGGCCGCCCTCCGCGACCTCACCGCCCCGCTCGGGATCGACACCCTGGTACTGGACCCGCGGCTGGTCGCCCCCTCGGTCGCGGCCCCCTCCGCCGCCACTCCCTCCGCCACCGCCCCGTCCAGGACCGCCCCGCCCGGCCGCGCCCCCGTCGCGGCGCCCTCCGCCCCGGCCCCGACCGTCCAGTTCCAGCACCGGTGACCGCCCCGCTCCGGCTCGTCCCGGACGAGCCGGACCCGGCGGGGCGGGCCCGCCCGGCCCGGGCGCTGCACGCGATCGCCCGGATCAGCCACGGCCCCGTCCCGCTCGACTTCGACCGCCTCGCGGCGGAGTTCCCCGCCGTCCAGAGCGGCCTGGCCCTGGCCGGCGAGGCCGACCTCGAACTGCGCCTCGCCTGCACCGGCCCCGAGGAGTTACGGACGATCTCCACCGCCCTGTACCGCGCGGGCGCCGCCAAGGTGCGCGTCGACCTCGTCCTGCGCGCCCTCACCCCGGCCCCGGTCACCCTGCGCCCGGTGCCCTGACCGACCCCGTACGGGCTTCGCGCCCCGCTCCCCTGCCCGGGAGCGGGGCGCGGGGCCCGTACGGCGCTCACTCCTCCCCGGGCCGCGGGTTCGGGTTGACCGCCTGGCCGTCGATGGGCTCGCCCCAGGCGTCCTCACCGTCCGCGTCGACGCAGTAGCCGCTGCCCTCGACGTGCCCGCCCGCGCTCCGGCACTGGTCGGCGGTGACGTCCCGGCGCCCGGTCGCCGCCGCCGGTCCGGCGGCGGCCACGGTCCCGGCCACGGCGAGCGGGAGGAGCAGGAGGGCGGAGGCGGTCGCGGCGGCCACCCGGGCCGGCAGTGAGCTGTTCATGCGGACCACGACAGCACGCCACCGGACCCCCGGCGACCACAGGACGCCCGCCCGGGTGGCCCCCGCCCTCCGCCGCTCCCGCGCCGGAACCGCTGACTCCCGCGCCGGAGCCGCTACTCCCGCGCCAGCGCCGCGATGGCCGCGAGCAGCAGCGCCGAGCCCGCCAGCAGGCCCGCCGTCAACGGCTCGCCGAGGCAGAGCACGCCGATCACCGCCGCGGTCGCGGGCTCCAGCAGGACCAGCACCGCGGCCGTCGTGCTGGGCACGGTGGTCAGGCCGGTGAAGTACCAGCGGTAGGCGAACAGGGTGGGCACGGTGCCGAGGAAGAGCAGCGCCACCGCGGTCACCAGCGGGTCCCCGTCGACCGGCAGGACGCCCTGGAGGCCCTGGACGGCGACGAGCGGAAGCAGGCAGAGCAGCCCGGTGGTGAAGGCGCCGGTGCCGGCCCGGGCCGAGCCGCCGCCCCGGGCCCAGAGGGTGAGGCCGCTCTGGCCGGCGCCCGCGAGGACGGCCAGAGCGACGCCGAGGGCCGGGCGCGGGCCCGCCGCCGGGGCGGCCACCAGCAGGGCGAGGCCCGCCAGGGCCAGGGCGACCGCGGCCGCCGTTCGACGGGTCAGGCGTTCGCCGAGCAACAGGTGGGCGCCGAGGCTGGTGAACACCGGGCCGGCGCCGATGGTGATCAGGGTGCCCAGCCCGAGGCCCGCGTACCGCACCGAGCCGAAGTAGGCGCACTGGCTGACCGCCAGACCGAGCCCGGTCAGCGCGGCGGCGCGCCACCCGGCGGCGCCCCGCTCGCCGCGCGGCCGGCGGCCCGGCAGCAGGGCCAGGCAGAGCGCGGCGACGCCGAAGCGCCAGCAGGAGACGCCCGCCGGGCCGAGTCCGCTGGTGCTCATCAGCAGTGCGGAGACGGCGCCGCCGACGCCCCAGGCGACGGCGGCGGCGGAGATGGACAGGAGGCCGCGCCGGAAGGGCACGGCGGTGTACGAGGTCATGCGTCGGTACTCCACGATGAGTTGCCGGTTCAGGTCCGCTGGGTACGCGGGCGGCAGTCATCGCCCCGGCTGCGGGCAGTCCCGTCGGGCCGGAGGAGGTGGAGTGGGCCGCCCGCTAGCGGGCCGGCGGGGGGAGGATCACGAATCGCACGGGGCCAGCCTACGCGCGGTCCGGCCCCGGCGTTCGTGATCTTTCCTTCGCCCACGGACGGGACGTACGGTCGTCCTGGCCGGGACTCCCGGTGGCACGTCCCCTCGACGAAGGAGCGGAACACGATGGACCAGCTGACGTACGACGAGGTCGAGGCCGCCGGGAAGCGGATCGCCGGGCGGGTGCGCCCGGTGGCGGTGGCACCGGGGGACGACGGCGGACGGACCTGGCTGGCGCTGGAGTTCCTCCAGCACACCGGCAGCTTCAAGGCGCGCGGCGCGCAGAACTTCCTGCTGGCGCACGCCGAGGCGGGCACCCTCCCGGACGCCGGGGTGACCATCGCCTCGGGCGGCAACGCCGGGCTGGCCTGCGCCTGGGCGGCCCGCGAACTCGGCGTCCGCGCAACGGTGTTCCTGCCCGAGACGGCCTCCCCGGTGAAGCTGGCGCGGCTGCGCTCGTACGGCGCGGAGGTGCGGCTGGCGGGCCGGGAGTACGCGGAGGCGCTGGCCGCCTGCGAGGAGTTCGCGGCCGGCAGCGGGGCGCTGTCCTCGCACGCGTACGACCACCCGCTGATCGCCGCCGGCGCCGGGACGGTCCTGTCGGAGATCCGCGCCGGGGTGCCCGGGCTGGACACGGTGGTGGTGTCGGTCGGCGGCGGCGGGCTGTTCGCCGGGGTGGCGGTGGCGGCCCGCGAGCACGGCATCCGGGTGCTCGCCGTGGAGCCGACGGGCAGCCGCGCGCTGAACGCCGCCCTGGCCGCGGGCCGCCCGGTGGACGTCCCGGTGGACTCCGTCGCCCAGGACTCGCTCGGGGCCCGCCGGGCCACCGCCCTCGCCGTGGACGCCGCCGCGCACGAGGGCGTCCGGTCGGTGCTGGTCGACGACGAGGCCATCGTGCGCGCCCGCCGGCAGCTCTGGGAGGACCGCCGGATCGCCGTCGAGTACGCGGCCGCCACGGCGCTCGCCGCCGTCGACCGGGCCGAGGGCGAGCGCGTCGCCGTGCTGCTCTGCGGCGCCAACACCGACCCGTCCGATCTGGTGGACTAGCGCCGCTCCGCTATACGGAGCCCACTATTCCCATCCTCGGGAATTTCCCCTATCATGCGACCCCGCACGGCGCGGCCCGAATTCCGGGCGGATCGATCGGATACGTAATATGCCGGGCGCCATAACGCCCCCTACCTGCAAGGACGTCCAGAAAAGAATGTAAACATTCAGTAATGAAATCTGTGCAGAGGGGGCTGAAAAGTCCTAGTGTGTGGCAACTCTCATCGCTCCGCCCACCCCGGAGTCCCCACACACAGAGAGATCGTTCATGGCTTCCCTCAACCAGATCTCGCCGCCCGGCCAGGGCACCGGTTCCGAAACCGGAACCGCCCAGCGGTCACTGCGCCGCCACGTCGGCCTCGTCGGCCTCATGTGGGCCTCGGTCGGCTCGATCATCGGCTCCGGCTGGCTGTTCGGCGCCAAGGAGGGCGTCGTGGCGGCCGGCCCGGCCGCCGTCGTCTCCTGGGGCATCGGCACGGTGGCGATCGTGCTGCTCGCGCTCGTGCACGCCGAGCTCGGCAGCATGTTCCCGGTTTCGGGCGGTACCGCGCGGTACCCGCACTACGCCTTCGGCGGCCTCGCCGGGATGTCCTTCGGCTGGTTCTCCTGGCTCCAGGCGGCCACCGTCGCGCCGATCGAGGTCGAGGCGATGATCGGCTACGCCCGGCACTGGCCCTGGGCGGGCGGCCTGCTCAACGACAACAACACCCTCACCGCCAGCGGCTTCGCCGTCGCCACCGTGCTCATGGCGGTGTTCGTCGCGGTGAACTTCCTGGGCGTGCGCGTCCTGGCCCGCACCAACAACGTCGCCACCTGGCTGAAGATCTTCGTCCCGCTGTTCACGATCTTCGTGCTCGCCGTGACCAACTTCCACGGCTCCAACTTCACCTCGCACGGCTTCGCCCCGTTCGGCGCCCAGGGCGTGCTCGCGGCGATCAGCACCAGCGGCATCATCTTCGCCCTGCTCGGCTTCGAGCAGGCCATCCAGCTGGCCGGCGAGAGCCGCAACCCCAAGCGCGACATCCCCCGCGCCGTCCTCGGCTCGGTCGCCATCGGCGCCGTGGTCTACACCCTGCTCCAGGTCGTCTTCATCGGCGCGCTGCCGGTCAGCTCCTTCGCCAACGGCTGGGACAAGCTCGACTTCCCCGGCATCGACGGCCCCTTCGCGGGCCTGGCCACCACCGTCGGCCTCGGCTGGCTGGCCTGGGTGCTGTACGCCGACGCCGTGATCTCCCCCGGCGGCAGCGGGCTGATCTACACCACCTCGACCTCGCGCATCTCCTACGGCCTGAGCCGCAACGGCTACGCCCCGCAGCGCTTCGAGGAGCTGGACAAGAACGGCGTGCCGTGGTTCGGCCTGGTCATCGCCTTCGTCACCGGCGTGATCTGCTTCCTGCCCTTCCCGAGCTGGCAGGAGCTGGTCGGCTTCATCACCTCCGCCAGCGTGCTGATGTACGCCGGCGCCCCGCTGGCCTTCGGCGCGATGCGCCGCCGGCTGCCCGACCGCGAGCGCCCCTACCGGCTGCCGGCGGGCGGCGTGATCTCCCCGGCCGCGTTCGTGGTCTCCAGCCTGATCATCTACTGGTCCGGCTGGCACACCCTCTCCCGCCTGGGCATCGCGATCGTGCTCGGCTACGTCCTGCTCGGGAGCTACGCCGCGTACGCGATCAGGAAGGGCCTGCCGAACGCGCCGCGACTGAGCTGGAAGGCCGCCCAGTGGCTGCCGCCCTACCTGATCGGCCTCGGCCTGATCTCCTGGCTCGGCGGCTTCGGCGACGGCATCGGCCGGATCCCGCTGTGGACCGACATGGCCCTGGTGTCGGTGTTCTCGGTGGCCATCTACTACTGGGCGATCCGGGTGGCGCTGCCGGCCGAGGAGATCGAGCAGGAGGTCGCCGACGTCGAGGTGGTCGACGAGGGCGGCCACTGACCGACGACGAACGACAGGACGGGCCCGCCGGCCGTGCGACCGGCGGGCCCGTCCGCGTCCGTCAGAGGCTCAGCACCGTCCGCAGCGCCGCGGCGAACTCGGCCTCCGCGTCCCGCGGCGGGCCGGGCGAGCGCCAGGCGACGAAGCCGTCCGGGCGGACCAGCACCGCGCCCAGCGGGCCGATGCCGTGCAGGGCGGCGAAGTCCGCGCCGGGCTCCGGCGCCAGGTCGTCCTCGGCCCCGTCGCCGATCCGGAAGCCGTCCAGCGGGACGGCCAGCCGGTCGGCCGCGCGCCGGGCGCCCGCCTGCCAGGCACCGCCCTCGGGGCCGGTGAGCAGCACCATCGCCTGTTCGTACAGGTCCAGCGTGGAGAGCCTCACCCCCGCCCGCAGCAGCCACTGGTGCGGGGCCCGGCTGCCCGGCTCGCCCGCCGACTCGAACTGCTCGGGGACCACCGGGCCGTCCCCGTCCGCACCGACCACCGCGCCCACCGGGTACCGGTAGCCGAGCGCCACCGCCAGCACCCCGGCCTGCCGGCCCGCGCCCGGCACCACCGCGTAGCCCGGGTGGCTGTGCTCGGCGGACCGCGCCGAGGCCCGCTCGCCGGTCACCCGGGCGACCGGGCGGCGCTCCTGCCCGTACGTCTCCAGCAGCCCCGGCCCGGCCCAGCCGCAGAGCACGGCGGAGATCTTCCACGCCAGGTTGTGGGCGTCCTGGATGCCGGTGTTGGAACCGAACGCCCCGGTCGGGGACATCTCGTGGGCGGAGTCCCCGGCGAGCAGGACCCGCCCGGCGCCGTACCGCTCGGCCACCCGCTCGGCGGCGTGCCAGGGCGCCCGGCCGGTGACCTCGACGTCCAGTTCCGGCAGGCCGACGGCGGTGCGGATGTGCCGCTCGCAGCGCTCGTCGGTGAAGGCCTCCAGCGGCTCGCCGTGCTCGGGGTGCCAGGGCGCGTGGAAGACCCACTCCTCCTGGTTGTCCACCGGCAGCAGCGCGCCGTCCGCCTCCGGGTTGGTCAGGTAGCAGGCGATGAAGTGCCGGTCGCCGACCACCTCGGCCAGGCGCTTGGCCCGGAAGGTGATGCTGACGTTGTGGAACAGCTCGCCCTTGCCGGACTGGCCGATGCCCAGCCGCTCGCGGACCGGGCTGCGCGGGCCGTCCGCGGCGATCAGGAACTCCGAGCGCACCACCCGCCGCTCGCCGCTCTCCCGGCTGCGCAGCACCGAGGTGACGCCCTCCGCGTCCTGCTCGAAGGAGACCAGTTCGGTGCCGAACCGCAGGTCGCCGCCGAGCTCGCGGGCGGCTCGCCGCAGCACCGGCTCCAGGTCGTTCTGGCTGCACAGGCACCAGGAGCTGGGGCTGAACCGGGCCAGCCGGCCGCCCGGGTCGATCTCCCGGAACAGCCACTCCTGCTCGGCGCCGGTCAGCGACGGCGCCTGGAGGATGCCGTGGTTGGGGGCCAGGATCGAGGCCGCCTCACGGATCGCGGGTTCGATCCCGGCCACCCGGAACAGCTCCATGGTGCGGACGTTGTTGCCGCGCCCCCGCGGGTGGTGCGAGGTGTCGGCGTGCTTCTCGACCAGCAGGTGCCCGACCCCGAGCCGCCCGAGGAAGAGCGAGGCCGACAGCCCGACCAGCGAGCCGCCCACGATGAGGACCGGCACCCGGTCGTCAACCTTCGGATTCATCAATTGCTCCACCCTGTCAGGGGATTCCGCGGCCCGGAGACTGGGCTCGGCGCCGCCCTCGGCGGGCCCGCTCGACCGGGGGCCCCGCTCTTCCATCCCCCGCCGGAGGGGGCCCGTGGCGCCCCTTCGCCCGGATGGCCCGCAAATCTCGCGCCGCGCCCGCCGCGCCGCCCACGATCGACCTCAGGCCTGGCGCCGACGCGCCCGGCCGACCCGCCGTCGCACCGCCCTCCCAGGCCGGGGAGCACCCGCCGGGCACGGCCGACACGGCCCGCAGCGTGCGGCCCAGAGCAGAAAGTGGATCATGACAACTCTGTCCGAACCCCAGCCGAAGCAGCACGACGAGGCCGACACCCGGCTGCGGGTCGTGCTGATGCTGGAGATCCAGGACGGCGCCCAGCAGCGCTTCCTCGACGTGTACGAGCAGCTGCGCCACCAGGTGGCCTCGGTCCCCGGACACGTCAGCGACCAGCTGTGCCAGTCGATCAACGACCCGCGCCAGTGGCTGATCACCAGCGAGTGGAAGGACCAGGAGACCTTCCTGGAGTGGGTGGACAGCCCGGCCCACCGGGAGATGGTCAAGCCGATGCACGGCTGCGTCAGCGACAACTTCCGCTCGCTGCGCTACGCCGTGCTGCGCGAGACCTCCGCGGCCGGCTCGACCGGCACCCGGGCCCCGATGGAGGTGCCGCCCGGGCTGCCGCGCACCACTCCCGCCGGGCACGTCGGCCCGCCCAGGGTCGACCCCGGCCCGGACGGGGTGGTGCGCCACGCGCTGACCTTCACCGTCAAGCCCGGCAGCGAGCCCGAGGTGGCCCGCATCCTCTCCGGCTACGCCTCCCCCCGGGCCGAGGTGGACGAGCACACCCGGCTGCGCCGCACCTCGCTGTTCATGCTCGGCAACCGGGTGGTCCGCGCCGTCGAGGTGATCGGCAACCTCGGCGACGCGCTGCGCCACGTGGCGATGCAGCCCGAGGTGCGGGCCGTCGAGGAGGCGCTCAACCCGCACCTGGAGGAGAGCCGCCAACTGGGCGACCCGCAGGCCGCCCGGGCGTTCTTCGCCAGGGCCGCGCTGCCCGCCCGGCACCAGGCGATCGCCAGCTCCCCCGCCTCCGCCCGGCTGCACCGGCACGCCGTGCTCTACCCGGTGCGCCCGGACCGCGGGCAGGAGGTGGCCGAGCTGCTGGCCGAGCACGACAACCTCGCCACCGCCGACCCGACCGGGCCGGTCGCGGCGGCCACCGTCTTCCACCGCGAGGACGTGGTGGTGCGCCTGGTCGACCTGCGGGTGCCGGCCGAGGCCGACCCGGCGGCCGCCCTCGGCGTGGCCGACGACCGGCAGGCCGCCGTGCTCGCCGGACTGCTCGACCTCGGCCCGCAGGGCGACCTGCGCACCGCCGCCGGGCTCGGCGCCTTCCTCGCGGCCCGCGCCATGAACCCGGTCACCGACCGCAGTTCCGCCGACCCGATCAACAACTGACGTTCCGTCATCTCACGGGAGATCTCCATGACCACGCAGTCCCCACGGATCGTCAGCGTCCACGAGGCACCGGAGAACCGCCGCCACGGCGCCGAGCTGCGCACCATGCTCACCCCGACCAGCTGCGGCGCGACCAGCGGCTTCATGGGCCTGGCGATCGTCCGGCCCGGCGAGCGGATCGGCGAGCACTACCACCCGTACTCCGAGGAGTTCGTGTTCGTCGTCTGCGGCGACCTGGAGGTGGACCTGGACGGGAAGCCCCATCCGCTCAAGCCGGACCAGGGCCTGATGATCCCGATCAACATGCGCCACCGCTTCCGCAACGTCGGCGACACCGAGGCCCGGATGGTCTTCCACCTCGGCCCGCTCGCCCCGCGCCCCGACCTCGGCCACGTGAGCACCGAGGGGACCGCGGCCTCCGGCCCGCCGGAACACGCCAAGGTGGTCTCGTGACCCGGCGCGTCGCCGTCACCGGGATCGGCGTGGTCGCCCCCGGCGGGGTCGGCGTCCCGGCGTTCTGGGAGCTGCTGACCTCCGGCCGCACCGCGACCCGGGGCATCACGCTGTTCGACCCCACCGGGTTCCGCTCCCGGATCGCCGCCGAGGTGGACTTCGACCCGGCGGCCCACGGGCTGGGCCCGCAGGACGTCCAACGGGCCGACCGCTACGTGCAGTTCGCGATGGTCGCGGCCGACGAGGCGATCGCCGACGCCGGCCTGGACCTGGCCGCCGAGGACCCGTGGCGGATCTCCGTCTCGCTCGGCACCGCCGTCGGCGGCACCACCCGGCTGGAGCACGACTACGCCCTGGTGAGCGCGGCCGGCGCCCGCTGGGACGTGGACCACCGGCAGGCCGAACCGCAGCTGCACCGGGCCTTCGCGCCCAGCACGCTGGCCTCCGCGGTGGCCGAGCGGACCGGCGCGCACGGCCCCGTGCAGACCGTCTCCACCGGCTGCACCTCCGGCCTGGACGCGATCGGCTACGGCTTCCAGGCGGTCGAGGAGGGACGCGCCGACATCTGCCTCGCCGGCGCCTCCGACTCCCCGATCTCGCCGATCACCGTCGCCTGCTTCGACGCCATCAAGGCCACCAGCGAGCGCAACGACGACCCGCGGCACGCCTCCCGCCCCTTCGACGCCGACCGGGACGGCTTCGTGCTCGGCGAGGGCGGCGCCGTCCTGGTCCTGGAGGAGCTGGAGCACGCCCGCCGCCGCGGCGCCCGGGTCTACGGCGAGATCGGCGGCTTCGCCACCTTCGGCAACGCCTACCACATGACCGGCCTCACCAAGGAGGGGCTGGAGATGTCCCGGGCGATCGACCACGCGCTCGCCCACGCCCGGGTGGACCGCACCGAGGTGGACTACGTCAACGCGCACGGCTCGGGCACCAAGCAGAACGACCGGCACGAGACCGCCGCGGTCAAGCGCTCGCTGGGCGCGCACGCCTTCAGGACCCCGATGAGCTCGATCAAGTCGATGGTCGGGCACTCGCTCGGCGCGATCGGCGCCATCGAGGTCGTCGCCTGCACCCTGGCGCTCGCCCACGGGGTCGTGCCGCCGACCGCCAACTACGAGACTCCGGACCCGGAGTGCGACCTCGACTACGTGCCGCGCACCGCGCGCGAGCTGCCGCTGAGCCGCATCCTCTCGGTCGGCAGCGGATTCGGCGGATTCCAGTCCGCCGTCGTGCTCAACAGAACGGGGTGAGTTCCATGACGTCACGTCAGCAGGGCCGCCGGGCGGTGATCACCGGGCTCGGCGTGGTGGCTCCGAACGGGGTCGGGGCCGACGCCTTCTGGAAGGCCACCAGGCAGGGCGTGAGCGTCCTCGACCGGATATCCCGCGAGGGCTGCACCGGGCTTCCGCTCCGGATCGCGGGCCAGGTGAACGGCTTCGATCCGCAGTCGGCGATCGACAACCGCTTCCTGGTGCAGACCGACCGCTTCACGCACTACGCGATGGCCGCCGCCGACCTGGCGGTGGCGGACGCCGGGTTCCGGCCCGACCCGGAACAGCCCTTCGCGGTCGGCGTGGTGACCGCGGCCGGCTCCGGCGGCGGCGAGTTCGGCCAGCGCGAGCTCCAGCAGCTCTGGGGCCAGGGGCCCCGGTTCGTCGGCCCGTACCAGTCCATCGCCTGGTTCTACGCGGCCAGCACCGGCCAGATCTCGATCCGCGGCGGCTACAAGGGCCCGTGCGGGGTGGTCGCCAGCGACGAGGCCGGCGGCCTGGACGCCCTCGCGCACGCCGCCCGCACGATCGAGCGCGGCACCGACGCGGTGGTGGTCGGCGCCGCCGAGGCCCCGCTGGCGCCGTACTCGATGGTCTGCCAGCTCGGCTACCCCGAGGTCAGCCTGGCCGGGCGGGCCGAGCGGGCGTACCTGCCGTTCACCGCGCTGGCCTGCGGCTTCTCCCCCGCCGAGGGCGGCGCGATGCTGCTGCTGGAGGACGAGCAGGCGGCCCTCCTGCGCGGCGCCCGCATCCGGGCCCGACTGGTCGGCCACGGCGCGACCTTCACCGGGGCCTCCCGCTGGGCGGAGTCCCGGGAGGGGCTGGCGGCCGCCATCCGGATCGCGCTGGACGAGGCCCGCATCGCGCCCGAGGAGATCGACGTGGTCTTCGCGGACGCCCTGGGGGTGCCGGAGGCCGACCGGGCCGAGGCCCTGGCGCTCGCCGACGCGCTCGGCCCGGCCGCCGAACGCGTCCCGGTCACCGCGCCCAAGACCGGTACGGGGCGCGCCTACTGCGGCGCCCCGATGCTCGACGTGACCGCCGCCGTGCTGGCCATGGAGGACGGCGTGCTGCCGCCCACCCCCAACGTCACCGAGGTCTGCCACGACCTCGCCCTGGTGACCGGCCGCGCCCGCCCGGCCGAACTGAACACCGCCCTGGTGGTCAGCCGCGGGCTGATGGGCTCCAACTCCGCGCTGGTGGTCCGGCGCTGGCGGCCCTGAACCGCCGCCCGGACCACCGCCCCGCACCACCCCGTCACACCTCCGAAAGGGACACCCGTGAGCAACACCCTCAGCTATCCGGAACTCGCCGTCCTGCTCCAGTCCCGGGCCGGCGTCACCGTCGACCCGGGCGACCTGGCGCGGCCGGGCGCGGAGTTCGACACGTTCGGCGTCGACTCGCTCGGCCTGCTCGGCGTGGTCGGCGAGCTGGAGAACCGGCACGGCCTCAAGGTCACCTCGGGCGCCGAGTCGGCCAAGACCCCGGCCGAGTTCCTGGAACTGGTCAACTCCTCCCTCGCCACGAAGGCTGGTGCCTGAGATGCCCGGACACACCGACAACGAGATCGTCATCGCCGCCCCGCTCGACCTGGTCTGGGAGATGACCAACGACCTGGAGAACTGGCCGCAGCTGTTCAGCGAGTACGCCTCGGTGGAGGTGCTGGACCGGCAGGGCGAACTCGTCCGGTTCCGGCTCACCATGCACCCGGACGAGAACGGCCAGGTGTGGAGCTGGGTCTCCGAGCGGGAGACCGACCGGGACGCGCTCGCGGTGCGCGCCCGCCGGGTCGAGCCCGGCCCGTTCGAGTTCATGGAGATCCGCTGGGAGTACGCGGAGGCGCCGGCCGGCACCAGGATGCGCTGGATCCAGGACTTCGCCATGAAGCCGACCGCCCCGGTCGACGACGAGGGCATGACCGGCCACATCAACCGCAACTCGAAGATCCAGATGCAGCTGATCCGGGAGAAGGTCGAGAAGCGGGCGGCGGAGCTGTGACCGGCCTGCACCGGGCGCTGATCGTCGCCCGGATGAAGCCCGAGGCCGCGCCGGACATCGCCGAGGTGTTCGCCGAGTCCGACCAGGGCGAACTGCCGCACCTGATCGGCGTCACCGGCCGCAGCCTCTTCCAGTTCGGCGACGTCTACCTCCACCTGATCGAGGCCGACCGCCCGCCGGGCCCCGCCGTCGCCAAGGTCGTCGGGCACCCGGAGTTCCGGACCGTCAGCGACCGCCTGACCGCCTACGTGCAGGCGTACGACCCGGCCACCTGGCGGGAGCCGAAGGACGCCATGGCACGGGAGTTCTACCGCTGGGACCGCTGACCCGGCGGCTCCCCGACGGGGCCGCTGCCCCCGCGGCTACCCGACGGGCCCGCCCCCGGCCGTGCGCCGGGGGCGGGCCCACGTGCGTCCGGCCGGACGGCCCCCCGGGTGGATTCACCCGGATCACCCGGCCAACCGGGTGAACACACCCGGGACTCCACCCGAAGGGCGCACGCCGCGCACCGGCGCTGCCACACTCCGGTGGCAGGCGGCCGCACGGTGGATGACGGTGGATCAGGCGCACCCCCCGCGAGTCCCCTTGTCCGGCACCGTGTCGGCAGTCGCGGTCCTGCGCGCCGGAAGGATCATCCTCATGCGTTCTGCACGCACGCTGCTCGCCGGGGCGGCCGTCGCCGCCGTCCTGACCGTCGGTACCCCCATCGCCTTCGCCGACGGTGCCGACCAGGGCAAGAACCTGACCTGGCAGGAGAAGCAGGAGAAGACCGAGAGGGCCTCCGACAACTCCAAGGGCAACGACGACAGGAAGGGCGGCGCCTCCGAGGAGCACAAGGGCTCCGACGATCGGAAGGGCGACGACGAACACAAGGGCGGCGACGAGCACAAGGGTTCCGACGAGCACAAGGGCGGCGAGGCCAGGGGGGACGAGGACCACAAGTCCCCGCACGGCGGCGTGCACACCGGTGGCGGCGGCCTGGCGCTGTCCGGTGGCGGGCTCGCCTCCGGCGCGGTGCTGCTGCTCGGCGGCCTCGGGGCGGGCGCGTACGCCCTGCGCCGCGGCCGCCGTGCCCCCGGCGCGGTCGCCTGACGCCGGGCACCCTGCTTCCGCCGCCTCCGGGCGCCCGCCCGCACGGGGCGGGCGCACCGGGGGCGGCGGGCCGTCGCGGAACCGGTTGAGCGGAGGAGAGGAATGACGGGCGGTCCCGCCTCTGGAATGCCCCGGCTGCTGCGCGCGGGGATGGGCACGGCAGCGGTCGGGCTGCTGCTGATCTACAACTCGGTGGACACCCGGTCGGACGCGGGCGCGGAGGACGGCAGGCCCGCTCCCCCGGCGGCCGCCGCGCCGGCCGTCCCCGGGCCGGCGGGGGCCGGCGCCCCGGACCCGGCGGCCCCGGCCGCCGCCCCGGGGACGCCGGCGCTCAAACGCGCCAAGCCGACCCGGCTGCGGATCCCGCAGATCGCCGTCGACGCGCCGTTCACCGAGCTGGCCCTCAACCCCGCGGGCCAGCTCGACGCGCCGCCGCCGGACGACAAGAACCTGGTCGGCTGGTACCGGGACGGCGTCACCCCGGGCGAGCGCGGCAGCGCGGTGCTGGCCGGGCACGTGGACACCACCAAGGGCCCGGCGGTGTTCCTGCTGCTGAGTTTCCTGCTGCCGGGCAACAAGGTCGAGGTGAGCCGCGCGGACGGGACGGTCGCGGTGTTCTCGGTGGACTCGGTGGAGACCTTCGCCAAGAACGCCTTCCCCGACGCCAGGGTCTACGGCAGGACCCCCGACGCCCAGCTCCGGCTGATCACCTGCGGCGGCGCGTACGACAAGAAGCGGCGGGACTACCTGGACAACGTGGTGGTCTTCGCCCACCTGGAGTCCTCGCACCCCGCCTGACCCGGCCCGCGCACGACGACCGCCGGCCCCCGATGTCCGGGGGCCGGCGGTCGTTCTGGTCGTACGGTCCGTTCTCGTCGTACGGAGGTGTGCGGGGGTCGGCTCAGCCGCTCACGACGGCCTCGAAGGCGTGCAGGTACGGGTTGACCGGGTTGACCGCGGTGACCACCAGTCCGGCCTCCGCCATCAGCCCGACCATGCTCTCCTCGGAGTGCTTGGCACCGCCCACGTTGAGCATCAGCATCAGGTCCATCGCGGTGGTGAAGCGCATCGAGGGGCTGTTGTCGACCAGGTTCTCCACCACCACCACGCGGGCGCCGGAGCCGGCCGCCTTCACCACGTTGGCGAGGGTGCGGCGGGTGCTGTCGTCGTCCCACTCCAGGATGTTCTTGATGATGTAGAGGTCGGCGCGGACCGGGATCTCCGTCCGGCAGTCGCCCGGGACGAGGCGGGCCCGGGCGGAGAAGGCGCCGCCGTCCTGGAGCCGGGGGTCGGCGCCGGCCACCACCTTGGGCAGGTCGAGCAGGGTGCCGTGCAGCGCCGGGTGCTTCTCCAGCAGGCTGGCGAGCACGTGGCCCTGGCCGCCGCCGATGTCCGCCACCGAGTCGATGCCGGTGAGGTCCAGGTAGTCGGCGAAGTCCTCGGCGGACTGCCGGCTGGAGGTGGTCATCGCCTTGTCGAAGACCTTCGCCGAGTCGCCCGCGTCACTGTGCAGGTAGTCGAAGAACTCCTTGCCGAACAGGTCGGGGAAGACGTTGCGGCCGGAGCGGACCGCCTCGTCCAGCTTCGGCCAGGCCTCCCAGGTCCACGGCTCGGTGCACCAGAGGGAGATGTAGCGCAGCGAGTTGGGGGCGTCCTCGCGCAGCAGCCGGGACATCTCGGTGTGCTCGAAGCGGTCGTCGCCGCTCTGCGCGAAGAGCCCGTAGCAGGCGAGCGCGCGCAGCAGGCGGCGCAGTTGGCGGGGCTCGGTGTCGAGGGCGACGGCGAGGTCGGTCACGGTGGCCGGGGTGTCGCCGAGCACGTCGGCGACGCCGAGCCGGGCGGCCGCGCGGACGGCGGCGGCGCAGGCGGCGCCGAAGACGAGCTCGCGCAGGCGCATCGCGGCCTGGGGGCTGGTATGGACGGGTGCGGTGGTCATGGCTGGGTTTCCTCGGGTCCTAGGGAGTTCCTGGTGCGGCGGCGGGCGGCGAGGGGGTACCGGGGCTCAGCAGCGGCCGGCCGGCTCGGAGCGCCCGCAGGTGTTGCGGGCGAAGGTGTTGTCGGTGCCGGAGTCGCGGTCGGCGAGGTCGGCCGGACCGTTGCCGCTCAGCTCGTTGTCGGCGATCACGGCGCGGGCGTTGGCGACGCCGACGACGCTCTTGAACAGGACGATGCCGCCGGAGAAGTCCGAGGTGCCGGTGTTGTCGCGCACCTCGTTGCCGGTCACCCGGGTGTCCTCGGTACCGGTGAGGACGATGCCGGCTCCCTGGATGGCGCCCAGGCGCGGGTTGGCCGGGCAGAACTTGTTGTTGCCGATGACGGAGTTGTCCCGGACGTCGAGGTCCCCGGCGCGGGGCACGCCCTCGTCGCCGACCACGAAGACGCCGGCGCAGTTGCCGCTGATCCCGTTGGACTGGACGGCCAGCCCGCGCAGCCGGCGGACGGTGACGCCGACCCGGTTGCCGGTCAGCTCGTTGCCCTCGACCACGGTGCCGCCGGTGTCGGGCGAGCCGCCCTCGCGGTAGGCGTAGTTGGCGAGGAAGACGCCGGACTGGCCGTTGTCGGCCGAGCGGTTGCCGCGGATGACGGCGCGGGTGGACATCTCCTGGCTGATGCCCTGCTGGCCGTTGTCGTGGACGTAGGTGCCGCGGACGGTCAGGCGGGTGGTGCCGCTGGCGTCGATGCCGTTCTTGCGGAAGCCGGTGACGGCGAGGCTGTCGATCCTGACGTCGGACAGCGGGTCCTCCTCGGTGCCGACCACGCAGATGCCGTGCCCGGCGGTGGCGCAGGCGTTCTCGCCGCCGTCCCCGGGGGTGATCACGCTCTCGTCGCCGAAGCCGCGCAGGGTGAGGCGGGGGGTGGTGATGCGGACGCTGCCCTGGTAGGTGCCGGGGAGCAGTTGGACGGTGTCGCCGGGCCGGGCGGCGTCGACGGCCTGCTGAATCGATTCGCCGGGCTGGACGAAGTGCAGCGGGAAGCGGGGGGCGGCGTGGGCCGCGGGAGCGGCGGCCAGCGAGGTGAGGACGGTGGTCAGGGCGGTGGCGGCGGCGGTGGCCGCGGCGAGGTGGTGGACCCGTCGCGTGGGCATGAGTGGTGACCTGTTTCCTTTCGGCGCGCGCGGCGCTCGTACGGGTGCGGTGGTCTTCCGCTCGGTCCAGCGGTGGGGCTGACGCGCTGTGCGCGGGCGGTGACGGCCGGTGGATGCGGCCGTGTCGACGCTACGGGCGGCCCGGTGGGCCCGCCACCAGGGCTGGGCTGCGGGGCTGACGGGGCGTCGACCAGGGGTGGGACGGGCCCGGCGTGGCGCGGCAGCGGGTGGTCGGGCGGGGCGCGCGACGACCGCGGGCGGCGGGAGGACGTCGGGAGGGGCGGGCAGCGCGACGCGCCCGACCGCAGGCGGCGGTCGGGCGCGTCGGGGTGTGTCTCGGGGGTTTCCGGGCGGCGGGTACGTCGGGTACCTGCGGCCCGGTGGACCGGCTCAGCCGGCGGCCGCTGCCCGGGCCGGGGCCTGCGGCCCGAGGCGGACGGGCAGCGCGGCGAGGTGCCAGGCGGCCGGGTTCGGTCCGCGCTCGACGGCCTCCGGACCGACCGCGAGCGCCAACTCCGGGTACGTCCGCAGCAGCGTCTCGAAGGCGACCACCGCTTCCTGGTGCGCCAGCACCGCACCCAGGCAGCGATGGGTGCCGTGCCCGAAGCCCAGGTGCGCCTCGTGGTGCCCGGCGCGGTCCGGCGTGCTCGCCCGGCAGATGTCCAGGCGATCCGGCTCGGCATAGGCCCGCGGGTCGTGGTTGGCTCCGGCCAGGATCGGCATCACCGCCTCGCCCCTGCGGACCAGGGTGCCGGCCAGCGTGAGGTCCTCCGTCGCGTAGCGCGGCACCCCACCGATCGTCGGGCCGCACCAGCGCATCAGCTCGTCGACGGCGGCGGGCAGCCGGCCCGGGTCGACCCGGAGCAGCTCCAGTTGTTCGGGGTGGGCGAGCAGCGCGGCCGTGCCGTTGCCGATCAGGGTGGCGGTGGTCTCGTGCCCGGCCACGACCAGGTTGAGGATCAGCGAGACGGTCTCGACCGGGGCGAGGCTGTCGCCCTCCGCGGCCGCCAGTCGGGAGAGCAGGTCGTCGGCGGGTTCGCCCCGGCGGAGCTCGACCAGCGAGCGGGCGGCGGCGACCATGGCGCGCAACGCCTCGTCCAGGCCGGGCCCGGCGCCCCGGCCGAGGTAGGAGCTCCAGCGGCGCCACTGTGGGCGGTCGGACTCGGGGATGCCGAGCAGCTCGCAGATCACCGTGACGGGCAGCGGGTACGCGAAGTGCGCGACCAGGTCGACCACGCCGTCCGGGTCGGCGTGGTCGGGCAGCGCCCGGGCGTACTCCTCGGCGAGCCGTTCGATCCGGGGGCGCAGCCGCTCCACGGCGCCGGCCGTGAAGGCCGGGTGCACCAGACCGCGCATCCGGCGGTGCCGGGCGCCGTCCGCGGCGAAGACCCCGGCGCGCAGGTACTGCGCGCACTCGGGCGGCATACCCCGAGCGCGCCAGACCTGCTCGGTGCGGTGCACGGGGACGGGTGTGGCGGTCCCGTCGGGAGTCGGGCCGTCGGCGGCGAGCCGGTCTGCGGTCAGGTGGTCGGGAACGGGGCCGTCGACGGCGTTCACGTCGTTGACGAAGCGCGGGTCGGACAGCACGGTGCGGACGTCCTGGTAGCGGACGGCGATCCAGAACGGCTCCACGCCGGGGATGGTGGCGCGGGCGAGCGGGGCGCGCTCGCGCAGGTCGGCGAAGGCGGCGAAGGGGTCGCGGATCAGGTGGTCGGCACGCAGGTCGACGGTCTCGGCCGGCTCGGCGGTGGTCACGGCTGCCTCCTCGGTGGTCGTGCGGTCCTCTGGTCCCGGATCGTGACGGATGCGGACGGCACGGTCCCCGGTTTCCAGGCGGGATTCACTCGATCGAGCACAGAGAACCTTTTCCTCGGGCCGCCGGGAGCCCGGCCGCCGGACCTCCCGAACCGGCCCGCCCGACGACCGGGGCCGGGCGCGTGGCATGCTCGGGGCCATGACCACCGCACCCGTACCGTCCGTCGCCGCCCTCCGCAACCCGATCGGCGCGCACGTCCCGGTGGCCGGTCGCGGGCTGGCCGGCACCGGCCTGGCGTACGCGGGCCGGGTCGGTGCGGAGACGGTCCAGGTGTTCGTGGCCAACCCGCGCGGCTGGGCCACTCCCCCGGGCAACCCGGCGCAGGACGAGGAGTTCCGCACCGCCTGCGCCGAGCGGGGCGTCCCGGCCTGGGTGCACGCCCCGTACCTGATCAACTTCGGCTCGGACAACCCGGCCACCCGGGAGCGCTCGGCCGACTCGCTGCGGCACTCGCTGCGCCGCGGCCACGCCATCGGCGCGCTCGGCGTCGTCCTGCACACCGGCTCGGCGGTCGGCAGCGCGCCCGGCGGCGGCTCGCGCCGGGCCGAGGCGATGGCGCAGGTCCGGTCGGACGTCCGGCCGCTGCTGGAGGAGCTGGACGGGCTCGGCGACGACGCGCCCTGGCTGCTGCTGGAGCCGACGGCGGGGCAGGGCAGCTCGCTCTGCTCGCGGCTGGAGGAGCTGGCCGCGTACATGGAGGCGCTGGACCATCACCCGAAGGTGGGGGTCTGCCTGGACACCTGCCACGCCTTCGCCGCCGGGCACGACCTGGCGGAGCCGGGCGGGGTGACGGCCGCCCTGGACGCCCTGGCCGCCGCCGCGGGGCCGGGCCGGCTGCGGCTGATCCACGCCAACGACTCCGAGGACGTCGTCGGCGCCCGCAAGGACCGGCACGCCAACATCGGCGCCGGGATGATCGGCGCCGAGCCCTTCCGCGAGCTGTTCGAGCACCCGGAGACGGCCGGGGTGCCGCTGGTGGTGGAGACCCCGGACCGCAAGCACGGCGGGGACGGCACCGGGCACGCGATGGACATCGCGGTGCTGAAGGAGCTGCGGGAGCGGGCGGCGGTCCGGGGCACCGGGGCCCGCGCCGCGAGGCTGCTGGAGGCCGCTGCCGCCGGGCGGCCGTGAGCCCGGGGCCTCCCGTCGCCGGACAGCGGTGAGCCCGGAGGCCGACGGACGGCCTCCGGGCTCGGGGTGCGGAGGGGATCAGCAGCCGCAGTCGCTCTCGCCGTGCTCGGCGAAGTTGAACCAGGTGGCGTGCGGGCCGAACAGGCCGACGCCCGCGGAGCCGGACTCCAGGCTCTGCCCCTCCGACTGCGTCGGAGCGAAGCCCCCCGCCATGGCCGAGGTCGGGACCGCCACCACGGCACCGGCCACGGCGACGATCACGGCGAGCTTGCGGATCTTCCCACGAAGCGACATCTGCTGTCCTTTGGTTCGTCTCTGGTCCTCAACCCGCGCCCCCGACCGGCCGGTTCGGCCGCCCGACGGGCTGGGCGCGCCCCACCGGGGAGGCGCCGCGCCCACGTTGGCACACGAACGCACGGCTTCGGGCGCGCGCCGCAACCGGGCTGAGGCAATCGGGTGAGGCAACTCCCCCGACCGGACGAATCCGGGCGTACGTCCGTGAATCCGGTCGAACAGCCGCGAGGAGGGCGCCGGACGAGTACCCGTCCGGCCGCCCCGCGACCGCAAGTCTTGCGGTGATGGACCCGGCGAACTGAACAAATCCCGTCGATTTGGTGCACAGTGCCGCCCGGTCCGAGCATGAACGGTCGCTCCATGGCGCTCCACCGCTCCACCGGGCGGGAGCAGCAGCGAGCGCGGCCGCGCAACCCGGCGGCAGCAGGAGCAGCACCACGAAAGGCGCACCACCCTCATGCAGACCAGTCCCGCCGCACCCCGGCAGGCGACCCGACCGAGCGGCCCGGAGACCCCGGGGCCGGCCGGCTCCCCGCCCACCGGCACCGCACCGACCGGCCCGACGCCGCGGAAGGGCGGCCGCCGCTTCGGGCTGACGACCGCCACCGCCCTGGTGATGGGCAACATCATCGGCGGCGGCATCTTCATGATCCCGGCCGCCGTGGCCCCGTTCGGCACGGTCAGCCTGGTCGCCTTCGTGGTGCTCACCGTGGGCGCGATCGCGCTGGCGCTGGTCTTCGGGCAGCTGGCCCGCCGCAACCCGCGCACCGGCGGACCGTACGTCTACGCCCGCGAGGCCTTCGGGGACTTCGCCGGCTTCCTGTCCGCCTGGTCGTACTGGATCACCACCTGGGTCAGCAACGCCGCGCTCGCCGTGGCCGCCGTCGGGTACCTGGACGTGCTGCTGCCGCTGCACCACTCCATCCCGCTGGAGATCACCGCCGCGCTGGCCTTCCAGTGGCTGCCGGCGCTGGCCAACCTGGCCGGCACCCGCTACGTCGGGGCGGTCCAACTCGTCTCCACCGTGCTGAAGTTCGTCCCGCTGCTGCTGGTCGCGGTGGGCGGGCTGTTCTTCTTCGACCCGAAGAACCTCGGGCCCTTCGACGCCAGCGGCCAGGGCTGGGCCGGCGGGATGTCCGCCGCCGCGGCGATCCTGCTGTTCAGCTACCTGGGTGTGGAGTCGGCGGCGATGAGCGCCGGCAAGGTCCGCGACCCGGAGCGCAACGTCGGCCGGGCCAGCGTGCTCGGGACGGCCGGTGCGGCGGTGGTCTACCTGCTCGGCACCCTCGCGGTGTTCGGCACCGTGGCGCACCAGCAGCTCGTCCACTCCGCCGCGCCGTTCTCGGACGCCGTGAACGCGATGTTCGGCGGCACCTGGGGCGGCACGGCGATCGCCGTCGCCGCGCTGGTCTCGATGACCGGCGCCCTCAACGGCTGGACCCTGCTCTCCGCCCAGGCCCCGTACGCGGCCGCCAAGGACGGCCTGTTCCCGGCCGCCTTCGGCAAGGAGCGGCGCGGGGTGCCGACCTTCGGCGTGCTGGTCAGCGTGGCGCTGGCCTCGGCGCTGACCGTGCTCAACTTCGCCAGCGGCGCGAAGGGCGCCTTCGACATGCTGGTGCTGGTCACCACCTTCACCGCGACGGTGCCGTACCTGCTCTCCACCGCCGCCCAGCTGTACTGGCTGGTGCGCGGGGCCGGCGAGAAGGTCGACGGCGGGCGGCTGGTGCGCGACGCCGTCCTCGGCCTGGGCGCCTTCGCCTTCTCGATCTGGCTGCTCGCCGGGGCCGGCTACGCCGCCGTCTACCAGGGCGTCCTGTTCCTGTTCGCGGGCATCCTGGTCTACGTCTGGATGGCGGGCCGGCGCCGCGACTGAACTCCCGGCGGCAGTCGGAGAAGCCGACACATCCCCTGAAATCCTCGTGAACCTCCGTGGCGCGCGCCGGACTTGTCCGGTGCACGTCCGATGTGCACGAGGATTTCACTTCCCGGGTCTACCCGCGTAGGTCATCGAATCGCCACACTGGCGCACGCAATTCAGCAGTTCATCCGATCTGATGATGGAGCGTCCGCCATGGCCCCCAGCGCACCCGCACGCCGGTTCCTGTCCTGCATACCGGTGGCCGCCGTCCTCGCCGCCGTGACCGTCGTCACGGCCGGCACCCCCGCCCAGGCCGCCCTGCCGACCCCGATCTCCGCGGCCACCGCCCGCACGTACCTCGCCGCGATGCCCGCCACCGCGGAGACCCACGGCGACACCTACGACCGCACGCTGTTCCCGACCTGGATCACCGTCAGCGGCACCTGCGACACCCGCGAGTGGGTCGTCAAGCGGGACGGCAGCAACGTCGCCACCGACACCTCCTGCAAGGCCACCAGCGGCAACTGGTCCTCGCCGTACGACGGCGCGACCACCACCAACGCCTCCTCCTTCGACGTCGACCACCTGGTGCCGCTCTCCGAGGCCTGGGCCTCCGGCGCCTGGGCCTGGACCACCCCCCAGCGCCAGGCCTTCGCCAACGACGTCACCCGCCCCCAGCTGCTGCTGGTCTCCGCGAGCAGCAACCGCTCCAAGGGCGACCGCGACCCGGCCGAGTGGCTCCCCCAGGCCTCCTACCGCTGCACCTACGCCCGCGCCTGGGTGCAGGTGAAGCAGTACTACGGCCTGAGCGTGGACAGCGCCGAGAAGAACGCGCTCACCGGCATCCTCGCCAACTGCTGAACCCCGCGGCCCCCGCGGCCCGGCGCTCACCCCGCGCCGGGCCGCGGTGCCGTACGCGCCCCGCCCGGGTACGCCGGTACAGCGGCGCGGCGGCACCCGGACGGCGCGCTCACGCGACCCGCTCGGGAACCTCCGCCCCGTCCCGCAGCAGCCTGACCTGCCACCGGACCAGCAGGAAGCAGGGCAGGCAGACCGCGGCCATCGCCAGGAACGCCCAGTGCGGGGAGGCCGCGTAGAGCGGGCCGGTGACGGCGGTGACGGCGGCGACACCGAGGCCGATGGCCAACCCGGCGTAGAGCGCCTGGGCGTCCGACCAGAGGTCCTCGGGGACGTGGCCCTGCACGCAGCGCGCGTGCGCGACGTGGGTCAGCGCGAAGGTGCCCGCGTGGAGCGTCTGGGTGAGCACGACGCACACCAGCGGCATCGGCACCGCGAGCAGGCCCCAGCGCAGCACCGAGAGCACCGCGGCGGCGGCGAAGAGGACCGGGACCGGGTAGCGGCCGAGCATCGGCCCCGCGTACTTGAACAGGAGCAGCTCGCACCCCACGGCCAGCGCCAGCATGAGGCTGACGTTGATGCTCGACACGCCGAGCCGGCCGAAGTACTCGACGCCGAAGGCGTAGTAGGCCGCGTGCGCGCCCTGGAGCAGCACGGAACTGCCCAGGCCGAGCGCGTAGACGCGGTTGCGCAGCAGGCGGCCTCGGCCGCCGCCGGCCACGGTCGCCACCGTCGGGAACCCGACGGGGTGCGCCAGGTCCGCCAGCGCTAGCAGCAGGCACCCGACGACGAAGACCCCCACCAGCGCGCCGCTGCCGACCGTCCGCCCGACCACGCCGGACACGCCCAGGCCGAAGAGGAACCCCGCCGAACCGAAGTAGCGGACGCTCCCGTAGTCGACCTGCCCGTTCGCCGCGCCGATGGTCGCGAGGGTCTCGCTCAACGGCATCAGCAGCGGGTAGCTGACGCCGACGAGCACCGACACCACCATCATGGAAGCGAACTGAGGGTGCGTCAGATAGAGCGGGCTGAGCGCCGTCGCCGTCCAGGCGAGCAGCTGCGACAGTCTCCGGAGCGGGACCGTCCGGCAGAGCACCGGGAAGACGACGGCGATGGAGACCGAGCGCGACAGCAGACCGGCGGTGATGACCGCGGTGACCTCCGTCGGTCCGAAACCGGAAGCGAGCAGCCAGACCCCCCAGTAGGAGAGGTACGAGCTCCAGGTCAGGAAGAACAGGAAGAACCTGGCCGACAGCCACACTCGGAACGACATCTCAAGCTGCTCCTACACGTGCTCAGTTGCCCGTGGCCAGTTGGGCGACAGCCTCGGCGACCGTCAGTGCCGCCCGCTCGCACTGCTGCTTGTCGACGTCCAAGTGGGCCACCAGGCGGACCGTTTGCGGTCCCATCACCGAGACCCTAACGCCGGACGCCGCGCAGAGCTCCTGCACCCCTGCCGCGTCGGGCACTTCCACGAACACCAGGTTGGTCTGCGGCTCCCGGACGTCCAGTCCGCCGTCGCGCAGCAGACCGGCGATCAGGGCCGCGTTCGCGTGGTCCTCGGCCATCCGCCCGATGTTGTGCTCGAAGGCGTGGATGGCGGCGGCGGCCAGGATCCCGGTCTGCCGCATGGAGCCGCCCATCCGGTGCCGCATGACCCGGGCCTCCTCCACGCGGTCGGCGTCCAGGAGCAGCACGGTGCCGGCGGGCGCGCCGAGCCCCTTGGAGAAGCAGAGGGACAGCGTGTCGAAACAGGCTCCGTAGGCCTCGAAGGGGACGCCGCTGGCGACGTGGGCGTTCCAGATCCGGGCGCCGTCGCAGTGCACCGTGACCCCGGCCTCGCGGGTGACCCGCCGGATCTCCTCCAGCGCGGCCAGCGGGTACACCACGCCGCCGGCGGCGTTGTGGGTGTTCTCCACCGCCACCGCCCGGGTCCCGCTGCCGTAGGCGGTGGCGGGACGGATCATCCGGGCGAGCACCTCCGGGTCGATCAGGCCGTCCTCGGAGACCGTCGTCCGGGTCAGGATCCCGCCGTGCCAGGCGACTCCGCCGTCCTCGTAGAGCAGGAAGTGCGCGCCGGCGTCGGCCAGCAGCTCCTGCCCGGGCGGCACCAGCAGCCGGAGCGCGAGCTGGTTGGCCATGACCCCGCTGGGCAGGAACAGCGCGCCGGTGAACCCGAAGGCGTCGGCGAGCATCCGTTCCAGCCGGATCACCGTGGGGTCGTCGCCGAGGGTGTCGTCGCCGACCTCGGCGGCGGCCATGGCGGCTCGCATGGCCGCGCTGGGCCTGGTGACGGTGTCGCTCCGCAGGTCGATGGTCTGGCTGGTCACGGCGCTCCCTTGGGGTCGGGTGCCGAACGGACGGCCGGGGCACCGGTGAGGGCGCCGAGGCTGTCCGTCAGGCAGTCGAAGAAGAGGTCCGGGTGGTCCCGGAAGTAGAAGTGGCCGCCCGGAAGGATCCGGACGTCGGACGGGCCGGTGGTGTGCCGGCCCCACTCGCGCAGCCGGCCCTCGTCCTCCCAGTCGTCGGTGGCGCCGAGCGCGAGGACGGGGCAGCTCAGCGGGGCGGTCGGGACGTGCCGGTAGGTCGCGACGACGGTCAGGTCCGCGTGCAGGTTGGCCAGGTACAGCTCGCGCATCCGCGGGTCGTTCCCGAGTTCCGGCGGCAGCGGCCCGTACCGCTCCTCGACCCGGGGGACGAAGTCGACGCCGTCGAGGAGGTGGAGCGGCAGTCCGGGGCGGTGCAGGTGCGGGGGGCCGTTCACGGACACGATGAGCCGCTCCGGCTCCGGGCGTCCGAGCGCCCGCAGCGCGACGGCCGTCTCGTAGGCGACGATCGCGCCGAGGCTGTGCCCGAGGAAGGCGTACGGGCCGGTGAACTCGGCCTGTTCCGTCAACGCGCCGACCAGCTCCCGCAGGTCGGTCATGGCCGGCTCGCGCATCCTGCTTCCGCGGCCCGGGAGTTGGACACCCCACACCTCGACCTCGGCGGGCAGCCGGTCCGCCCAGCGCAGGTACTCGCCGGGCGAACCGCCGCTGTGCGGGAAGCAGTAGAGGCGCAGGGCGGCGTCGGGGCGACGCTGACGGCACATCAGCCAACGGGGTGCTGCCACGGTCGTCCCCACCTCCTTCCGTCGGTCAGTTCTTCTGCAGCAGCGTGTCGTGGGCCAGCTCGTCGATCGCGCCGTGGTCGACCTTGCCGTTGGGCAGCACGGGCAGCCGCGGCAGCGCCACGATGCGGCTCGGTACGGCGACGGCCGGCAGGCGTTCGATGAGGTGCGCCCGGAGGCTGCGCCGGTCGACCTCCCCGGTGGTCGGGCTGACGAAGCCGACCACCTTCTTCCGCCCCTGGACGGTGCAGACGCCGACCGCGGCCGCCGCCACGTCCCGGTGGGTGCGCAGCGCCTGTTCGATCTCGGAGCGGTCGACGCGCATCCCGCCGAGTTTGAGCTGGTGGTCGGCCCGGCCGTGGAAGCGCAGCTCGGCCCCGGCGGTGACGGACACGATGTCCCCCGTGCGGTAGAGCTCGCGGGCCGGCTCGGCGAGGCCCGGGCCGCCGATGTGGAGCTCCCCGGGCTCCCCGGGCGGCACGGCGGCGCCGTCGGCGGAGCGGACGTAGAGGCTGGTCCCGGGGACGGCGCCGCCGATCGGCACGTCCGGGAGGTCCGCGTCCGCCGGGGTGCACTCGTGGACCGCGCTCCACACCGTGCACTCCGTCGGGCCGTACTCGTTGTAGAGCCGGGTGCGCGGGAGCGCGTCGAAGTGCTGCCGGACCAGGTCGGGCGGGCAGGCCTCCCCGGCGACGATCACCGTGGAGAGCGTGTCGGCCCGCTCGGCGAGGCCGCCGCGCAGGGCGATGTCGTAGAGCGACGGGAGCATGAGCAGGTGCGACGCCCGGTGGTCCCGCGCGGCCCGGCCGACCGCCAGCAGGTCCGCCGGGCGGTCGCTCGGGATGACCAGTCGGCCGCCGCAGGCCAGGGTCCAGTAGATGCCGGCGACCGAGCTGTCGAAGGAGATCGACGAGCAGAGCAGGAAGGTGGAGACCGGCGTCGGGTAGTACGCGAGCCGGGCCGCGGTCGAGGCCGCCAGCGCGGCGGCGGAGATCGTGACGCCCTTCGGCCGGCCGGTCGACCCGCTGGTGAAGCAGGTGTACGCCAGGGTGCCGCGGACGGTCCCGCCCCGGGGGCCGTCGGTGTCGGCCGGCACCGTGCGGAGGCCGTCGAGCCGGACGTCCAGCCCGGGCTCCGACACCGCGAACCGCGCGCCGCTGGCCTCCGCGATGTAGCGCTGCCTGGCGACCGGGAACCCCGCGTCCACGGGGACGTACCGCGCTCCGGCCCGCAGCACCCCGAGCATGGCGACGACCGCCCAGCGGGACAGCCGCGCGTGCACGACGACCGGGCTGTCCGGCTCCACCCCGGCGGCCCGCAGCGCGGTGGCGACCACGGCGGACCGCTCGTCCAGCTCGGCGTGGTCGAGCGATCCCCCGGCGTCCACGACCGCCGCGCCCCGGCCCCGGAACGGTTCGACCAGGTCGAGGATGTGCGGCGGGGCGTCGAGCGGCACGACCGGCAGGTCCGGTACCCAGTGGGTCATCCGCCTCAGCCCTTCACGGTGGCCCCGCGGGGCACGCCCGCGACGGGCACCCGCTTGAAGCCGGCCAGGAACGTCGAGTGCATCCGCTCGATCCCGCCGACCACCTCGATCGAGGAGAACGTCGCGAACAGCTCGGTGAACAGCAGGCGCAGGGCCAGCCGGGCGAGGTGCGAGCCGACGCAGTAGTGGTGGCCGACCCCGAAGGCGAGGTGCCGGTTGGGGCGGCGCCGGATGTCGAACACGTCGGGGTCGGGGAAGACCTCGGCGTCCCGGTTGGCCGAGGCGAGGTAGGCGACCACGGCGTCGCCCTCGGCGATCCGCACGCCGGAGAGTTCGACCGGCTGGAGCGCGTAACGCATGAAGTTGCTGGCCGGCGTGGCCCAGCGCAGGGCCTCCTCGATGCCGGAGTCCAGCAGCTCCGGGTGCGAGGCCCAGTCCTCGTACCGCGGGCTGCCGGCCAGTTCGACGATCGCGGCGATCGGGACGTGCGGCAGCGTTCCGGCCGAACCCAGCAACATGCTGTAGCAGTTGGAGATCACCGAGCCGGTCGAGATGGGCTCGCCGTCCACCTCGGTCTCGGCCAGCACGCTGATCAGGTCGTCGCCGGGATCCCGCAGCCGGGCCCGGACCAGGTCCGAGAAGTAGGCGAAGATCTCCCGGTGGCCGCGCTTGAGGGTCGGCTCCACGCCGCCCGGCAGCTGGAACTCCGGGTCCTCCTCCGCCGTTGACATCATGGCCAGGCGGATGAGGCGCTCGTGGTCCTCTGCGGGCAGCCCGAGGATGGGGCTGAGGGCGACCAGGGGCAGCCGGGCCATCGCGACCGCGAAGTCGAAGGGCTGCCCGTCGGCTCCGGGGGCGAGCAGGTCACGGATGCCGGCCTGGATCCGGTCGGAGAACGAGGCGAGCGGCTTGACGGCGAGGGCCTGCTTGAGCGGGATCCGCGCCCGGTCGTGGTGCGGCGGGTCGGTCGCCGCCAGCTGCTTCCCGGCCGCCGGGTCGCCTCGGCCGAGCAGGTTGAGCAGGGTGCCCCGCTCGGAGGTGAAGGCGGAGTAGTCGTGCAGCACCCGCTCGACGTCGGCGTACCGGGTGACGACCCAGTAGCCGCCGCCACGGCCGGAGTTCGGCTGCCAGTGGACCGGGTCGTGTTCGCGGAGGCGGCGCCAGACCTCGTGCGGTTCGCCCTGGGAGTAGAGCGCGGGATCGGTGAGGTCTCCCGCCGTGCCGGTGCTCACTGCCGGCCTCCCGGGTACGCCTCGGCCGTCCCGGGCCGGGCCGCCGCCACCGCCTCTTCGATCACCTGGGTCAACTCCGCGATGGTGGGCGACAGGAAGAGGGTCGTGGCCGACACCTCCACCCCGAATTCCCGGTCGATGTCCCCCTGCAGTTCCGCGGCGGTCAGCGAGTCGCCGCCGAGTTCGAAGAAGTCCTCGTCCAGGCCGATCGACGAGATCTCCAGCCGGGCGGCCCATAATTGTGTGAGGCGTTCCTGGACCGACGTCTGCCGTGCTGTTTCCACTGCCACGAGCAACTCCCTTACGCGTCGAAGGAATAGACCGAGAAGAGAGGCACGCTCACGCGCGACCTTCCCTTCAGGAACGACTTCTCGATCAAGCACGTGATTCCGACCACCGTGGCGCCCAGCTCCTCGAGCATTTCCACGGCGGCCGCCACCGAGTTCCCGGTCGCGACGATGTCGTCATGGATGAGGACCCGGGCACCGGGCGGCACCAGGTCCTTGCGAATCTCGATCCGGTCGGTCGAGTATTCGCCGGAGAACGTCCGCCCCACCGTCTCGCCCGGCAGCTTCCCCTCTTTGCGAATGGCCAGGAAGCCGCAGCCCAGGCGGTCCGCCAGGGCCCCACCGAGGATGAAGCCGCGCGCGTCTATGCCGGCGACGTAGTCCGGGGCGAGTGGAGTCGACCACTCCGTGAGGCCGTCGATCGCCGCACCGAAGGACTCCCGGCTGGCCAGGACGGGCATGACGTCGCGAAACGCCACACCGGCCCGGAAGTCCTTGAACACTGGAACCGTTGATTCGCCGTCCCGCTGATGACCGGTCTTCATGAGTCCTCCTTGCTGCCGTACGACAGTGAAAGGTCCCGGCGAGCGCTCGAGCCCGTGAGCAGTCGGGCACGTGAGCACGTGAGCACGCGGGTACGTGAGCACGCGGGCACGCCAGGAAAGGCCTGCTACTGAAAGTGGTTCCGGATTTGCAGAGTGAGGGGGACGATCCGCCATCGTGCCGAAGCGGCCGATGCGCCTGCCCGGGGAAACGGTTCTCCTACGCCGGAAATCTCATCGGCGGGCTCTTCCAGAGCCGGGAGCCCCCTGGGCACGTTCACGCAGCCCGTGGCAGTCGGATCACTGGTCAACACCAGAACTTCATCGGCAAACACAGCCCCCCGGTTGATTCCGCACCGCTAGCTGGCGTGTTCATGACGCTACAGACGAAGCTACATCGCGGGCGACCCCTCGGCAAGATCGCCTGGTCTTTCATCCAGAGGGAAACAACAATTGACGGTGAGTCAGGCCGAAAATGCCCTGGCCGCACCGGCATTGGCGTCGAAATCATCGGGTCTGCCGGATTGCGGGCGGTTTGCCGGAGTCGGCCGCCTGCGGCTCCCCGACGCGCCCAGCGGGAACCCGACCTGTCGCCAAACATCAGTCCCCTCATGTCTGACGAAGTCTCAAACTTGCTTCGCCACAAGCTTGGTCGGATCATTGCTGCCATGAACACGACCGAGAACGCGTCCCCCGCACCCGCACTGACCATAGGGTTCGACCTCGACATGACGCTGGCCGACGGCCGGCCGGGCATCAAGGCGGTGCTGGACATGGTGGCGGCCGAGACGGGGGTCGCCATCGACAGCGACCTGGCGATCACCCGCGTCGGCCCGCCCATCGAGGAGGAGCTGGCCAACTGGTTCCCCGCCGACGAGGTGGACGCGGCCGCCGACCGGTACCGGGCGCTGTTCCCCCAATACGGCGCCCCGGTGGGCGAGTTGCTGCCCGGCGCGCTGGAGGCGATCGCCGCCGTCCACCGGCACGGCGGTCGGACGATCGTCGTCACCGGCAAGTTCGAGCCCAACGCCCGGCTGAACCTCGCCGCGCTCGGCATCAAGGTCGACGACGTCTTCGGCTCGGTCTTCGCCGACCGCAAGGGCGCCGTCCTGCGGGAGCAGGGCGCCTCCGTCTACGTCGGCGACCACCTCGGCGACATCACCGGGGCGCGGGCCGGCGGCGCCCTCGCGGTGACCGTGGCCACCGGGCCGTTCACCGCGGACCAACTGCGCGAGGCGGGTGCCGACGTCGTCCTGAAGGACCTGACCGAGTTCCCGGGGTGGCTCGACGCCCACCTCGCCGGCTGACGGCACCGGACCCGCGGGTGGTCGAGCCCCCGGCTCTCGATCACCCGCGGGTCCGGTCATGCACGGGCCCGGTCGCCCGCGGGGCCGTTCGTCGTCGGCCCGTTCGTCGCGGGTACGCCCGCGGGGTCCCTTCAGCGGGGTTCCGCGTCGCAACCGCTCACGCCGTTGCTCAGGCGACCGTCCCGGAGGTGTCCCGCAGGGTGACGCTCGCATGGCTTTCCTGGAAGCTCTGCTCGGACACCAGGGTCAGCCGCGCGGTGGACTGGAACTCCGGCAGCGTCACGGAACCGCAGGAGACCATGGTGGACTTGATCTTCGCCATGGTGGTGGCCAGGCCCTCGTTGAGGTCGCCGGCATAGGGAACGTAGCCGTCGACCCCCTCCTCGAAGACCAGTCCCTGGCCGCCCTGGCCGTAGCGCTGCCAGTTGCGGGCACGGTTGGAGCCCTCGCCCCAGTACTCCTTGACGAAGCCGTCCCTGGTCGGGACCTTCGCGCCGGGCGCCTGGTCGAAGCGGGCGAAGTACCGCCCCATCATGACGAAGTCCGCGCCCATCGCCAGCGCCAGGGCCACGTGGTAGTCCTCCACCAGGCCGCCGTCGGAGCAGAGCGGCACGTAGTCGCCGGTGCGCTCCAGGAAGGCGTCCCGGGCGGCGGCGACGTCGAGGACGGCACTGGCCTGGCCCCGGCCGATGCCCTTCTGGTCGCGCGTGATGCAGATGGAGCCGCCGCCCACACCGATCTTCACGAAGTCGGCGCCGGCCTCGGCGAGGAACGTGAACGCCTCGCCGTCCACCACGTTGCCGCCGCCGATCGGGATCTCCGGGTAGTTCTTCTTCGTCCAGGTCAGCGCCTCCGCCTGCCAGTCGCTGTAGCCGTCGGACGAGTCGAAGCACAGGACGTCCACGCCCGCCTCCAACAGGGCCGGAACCCGCTCGCGGTAGTCGTGGGTGTTGACGCCCGCGCCCACGCGCAGGCGCTTGCCGCCGTCCACGACCTGGTTCGGGAAGCGCTTGTTGTCCGCGTAGTCGGACCGGAACACCAGGTGCTGGAGGTGCCCCTCTCCGTCCAGCACCGGGAGGCAGTCCAGCCGCTCCTCCCACAGCCTCGCGTTCGCCTCGGAGAGGGTGACGTCGCCGCCCGCGTGGGGCAGCTCGCCGAGGGGGGTCATCCGGCCGCTGACGGGGCCGTCGAGGTCGTGCCGCTGGGGGTGGAAGTCGCGCGAGGTCACCAGGCCGAGCAGGCGCCCGGTCGCCGTCCCGTCGTGGGTGACGGCGGCGGTGCTGTGGCCGGTCCGGCGCATCACCGCGACCAGGTCGCGGAGGGTGTCGTCGGGCCGGACGTTGGTGTCGCTGGTGACGAAACCGGCCTTGAAGTTCTTCACCTTCCGGACGGCCGCCGCCTGTTCCTCGACCGGCTGGTTGTGGTGGATGAAGCTCAGACCGCCGTTGCGGGCCAGCGCGATCGCGAGCTCCGGGGAGCTGACCGCCTGCATGATCGCCGACACGAACGGGGCGTGCAGCTCGATCGCCGAGGCCTCGCCCACCCGGTGCCGCACCAGGGGCGTCCGAAGATCAACGGCCGCGGGCCCGCAGTCGGTCCGAGTCCGGTTCGGGAGCAGCAGGTACTCGTTGAACGTCCGCGACACCTCGGCGATGATCTGTGCCATGCATTCCTCCTGATCCCGAGCGGGCGGCGCCGGTCGGCCCGACCGCGAAGACCGCGCCCGTGCCCGACGGCTCGACCGGTCAGGTTCACGGACGGGCACGGCGGAGCTCCGCCCCACCAGGGCGCGCATCCTGACCGGGCCTCAGGTGCGAGGCGCGGCAGTTGACTACGCACCTTATCGACTGCCCGACTTGTTGACGAATCACCGTCATCGCCGTCGGCGGCTCCCGAGGAGCGGTGCGCCCGACGGTACGGACACGGAGAACCGAGGTGTCGTCAAAGACACTTGACGACGCGGACGGCTCCGGTCGGGTGGCGGACCCCGGGCCGGAGACTCCACGCGCGGGTGAGGCGGGACCGGCCCGTCGCCTCCGCGCGTGGGCCGTTCGCCTACTCGCCCGGTCGCCCGGCGGGGCCCGGGAGCGCGGCCGGTCGGCGACGCCGCGCGGCGGTGTGACCCGAACGGGTCCGGTCGGCGGGCGGCGTGGTGGGGTGGGCCCTAGGTTGCGGTGCCAGGGGGTCATCCGAGCGGAAGGCTGTATCTGGCATGGCCGGGAAATTCGAACTGTACGTGGACGAGGGCGGCATGCACCGGTTCCGGCTCAAGGCGAGCAACGGGACGATCGTGGTCACCGGCGACCCGCAGGAGAGCAAGGACGACTGCCTGAGGAGCATCGCGTCGATCCGCAAGCTCGCGCCGTACGCGGAACTCAAGGAGACCGCCGGGTCGGTGTGACGGTCCGGGCCCCGACGCACGGGACGGTGTGACGGGCCAGGACGCGGGACGGTGTGACAGGCCGGGATCCGATGCACGGGACGGTGTGGCGGGCCCGGCTCCGGAGCGCGGGTCGGCGGTGCAAATCGCCGACCCGCGTTCGCCTCTACGACAGATCCCTTTGGCCGGGTGCACGCCGGACGCGGACAGAACACTGGCATGCGCGTCGTCATCGTCACCGAATCCTTCCCGCCCGAGGTCAACGGAGTCGCCCACAGCGTGCTGCGGACGGCCGAGCACCTGGTCCGCCGGGGCCACCGGCCCCTTGTCGTCACCCCCTCGCCGGCGCGGGGCGCCGAGTGCCCGCCGGAGACCTTCGGCGGCGGCGCGGCGCCGGAGATTCCCGTGGTGCGCATCCCGTCGGTGCCGCTGCCGGGATACCCCCAGGTACGGATCGCCCTGCCCAGTCGGCAGCTGGCGGCCGCCGTCGCCGGACACCGGCCGGACCTCGTCCACCTGGCCAGCCCGTTCGTGCTCGGCGCGCGCGGGATGCAGGTCGCGGCGCGGCTCGGGGTGCCCGCCGTCGCCGTCTACCAGACCGATCTGGCCGGGTACGCGCACGCCTACCGGGCCGGGCGGGGGCTCGGGGAGGCCGCCGCCTGGCGGCGGATCCGGGCCGTGCACCGCGCGGCCGCCCGTACCCTGGCGCCCTCCACCCCCGCCGCCCAGGACCTCACCGCGCACGGGGTGCCGAGGGTGCAGCTGTGGCCGCGCGGAGTGGACTCGGTGCGGTTCCACCCCCGGCACCGGGACGAGGCGCTGCACCGGGCGCTGGCCCCGGGCGGGGAGGTGCTGGTCGGGTACGTCGGACGGCTGGCGCCGGAGAAGCGGGTCGACCTGCTGGCGCCGGCCTCGGCGCTGCCCGGGGTACGGGTGGTGGTCGTCGGGGACGGCCCCTCGGCGCCCGGGCTGAAGGCCTCGATGCCGGGCGCCGTGTTCCTCGGCCGGCGCACCGGGGACGAGCTCGCGCGCTGCTTCGCCACCCTGGACGTCTTCGTGCACACCGGTCCGCTGGAGACCTTCTGTCAGACCATCCAGGAGGCGATGGCCAGCGGCGTGCCGGTGATCGGCCCCGCGGCGGGCGGCCCGCTGGACCTGGTCGCCCACCACCGCACCGGCCTGCTGGTGCCGCCCCGGGACGCCGCGGCGGTGGCCCGGGCGGTCGCCGAGCTGGCCGCCGACCCGGCACGGCGGGCCGGGTACGGGCAGGCCGGGCGCGCCGAGGTGACCGCGCGCACCTGGGAGGCGGTCGGGGACCTGCTGCTGCGGCACTACGCCGAGGTGCTGGCGGAGCACCGCGGAGTGCGGCTGCCGTCCGCCGCCCCGGCGTCGGCCGCGCCGGTGGCGCCCGCCCTGTCGGAGGAGCTGCCGGCATGAGCTCCGTTCCCGACGGCGGGGCGCCTACGGCCGGCGCCTCGCCGATCGCCGGTGAGGCTCCGATGGCCGGCAGGGTCTCGGCGACCGGCGAGGCGCTGACGATCGTCCGGCTCGCCAACTTCGTCACCCCGGTCTCCGGCGGCCTGCGCACCGCACTGCGCCACCTCGGTGCCGGGTACCGGGCGGCCGGGCACCGTCCGGTGCTGATCGTCCCCGGGGAGCGGCGCTCCGAGGAGGAGACCGAGCAGGGCGTGGTGGTCACCCTGCCCGGCCCGGTGCTGCCGGCCAGCGGCGGCTACCGGCTGCTCACCGACCGGCGGGCAGTCGCCGCCGAGCTGACCAGGTTCTCCCCCGACCGGCTGGAGGTGTCCGACCGCACCACGCTGCGCTGGACCGGCGCCTGGGCGCGGCGGCACGGCGTGCGCTCGGTGATGGTCTCGCACGAGAGCGCCGCCGGCCTGCTGCGCACCTGGGGCCTGCCCGGTCCGCTGGCGGGCGCGACGGCCGACCGGTTAAACGCGGCCACCGCCCGCGCCTACGACTCGGTGCTCTGCACCACCGACTGGGCGGCGGCGGAGTTCCGGCGGATCGGCACCCCGAACCTGGTCCGGGCCCCGCTGGGGGTGGACCTCGACGCGATGCGCCCGCTGCCGCCGACCGCACGAGCGGCCGAGCGGGCCCGGTACGCCGCTCCGGACGAGACGCTGCTGGTGCTCTGCTCCCGGCTCTCGGCGGAGAAGCGGCCCGAGCGGGCGATCGAGGCGCTGGCCGCCCTGCGGGCCCGGCGGCGGCCCGCGGTGCTGGTGGTGGCCGGCACCGGGCCGCTGCGGGACCGGCTGGCGGCGCGGGCCGCGCGGCTGCGGCTGCCGGTGCGCTTCCTCGGGCACCTGGGCGGGCGGGCGGAGCTGGCCCGACTGCTGGGCTGTGCGGACGTGGTGCTCGCGCCCGGCCCGGTGGAGACCTTCGGGCTGGCCGCGATGGAGTCACTGGCCTGCGGGACCCCGGTGGTGGTCAGCCGCTCCTCCGCGCTGCCCGGCCTGGTCGGGCTCGCCGGGGTGGCGGCCGTCGACACCGGCGACGGATTCGCCTCCGCCGTACGGCAGTTGCTGGGTCGGCCGGAGGAGCTGCGACGGGCCTCCGCCCGGGCTCAGGCCGAGCGGTACGGCTGGCCGGCGGCGGTGGCGGCGTTCCTTGCGGCGCACGGTGTACGCGACGACGAGGCGGTGGACGGAGGTCGGAGGTCAGGATGAGCATGCTGGAGGCCGGGCGTGGCCGGGCCGCGGAAGAACGCCCCACGGCCGGCGAGCTGCTGCGCTTCGTCGCCCTCGGGGACTCGCTCACGGAGGGGGTCGGGGACCAGGTCGGCGAGGGCTGGCGTGGCTGGGCCGCCGTCCTCGCCCACGCGCTGCCGCCCGAGGGTCGGGACGTCGAGTTCACCAACCTGGCGTACAGCGGGGCGCTCACCACGGAATTGACGACACGTCAGTTACCGGGCGCGCTGGCTCTACGGCCGCAGCTCGCGGCGGTGGTGGTCGGCGGCAACGACACCCTGCGCTCGGGCTTCGACATCCGGCGCACCACCCTGGAACTGGACGCCACGATGGGGGAACTGTCCGGCCACGGCGCCAGACTGCTGACCGCCTGCCTGCCCGACCCGGGCAGCCTGCTCCGGCTCCCGGCGCCGCTCGCCCGTCCCCTGGCGCGCCGGATGCGGGCGGTCAACACCGTGGTGCACGCCCTCACCGAACGCCACCGGGCGGTGCACCTGCACATCGCCGAGCTGCCGTGGCTCACGGAGCGCCGGCTGCTGAGCGTCGACCGCCTGCACCCCAGCGCCGAGGGCCACCACCTGATCGCCCGGCGCTTCCACGACCTGCTCACCGAGGCCGGCCACCCCCTCGGCCCGCCCCCGACCGCCGCTCCCGCCGAACCGCCTCCGGGCCTGGCCGCCGACCTCTGGTGGATGGCCACCCGGGGCACCCGCTGGCTCGCCGCCCGCAGCACCGACCTCCTGCCGGGCCTGCTCGCACTGGCCGCCGCGGAGGGCGTCGCCCGCCTGCGCGGCGGGAGCCGGCGGCACGACGAGCAGATGGCCCGGGCCGCGGCGCAGGCCCTCGCCTCGCTGGGGTGAGGAGCGCGCCGGGGTGGCGGGGACGGCGAAGGCGGTGGAACCGGGGACTGTTGCGGAAGTGCGCGCGGCGGCGGGAGTGGCGTAGTACTTGTGGAGGGTCCCGGAGGCATTCCCGTTCTTGTCTGGAGTCGTCGATGTCCGTTCGCCGTGTCGTGCCCAACATCCGGTCGGAGGCCGCGCAGGAGAGCCGGGAGTTCTACGGCCTGCTGGGCTTCGAGGAGGTCATGAACCACGGCTGGATCATGACGCTCGCCTCCCCGTCCAGTCCGGCGGCGCAGGTCAGCTTCATGACCGGCGACAGGACCGCGCCGGTCACCCCCGACCTGAGCGTCGAGGTCGACGACGTGGACGCGGCCTACGCGGCCGTGCTGGCCGGCGGTGCGGAGATCGTCCACCCCTTGCAGGACGAGGAGTGGGGCGTACGGCGGTTCTTCGTCCGCGACCCCAACGGCCGTGTGGTCAACGTCCTGGGCCACCGCTGACACCTTCGCTCCCCCGCGACCGGGGACGGTGCCGGTCACGGCCGGGATCGGCGGGGCCGTTCGGCGGGAACCATCGGGGTGGCCCGGGTTGTCGTGTCCGGGGAGAGCGTGACGGAGGGAGTCGGGGTGGAGAGCTCGGGCGCGGTGGGCCGGGACGTCATGGCGGCGGCGGGGGTGCTGTTCTCCGACGGGGCGGGGCGGCTGCTGGTGGTGCGGCTGCCGTACGACCGGAAGCACCCGGTGGCGATCCCGGGCGGCGGGTGGGAGCCGACGGACCGGTCGCCGAGGGAGACCGCCCTGCGGGAGATCCGGGAGGAGCTGGGGTTCACGCCCCGGCTGGGGCCGCTGGCCGGCGTGGACTGGGCGCTGCTGCGCGAGGGCGACCGGCCGATCGTCGTGTACCTCTACTGGGCCGAGCCGCTGACGGCGGAGCAGGTGGCGGCGTTCCGGCCGGACACGGCGGAGGTCGGCGGCTGGACCTGGCTGACGGCGGAGCAGGCCGGACACGCCCTGCCGCCGCGGCTGTCCCGCCGGGTGACGGCCTGTCTGCGGGCACCGGGCGACACCGGGCCACTGGAGCTGGAGGACAGCCGGCCGGTCGGCCACACGCTCGCGCGGTTGCCCGCCGACGGGCCGGTGCCCGAGTACGCCGGACTGGCCGCCGCACCGGGGCTGACGCCGTCCGCCGAGGAGCCGCCGGAACCCTCGCAGCCGCCGATGGACCGGGCGACCTACTACGCCACCCGGCCGCGCATCCGGACCAAGGCGCGGGCACTGTTCACCGACGCCGCCGGCCGGGTGCTGCTGGTGCGGCTGCGGCCGTGGGACGGGCCGCTCGGGCAGGTGCCGCACTGGACGCTGCCGGGCGGCGGGGTCGAGGCGGACCGGGAGATGCCTCGGGCGGCGGCCCGGCGGGAAATCCGCGAGGAGCTCGGCTGGGACGTGGAACCGGGGCCACTGCTGGCGCTGGACTGGCAGCCGGGTGCGGCGGCCGACCCGGAGGCGGACCCGGCGACCGGCCGGGACACCGCCGTCCTGGTGTACGTGTTCGACGGGGGCACGGTGACGGAGCGGATGCTCGACTCCCTCGTGCTGCCGGAGGACGAACTGGTCGAGTGGCGGCTCTGCGACCCGGCCGAGGCGCGGACGCTGCTGACCGGCCCGTCCTGGGACCGTACGGCCGCCGCGCTGGCCGCCCGGGAACGGTCGGGCGGACCGGTCGAGCTGGTGCGTGGGCGGAGCGTCGGGCCGGACCTGCCGCAGGGGTGAGGCCGGGTGGACGGAGCCCGGCGGGGCGTGAGCCGCCGCCGGGGCCTCGTCCGCTTCCTCGCACGTCGGGCGCGGTGGGCCGGCGCGGCGCTTCGGGGCGCCGCGTCAGACCTCCAGCTCGGCCTCGATCCGGCCCAGCTGGTGGCGGGCCATCGCGAGGTTGGCGCGCGCCTTGTCCAGCGCGAGGTAGAGGAACAGGCCCTTGCCGGTACGGCCGGTGAGCGGGCGGATCAGGTGGTACTGGCTGGTCAGGGTGATCAGGATGTCCTCGATCCCGTCCTGGAGGCCGAGCATGTCCATGGTGCGCATCTTGGCGCGGACCACGTCGGTGTTGCCGGCGGCGGCGACGTTGAGGTCCAGGCCGCCGGGGCCGTCGAGGGTGGCCAGCGCCATGCCGCTGTTGTAGTCCACCAGGGCCGCGCCGATGGCGCCCTCGATGCTGGTCATGGCCTGCTTGAGCGCGCCGGCTGCGTCGGTCATCTGGGTAACTCCCGTTCTTTGGTGGGTGGTTCGGTGGCGGGTGGTGCGGTTTCGGGCGGTGCGGTTTCAGGCGGTGCGGTGGTCTGGTGGCGCGGTCAGCCCGCGTCGCGCGGATCCTTGGGCACGAGCGCGTCGTTGAGCAGCTCCGCGATGCGCTGCGCGCTGCGGCGGGCCTCCAGGTGCAGCCGGCCGACGTTGACGTCGGGGTGCGCCAGCAGCGTCAGCACGCAGCTGCCGCCGGCCGCGTAGGTGGCGACGTAGCCGTTCTCGCCGCGCACCAGCGACTCGCGGAACTCGCCCTGGCCGGTGGTGTCGGCGAGCCGCTGGGCCAGCGAGAGCGAGGCCGCCGTCATCGCGGCCAGACCCGAGGGCTCGGTGCCGTGGGTGTCGTGCGCGATCAACAGGCCGTCCACGCTGGCGACCAGACCACCCGCGAGGTGCGGGACGCGGTGTTTGACGGCGCGCAGTTCGGCGAGCAACTCGGTCTCCAAGGCGATCAGTTGTCTCCTTCCGACACGCTGCTTGAGTGCCCGCCTCATGGCCGGAACGACGGGGTCGCGGGCGGGGAATGGGTCAAAGTCGGGCCTCCAGAAGGTCTCGGACCCGGGTCAGCAGCGCGATGTCCGGGTCGGGGACGGTCAGCGGGTGGGCCGCTGCCGTGGTGGGCGGGCGTTCTGATCGCGTGGGGGCGTCGGTCCCGGCGTCGGTCCCGGTGTCGGTCCCGGCGGGGGTGCCGCCGGCGGGGGTGCCGGTACGGGCTGCGGCGGGGTCGGCCGTGACCGGGGCTCCGGGGAGTCCGGCACCCCGGAGGCTGGCGCCGGGGATCCTGCGGTGCAGCCCTCCGGCCGGTCCGCTCGTGACCGGTGGGGGAACTTCGGGTGCCGGTACGGCCGTTGGCGACACCTCGGGCACCTGGGCCGCCGTCGGCACGTCGGGCGGGCGCGGTACGTCGGCTGGCAACGGCGCGTCCAGTAGCCCGGCGGCGGCGAGCCGTCGGACGTCGGCCGTCACGCCGAAACCGGAGCGGCCTAGCAGCCGGGCCAGGTCGGCCGGGGTCCTGCGGCCGTCGGCGTGGTCCAGCAGCTCGCGGCGCCGGCGGCCGGACGGGCGGTGGGAGGCTCGGCGGACGTGCTCGACCGGGCGGACGGGCGCGGTGTCGAGCTGCCCCCACGGCCAGATCCCGTCGAGCAGTTGCCGACGGCGTGCGACCTCGCGACGGATCCGGGCCGGGTCGACGTCCGCGACCGGTCCGAGCCAGTGCCGAGCCTCGGCCTCGAACCGCCAGACTCCGCCGCCCGGGTCGGCGAGGACGAAGAACGAGGCGTCGAACAGCGTTCCCAGGTGGCCGAGTTCGAGCTCTCCCCGGGTGAGCAGCCGCCGTTCGACGAGCGCCTCACCGACCCTCGACCGAGGTCCGTGGATCCGGAGCAGCTCCGCCCAGTCCCCGGGGGTGATCCGGCCGCAGCCGATGAGCAGGTCGGCCAGGCCGGGGGCCCGGGAGGACTGGGCGGCGGCCACCCGCCCGTCGACCAGGTGGAGGCTGCCGAGCGGTCCGTGCAGGGCGCCGGTGGCGCGACGGTCGGCGAGCAGGGCGAGCGCCTCGCCCGGGGTCCTCGGGGTGGCGGCCCCCGCCCAGGGCGGCGGCGCGGTGTCGGTCGCGGCGGTCACGCGCTCACCCCAGCACCAGTTCGTCGGTGAGCGCCTGGAGGCGGAAGCGGGCGGCGGCGAGGTTGCCCTCCGCGCGGTCCAGCCAGAGGTGCAGCACGAGCCTGTTGTCGAAGACGGTGTCGATGAAGCGGATCAGGTGGTAGCTGCGGCCGGCGGTGACGATGATGTCCTCCAGCGGGGCCCGCCGGTCCTCCGTCACGGTGAAGGTCTGGCTCTCAACGGCCGCCCGCACCAGGTCGGTTGCCTCGGCGGCGGAGGTTTCGTGCTCTCCGGTCGGGCTGTCCCCGAGGCTGCCGAGGGCGAGCCCGCTGCTCCAGTCGACCAGGCTCGCGGCGCGGGCCCCGGGGATCGCCATCGCTCCGGAGAGGCATTCGTCGATACCGGGCACACCGGCTCCTTCGCGGGGTCTGGGCGGCCGGACGCAGCGCGGCGCCGACCGGTTCACCACCAGCAGTGGCTAGTTCGACACGGAAGGCTACTGCCGGATTCCATCGGACGAACATTCCGATGGCATATTCACACCGGCAACGGCCAGTTCCGGCCAAGAATTGACGATGCATCAGGCCGGGAGGGGAAGTGACGCCACTGGTGGGCCAGGGCGGTTGGAGCGCCGTTCACCGGCCGCCTGGCACGGGACCTTGGCCGATACCGGGCCGTGCCGGAGGGTTTCGTCATCGAAAGTGCGATAAGAGGACGAGCCCATGGGGCGCGAACACGCCGAAGGGGCTCGTTCCGTTGGACGGAACGAGCCCCTTCGATGGGAGCGCCAGGCCCGGATCGCACGGACTCTCCCTACTGAAAGTAGGGCGTGCTCTGGTAGCACCGCTGACGCCTGTTCGAGATTCGTTTCCCGGAAGGTCACTTCCTCTCGACGGGAAGAACACTAGCAGGCCATCACGCCTGGTCAGAAATCGCGACCGGGGGGCCGCCGGGCACTTCCGGGCCGGCCCGTGCCGGTCAGCCCAGCAGCGCCCGGTAGCCCCCGATCAGGGCGGTGAGCCCGAGCTCGAAGGCCCGGTCCGCGCGCTCGCGCCCGACGGGGACGGCGTCCAGGGCGTCGGCCAGCCTCGGGGTGGCGGCGCGGTCGACGGCGTCGACCATGACGTCCGGGGCGACGAGGTCCAGCGCCGAGCCCAGGATGAAGCTCTCCAGGGCGGTGATCAGGCCCATCACGTCCTGCGCGGCGAAGCCCGCGTCCTCCAGGGTGGCGACGGCCCGCTCGTACAGCTCGTGCATGAACGATTCGGCAAGCGGCGCGGTGGCGAGCAGCCGGACGATGCCGGGGTGTTCGGCGAAGGCGTCCCGGTAGGCGTGCGCCCAGGTGCGCAGCGCGGCGTCCCAGGGCTGGTCCCACATCGACTGCTCGCCGATCGTGCGCACCAGCTCGGCGCGCATCAGGGCGACGATCTCGGCCCGGCCGGCCACATGGTGGTAGAGCGCGGAGGGGCTGACCTTGAGCGCACCGGCCAGCGCGGGGATGGTGAGGTCCCCCGCCTCGTCGACCAGCCGGAGCGCGGTGTCCACGATGCGCTGCCGGTCCAGCAGGGGTGTGCGCGGCCTGGGCATGCCCGGTTCCTCACCTTCGGGGTCGCCGGGCGGCCCGTCGGCCCCCGACAGACCAAGATCGTCGTTATCCAAGCGTTATTGAACGGCTTTCAGTAAAACCCTTCCGCACCCGCCGGTGCCGCGCCTACGGTAACCGAACCCCATTCGGTTAGGCAGGCCGCGCACCCGTCGGCCCGCCCTGCCCCGGAGAGGACGCACACCCCCGTATGCGTGCCGAAACGATCTTCACCGGCGGCCGGATCCACACCGGAGACCCCGCCCTCCCCCGCACCCACGCCCTCGCCGTCAGCGCGGGGCGGATCGCCGCCCTCGGCGACGCCGCCCTCGCCCTGCGCGACGAAGGCACCGAGACCGTCGACCTCGACGGCGGCGCCCTGCTGCCCTCCTTCGGCGACGGCCACGTCCACCCGCTGCTCGGCGCCATCGGCCTGCGCGGCGTGCCCGTCCGCGACTGCACCAGCGTGGAGCAGGTCGTGGCGGCCGTCCGCGACTGGGCGCGGCGCCACCCCGAGGCCGAGTGGATCACCGGCGACGCCGTGGATCCGTCACTGGCCGAGGGCGGGCTGTTCGACGCCCGGCTGCTCGACGCCGCCGTACCCGACCGGCCGGTCCTGCTGCGCACCATGGACCACCACACCGGCTGGGCCAACAGCGAGGCGCTGCGCCGGGCCGGGTACGGGCCGGACACGCCCCAGCCGGTCGGTGGCGAGATCGTCCGACGACCGGACGGCAGCCCGCTCGGCACCCTGCGCGAGTTCGGCGCGCTCAACCCCGTCCTCGCGCTCGTCCCGCCGCGGCCACTGGCCGAACAGGTCGCCGCGCTGCGGGAGACCACCGCCGCGCTCGCCGCCGCCGGACTCACCTGGCTCCAGGACGCCTGGGTCGAACCCGCGCAGGTGGACACCTGGCTGGCGGCCGTCGCCGAGGAGGACCTGCCGGTCCGGGCCGGACTCGCCCTGCTGCTCGAACCGGACGGCTGGCGCGAGCGGCTCCCCCGCCTGGCCGCCGACCGCGACCGGGTCGAAGCCGCCGGGCGCGGGCGGCTCAGCGCGCGGGCGGTCAAGTTCTTCGCCGACGGCGTCATCGAGTCCGGGACGGCCGCGCTGCTGGAGCCGTACAGCGACTGCCCGCACTCCCACGGCGTCGCCAACTGGACCGGCGCCGAGCTGGCGGAGGCCGTCACCGCCGTGGACGCGCTGGGCTTCCAGCCGCACATCCACGCGATCGGCGACCACGGGGTACGGATCGCGCTGGACGCCGTCGAGGCCGCCACCCGCCGCAACGGGCAGCGCGCCCGCCGGCCGGTGATCGCGCACGTCCAGCTGGTCCACCCGGACGACCTGCCGCGGTTCGCCGAACTCGGGGTGATCGCCAACTTCGAACCGCTGTGGGCGCAGACCGACCCGCTGATGACCGAGCTCACCCTGCCCCGGCTCGGCCCGGACCGCGGCTCCCGGCAGTACCAGATCGCCGCCCTGCTGCGCGGCGGCGCCCGGGTCTCCTTCGGCAGCGACTGGCCGGTCACCCGCTACGAGCCGCTCGCCGGGCTGGCCACCGCCGTCACCCGGCAGACGCCGGACGGGCTGCCGGACGGCGGCTGGCTGCCCGAGGAGCGGATCGGGCTCACCGAGGCGCTGGCGGCGTACTCGGCGGGCGTGGCGCACCAGGCCTTCGAGGAGGCCGAGTGGGGCGTGCTGCGGCCGGGCCTGCGGGCCGACCTGGTGCACCTGGCCACCGATCCGTACGCGGTGCCGGCCGGTGAGCTGGCCTCGATCGAGGTGGCCGGCACCTGGCTCGGCGGACGGCGCACCCACGGTGGGCCGCCCGGCGGCGACCGCTCGACGCGCTGAGGCGCGCCCCGGCCGGCCGGCTGTCCGGCTTGTCCCGCTGGTCCGGCTGCGGCTTGTTCGGCTGGTCCGGCTGTGGCTCGACGCGCTGAGACGTCCTGGCCGACCGGCCGCCCCGCCCGGACGGATGTCCCGACCGGTTCCGGCCGTCCCCCACGGCGTCCGTGCCTCGTTCCCCGGTCGGCGGCCGACGCGTCCGCGCCGCCGACCGCCCTACCCTCGTACCCACGACCCCAGGAGAGCTCCCCCATGACCCTGCCCTCCGACGCGGCCTCCCCCGCCGCACTCCGTCCCCCCGACCCCGGCGCCCCTTCCACCCCCACCTCCGCCGGCACCCCCGGCACCCCCGGCGGGCTGGAGCGCGGGGTGCTCGGCACCGGCGACATCGTCTTCTTCGTCGTGGCCGCCGCCGCGCCGCTGACCGTGATGGCCGGCGTGGCGCCGTTCGCCATCTCCTTCGGCGGCATCGGCGCGCCGGTCGCCTACCTGGCCACCGGCGTGGTGCTGGCGCTCTTCGCGGTCGGCTTCACCACCATGACCGCGCACATCCGCAACGCCGGCGCCTTCTACGCCTACGTCACCCGCGGCCTCGGCCGGGCGGCCGGGCTGGGCGCGGCACTGCTCGCGGTGCTCTCGTACAACGCGATCCAGATCGGCATGTTCGGCGCCTTCGGGTTCTTCGCCCACACCACGGCCGAGGACCTGCTCGGGCTGGACCTGCCCTGGCCGGTCTGGGCGCTGCTCGGGGTCGCGGTGGTCTGGTTCCTCGGCTTCCGCTCGATAGACCTCGGGGCCAAGGTGCTCGGGGCGCTGCTGATCGCCGAGACCGGCATCCTGCTGGTGCTCGCGGTGGCGGTGCTGGTCAAGGGCGGGGCGCACGGGCTGAGCCTGTCCTCGTTCGCCCCGGAGCACGTGTTCTCCGGCGGGATGGGCGGGGTGCTCGGCCTCTCCTTCGCCGCCTTCATCGGCTTCGAGGCGACCGCGATCTACCGTGAGGAGGCCCGGCAGCCGCAGCGGACCGTGCCGCGCGCGACCTACGCCGCGATCGTCTTCCTCGGCCTCTTCTACACCTTCGTCACCTGGATGATCGTGCAGGCCTTCGGCGACACCGGGGCCGTCGCGACCGCCACCGCCGACCCGGCCGGGATGTTCTTCACCGCGATGACCGACTACGTCGGCGGCTGGGCGACGGACGTGCAGCGGGTGCTGATCGTCACCAGCCTGCTCGCGGCGCTGCTCGCCTTCCACAACACCATCACCCGGTACGGCTACGCGCTGGCCACCGAGCGGGCAGCCCCGGCCGTGCTGGGCCGGGTCCACCCGCGCCACGGTTCACCGTGGATCGGCGGCATCGTGCAGTCGGTGGTGGCGGCGGTGGCCGTCGGGGTGGCCGCGCTGATCGGGGCGGACCCGTACAACCAGTTCTTCCTCTGGGCGAACTCCCCCGGGGTGGTCGGGATCCTGGTGCTCCAGGCGCTGGCCGGTCTGGCCGTGTTCGCCTTCTTCCGCCGCAACCGGGCGGCCGCCGCGAGCGCCGGGGCGTTCCGTACGGTCGTGGCGCCGCTGGCCGCCACCGTGCTGCTGTGCGGGGCCACCGCGCTGGTGGTGTGGCGGCTCGACCTGTTCACCGGCGCCGGCCCGGAGGTCAACTGGCCGCTGGTCGCGATCGTGCCGGTGGTGTTCCTGACCGGCGTCGGGATCGCCCTGCGGCTGCGGGCCCGACGGCCGGAGGTGTACGCGCGGCTCGGGACGACCGAGGTCGACGGGGGCTGAGCGGTAGCGCCGGGCAGCGGGAGGGGAGCAGCGAGCGCCGGGCAGCCAGCGAGGCCCGGCCCGGACCGGTGACGGCTCCGCGTCCTCCGGGCCCACTCGGGCCCGGCCCGCTCAGGCCCGGCCGACGGCCTCGGCGAGGAGCCGGTAGGAGTCCAGCAGCGCGGCGCGGTCGTAGGTACTGGTGGTGACCAGGAACTCGTCCGCCCCGCTGCGCTCCACCAGCGCCACCAGCTCGGCGGCGGCCTGCTCCGGGGTGCCCGCGATGTGCCCCTTGAGCGACTGCTCGTACGCGGCCCGCTCCCGGACGGTCATCTCCCGGGCGAGGATCTCCGCCGCCGGGGCCAGGGGCGGGAACTCGCCGTGGGTACGGGAGTACGCGCCGGACCAGGCCTCCGGGACGAGCAGCTCACGCGCCCGCTCGGCCGTCTCGGCGACCGCCACCGTGCCCGAGACCACCACGTACGGCTCGGCGGCGTGCGCCGAGGGGCGGAACCGGTCGCGGTAGCGGTCGATCGCCGCGAGCATCCGGTCCTCCCCGTGCGGGGCGGCGATCACCAGCGGCAGCCCGGCGTCGGCGGCCAGGTCGGCGCCCGCACCGGTGGCCAGAACGAAGGGCGGGACGTGCAGGCCCTCGGCCGGCCAGGCGTGGACCCCGCGGTGCGCCTGCTGCGAGCCGTCGAAGTAGCCGAGCAGTTCGGCCAGCTGGGCACCGAACTCGTCCGCTGCGCCCTTCTCGCGCCCGAGCGCCCGCCGGACGCCGTCGGTGAAGCCCACCGAGCGCCCGAGCCCCATGTCGATCCGCCCCGGGAACAGCGCGGCCAGCACCCCGAACTGCTCGGCCACCACCAGCGGCTGATGGTTGGGCAGCATCACCCCGCCGGTGCCGACCCGGATCCGGGAAGTGGCCGCCGCCACCGCCGCGGCGAGCACGGTGGGCGCCGACCCGGCCACCCCCGGCACGCCGTGGTGCTCGGAGACCCAGAACCGGTGGTAGCCGAGCCGCTCCGCCTCGCGGGCGAAGGCCACCGTGTCCCGCAGTGCCCGGGCCGGCTCCTCACCCTGTCTGGTCCGGGAGCGGTCGAGCACGGAGATCCTAGTCGTGGACGCGGCGCTGGTCACGTCGGTGGACAACGCCCTCCTTCCGCGCGGGCATTCCCCGGGCGGCCCCGAGCCGGGGCCGGAGGCCGACGGCCGACCGGTCAGGCGCCCGCCCCTGGTATTCGGCCCCGGCGGGCGTCCGCGTCCGCGGCACCGGCCTTGGTCTTCCGGCGGCCCCAGGGCTTGTACACCGACAGGACCACGGTGAACAGGTAGAGCGACAGCGCCACCGCCGGGACGATCACCGTGTTGTACCGGACGAAGCCGAGGTCCGCCGCCGTGATCGGGCCGGTCGGGTGCGCGTCCACCACCCGCACCGCGTCGTGCAGCCGGTCGCTGAGTGCGAAAACGGAGGCCGCCATCGCCCCCAGCGTCAGCCAGAACTTGGTACTCACCCAGTAGTACCGGAACAGCCCCCAGGAGGTGCCGAGCCCGAGCGCCACCCCGCTCAGGAAGGTGAGCAGGCTCAGCGGCAGGATCAGCACGTCGCCGAGCAGGCCCATCGCCCGGTAGGCGGTGCGCAGCCGGTCGGCGTCGCCGGCGCCCACGGCCGTCAGCGCCGTCACCGCCAGGGTGAGCAGGCAGAGCATCAGCGCCAGCCAGCTCACCGAGGCGGTGATGTGCAGGACGACCAGGCGTTTGCGCGCCGCCGGTGTCAGGCGACGGCCCGCGGACCGCCGCCTGACACCGGACGCCGGTTCGGACGCCGTGACGGCGCCGGTGGGCGAGCGCACGGGGTACCTCCTTCGAGTCGGGGCCACGAGGACGGCCCCAGGCTCTCCCGTCAGATCCTCATCGGGCATCTGACGGTGGAAGTAACCTCGCCTACTCCCCGGCGAGTACGCGCCCCGGGCGACAGCCGGAGCGCTCCTCCCCGAGGAGCAGCACGGAACAGCGGGGAGCAGCCGGAGACAGCGGGAAACAGCCCCGACCGCGGTGTCCCCGGAGCCGGCCTCAGTCGGTCACCGCGAACCCCTGCGCCGCGCCCAGCTGCTGCAGCGAGGCCTGGCCGGGGATCCCGTCCGCCGCCCCCGCCTGGTACCCGCAGCGCCGCTGCCAGGCCGCGTACGCGGAGACCGTCCGGGTGCCGAACGAGCCGTCCACCCACCGCTGGTCGAGCAGCCCCTCGTCGGCGAGCGCCTGCTCCACGATGGCCACCTCGGACCCGTACGTCAGGTGCCCCTGCGCGGCCCCCGGGTCGGTCCCGGCGGCCGCGACCACATGGGACACCGAGACCGTCCGCTGCCCGGGCAGGTAGCCGAGCAGCCGGCGCAGCGAGCTCTCCCCCGGGACGCCGTCCGCCGCCTGCCCGGCGTAGCCCAGACTCCCCTGGTAGTCCGCGTAGTTCTCGGTGTCCGCGTCCGTCCAGTTCGGGCCGGGGCCGGAGCGGTAGTGGTCGCCGAAGCCGTGCGCGACCAGCGCCCGCCCGACCACCGTCACCTGGTAGCCCTGGGCGCCGTAGCCGTACGGCAGGCCGTTGATGCTGACCTGGTAGCGGGCGGTCGTGACCGGGGGCACCGGCTGCTGCTGGGGCGGGATGCCCGGGGAGCCGGGCCCGGCCGTGAGGTCGGGCCAGGAGCCGGGGTCGGTGTGGTCGTTGTACGGCACGTGGGCGTGCGCGTACCAGCCGCCGAGGGCCTCCCAGGTCCGCTCGTCGCGGTGGCCGGAGAAGTCGGTCGGCCGGCCCATCGGCCAGATGTCGGGCACGCCCCAGGAGGAGATCCAGGCGTGGATCCGGTCCCAGCCCGCGCACGGGGTGTCGACCAGGCGCGGGTAGACGGCGCCCTGGTAGCGGCAGTAGGGGAAGAACACCGCCTCGATCTGGATCACCACCCGCCCGGCCCGGTTGGTGCGGGTGGGGCTCTGGCTGGGGCTGAGCAGGCTCTTCGAGCGGGAGTCGGCCGGGAACAGCTGCGCCGTGCGGCCGCTGAACGGGTCCCAGACCAGGTGCGGCGCGTCGCCGGCGCCGCTGCCGGTGAAGTAGCCGACCAGGTCCTCGTAGGAGCACCAGTCCTGCGGCGCGGCGGCGGTCGCGTTGCGGTCCCAGGTGATGTGGGCGATGGCCTTCGGCGGGTACTGCTGATCGGTCGGCGCGTGGTCGCCGAGGTCGTGGATCTCGGCACCGGGCAGCCACAGTTCGGGCATCGTGGGCTCCTCCGAACGGCGTGAGGGCATCACCTCCGGTATCGGCAGGCAGGGCTCACGGATTGACCCCGACGGCGCAAAACCCCGGCAATGAACCCCCCGTACCCGTCCGGCCGTTCGACTCAGCGAGGGCTCTTCGTCCTCGCGTGCGATTCGGGCGCCCGTGCGGGGACGGCCGGTCGTACGGAAGGGGGCGCATTCCACCCCGTCGGGGCGCCGCTGTCAATCGTTGACTTCACAAGTGGTCTAGTCCACGGTGGTCCGGCAGACCGGCCCGAGCCGCCGTCCGGGGTCCCCCTGGTGCGCTCAACTGGCAATCACTGCACCGAATCTGACGATCCGATGGAGAAACCCGCACCATGCAAAGAGTCTGCCTCGCCCTGCCCACCATGCGGTCCTGCCCCGACACCATCGCGGAACTCGCCGAGGAGGCGGCCTACGCCGTCGCGACCTTCGGGGTCGAGGTGCACCTGCTCGTCCTCGACACCACCGACGCCGTCGCCTTCGCGGAGAACGCGGGCGCCGTGGCCGCGCTGGAGCCCACCCCCGGCGTGGTCGTCCACCACCTCGGCGAGGCGCGGCAGCGGGAGTTCCTGCGCCGGGTGGCCGAGCGCTCCGGCGCCGCCGACCCCGAACTGCTGCTCGACATGATGCTGCCGCCGGCCGTCGCGTACGGCTCCTGCGTCAACCGGCTCTTCCTCGGCGCGGCCGCCCTGGGCTGCACCTCGGCGCACCTGCGCAACGACGACGCCGACTTCCAGGTCGTCGACGGCCGGAAGGTCTTCCCGATCCACCACGAGCTGCTCTCGATCGGCCGGCCGGCCGGCGAGGCGGCGGCCGTCGTGTCCCGCTCCGAGCTCGACCCGGCCGACGCGGACAAGCCGGTGATGCTGGTCAGCGGCTCCTTCATCGGCGAACTCAACGTGGACATCAGCGAGATCCACGAGCTGGACCCGGCCGTCTACCGCGAGGTGGTGCGCCTGTGGACCCCGCCGGTGTGGTCGCAGGAGGAGCAGGACGCGATGGTGGACGTCTCCTTCAAGGGCGCCGGCTCCGAGCCGTTCACCACCGACGAGTCCGTCCTCGGCGTGCCCGACATCTGGGACGTCTACATGTGCAACATCGCCCTGGACCACCGGGCCTACGAGGTGCTGCCGCTGCTGCCCTCGATCGAGACGATCGGCAGCGACTACGCCCTGCTGCACGCCATGGTCCACTCCCGGCTGCCCGGCGTCGTCCACAACCGCCACATCGTCAACTACTACACGCCCGAGCGCCGCACCGGCTCCGGCTTCGTCAACTACCAGCTGCGGTTCGTCAAGTTCCTGCTCTCGATGCTGTACCTGTACCCGGTCTACGGCGGCATGATCGACCTCGGCCGCGGGCTGCTGGACGAGCGGCACGGGCTGAAGGTCGAGCCGCTCCTCGACCTGGTGCGCGGCAGCGTCGACTGGGACCGGGCCGGGAACGAGCACTGCCTGGACGTCCTGGACCGCTCCTACCGCAAGCTGGGCGGCAAGTACGCCGAGCTCGCGGACGTGGTGGCCGAGCGGCGGCAGCAGCTGCTGGACGAGGCGCGGGCGGACGCCGAGCGCTGGGCGGTGCTGGTGGAGGCCTGGGCGGCACTGGTGGCCGCCTCCCGCGCGGAGGGGCTCGGCGCCTCGGAGGTTCCGGCCTAGTGGGCGAGGACCTCCGGATCCGGCTCCTGGCCGACGGCGACTGGGACGCCGTGGTCGCGCTGGAGTACGACGCCTACGCGGCCGACGGCCTGTCGGAGGGCCGGGAGGCGCTGCAGTCCCGCGCCCTCGGCTCGCCGGAGACCTGCTTCGTGCTGGAGCAGGGCGGCACGGTCCGCGGCTACCTGCTGAGCCTGCCGTACCCGCCGCTGCGCTGCCCGGACCTCGCCCGGGCGGAGGACGCGGTGCACGAGTCGGGCAACCTGCACGTGCACGACCTGGTGATCGCCGAGGACCTGCGCGGCCGGGAGGTCGCGCTGGGGTTCATCCGGCACTTCCGGGAGCGGGCGGAGGAGCTCGGCTTCGAGCGGATCTCGATGGTCGCGGTGCGCGGGGCGGACATCCTGCTGCGGCTGCTCGGCTACCGCGCGCACCGGGAGGTGGCGGTCCCCGCGTCCTACGGGCGACGCGCCGTCTACATGTCGATGCCGGTGCGCTGACCTGCGGGGATACCTGGCCCCATGCCCACTCTTTTGGCCTAGTCCGGACGGCGAAGATCACCCCATCGGGTGAAGCTGGTGGCGGCTGCGCCCGCGCGCGCGGCCGCCGGCAGCACCCGTCCGTACGCCCGAGGGAGAAGCGCATGAAGGCCGCCGTCGTCCACGACTTCACCGCACCGCTGGCCGTCGAGGACCGCCCCCTACCGAAGCCCGCCGCGCACCAGGTCCGGGTCCGGATCGAGGCCTCCGGCCTCTGCCACACCGACATCCACGCCGCCCACGGCGACTGGCCGGTCAAGCCCAGCCCGCCGTTCGTCCCCGGGCACGAGGGCGTCGGCATCGTCGAGGCGGCCGGCGACCAGGTCCGGCACGTCCGGGTGGGCGAACGGGTCGCCATCCCCTGGCTCGCGGACGCCTGCGGGCGCTGCGACCACTGCGTCTCCGGCTGGGAGACGCTCTGCCTCCAGCAGCACAACAGCGGCTACTCGGTGGACGGCGCCTACGCCGAGTACGCGCTCGCGCACGGCGACTACGTCGTCCCCGTCCCGGACGGCATCGACCCGCTGGACGCCGCCCCGCTGTCCTGCGCGGGCGTCACCACCTACAAGGCGCTCAAGGTCTCTGACGCCCGGCCCGGCACCCGGGTGCTGGTCTCCGGCATCGGCGGGCTCGGCCACCTGGCCCTCCAGTACGCCCGGATCTTCGGCGCCGAGACCATCGCCGCCGACGTCACCGACGACAAGCTCGCCCTGGCCCGCGAGCTCGGCGCCGACCACGTCCTGGACGCCCGCACCCAGGACGTCGCGGCCGAGGTCCAGGCCCTGGGCGGCGCCCACGCCTCGATCGCCCTCGCCGTCAGCAACGCCTCCTTCCAGGCGGCCTACGGCGCCCTGCGCCGCGGCGGCACCCTCGTCCTGGTCGCCCTCCCGGCCGAGGGCAGGCTCGAACTCCCGGTCTTCGAGACGGTGCTGAACGGCACCAAGGTGATCGGCTCGATCGTCGGCACCCGCGAGGACCTCGCCGAGGTCTTCCGCCTGCACGCCCTCGGCCGCACCCGGGTGATCCGCGAGACCCGCCGGCTGGAGGACGTGAACGCCTGCTTCGACGAGGTCCTGAGCGGCAAGGTCTCCGCCCGCCTGGTCTTCGACCTGCGCTGACACCTCCGCCCACGGCGCGGGTCGGCCGACGGGCCGCGCCCGGCTACGTCCGGATCGCGTCTCAGTCGCGTCTCCGTTCGGTTCGGCATGGGTACGAACCGGGCCCCGGTCCGGGATCGTGGGGGCAACCACTCGTGCGGCAAGGGGAGTTGCCATGGGGGACGGCCGGGGCTTGGCACCGGATGCGGTGGCGGCGCTGCTGGGCGACGGGCCGCACCGGGCGGTGGCGGAGGTCGTCCGGGCGCGGTTGCGGACGGTGCCGGAGGGGGCCCGGGCGCTGACGGCGGCGGAGGCGAGCCCGGGGGACGCGCGGGCACGGGCGCTGCTGACCGCCGCCGTCGACCACCTGCTGGCCGCGGACCCGGCGTTCGCGCGGTACCTCGCCACCACCGGGCTCGGGAAGCCGGCCGACCCGCCGACCGTCCAGTTGCGGAGCGAGCCCGGCACCGTGCAACTGCGGGTCGGACCACCGTCCACGCCGCCGCCGACGAACCCGGCCACCGTCCAGCTGCGGCTCGACCCGGGGGCCGCCCGCGCCCGGACGCTCGCCGCCCGACGGAGCGGCACCGGCATCGTGGTGGCGCTCGCCCTGGTGCTGATCGCCGCACTGGTCGCGATCGGCATCCACCTGGGCTCGCGTCCGCTGCTGAAGCCGGGCGGGCCCGGACTGGCGCACGCCGCACCGCCGCTGAACGACCCGGCGCTGGTCCGGGCGGTGCTGCCCGACGCGCGGGCGCTGCCGGGCGGCTGGCAGGTGCGGCGGGAGCCGACGGCGGGGACCGCCCGGGGCGGCGGGCTGCCGTGCCTGCTCCCGGACTCCTGCGACCTTCAACTCGCCTCCGCCACCGTGACCTTCGGTTCGGCCTCGGCGCAGACCGTGGAGTTCGGCGTGGCCTCCTTCGCCTCCCCCGAGGCCGCCGCCCGCGCCTTCGACCACACGCTCGACCGGACGGCCGGCACCGACCCGGCGGCGGCCGTCCCACGGATCGGCGACCAGAGCGCCGTCCGCGTCCAGGGCTCCTCCTCGGCGGTGGCGCTGGCCAGGGTCGGCAGCGTGCTGCTCGTCGTGCGCGAGGAGGGGTCGGGCGACCAGCTCACCGGGCCCGCGTTCACCGGCCTCGCCGAGCTGGTCGCCGAGCGTGCCCGGCAGGCGCAGGAGGGCCGCACGCCCGATGCCGCCGCGGACGGCGCGAGCAGCTGACGGTCCGGTCCCGTCGAGGCGCTCCGGGACCGCCGGCTGCCGGCCGTCCCGGACCGCGGACCCGAGCGGGGAGCCCGGCGGGGAGCCGGACGACAACGGGGACCAGGAGCCAGGGAGCACCGGAGGCGCCGGGGAGCGCCACCAGGGCCGTCGCCCGAATGCGTGTATCGCTCTCTTGACTGGCGTCACCGAAGCGCCATACTGGCCTCACTCCCCGCTCGCACAACGAGGTGCCCGCCCATGGAGCTCTCACCCTCGGCGCACGTGGACACGTTCTGTCGAGACCACCTCCCGCCCTTCGAGCAGTGGCCCGAACTCCTCTTCGAACTCCCGGAGTTGGCCTACCCCGACCGCCTGAACTGCGCCGCCGCCCTACTCGACGACACCATCGAACGCCTCGGCCCGGACCGCCGCTGCCTGCTCACCCCCACCGGGAGCTGGACCTACGGCGAACTGCGCGGCCACGCCGACCGGATCGCCCGCCTGCTGACCGAGGACCTCGGCCTCGTCCCCGGCAACCGGGTCCTGCTACGCGGCCCCAACACCCCCTGGCTGGCAGCCTGTTGGCTCGGCGTGCTGAAGGCCGGCGGGGTGGCCGTCACCACCATGCCGCTGCTGCGCGCCGCCGAGCTGACCGAGCTCACCGGCATCGCCCGGCCCGCCCTCGCCCTGTGCGACCACCGCTTCCTGGACGAGCTGGACCGGGCCCGGACCCCGGGGCTGCGGGTCCTGCCCTACGGCGGCCCCGGCCCCGAGGACCTCACCGCCCGCTGCGCCGCCAAGCCCGCCGGCTTCCCCGCCGTCCCGACCGCCGCCGACGACGTCGCGCTGATCGCCTTCACCTCCGGCACCACCGGCCGCCCCAAGGCCACCCTGCACTTCCACCGCGACGTGCTCGCCATCGCCGACACCTTCTCCCGCCACCTGCTCCACCCCACCCCCGAGGACCTCTTCACCGGCACCCCGCCGCTCGGCTTCACCTTCGGCCTCGGCGGCCTGCTGGTCTTCCCGCTGCGGGCGGGCGCCGCCGGCCTGCTGCTGGAGCAGGCCACCCCCGAGCAGCTCGCCGAACAGGTCCGCCGGCACCGGGTGAGCGTGCTGTTCACCGCGCCGACCGCCTACCGGGCGATCCTGGCCGCCGGGCTGGCCGACCGGCTGGCCGGGGTGCGGCACTGCGTCTCGGCGGGCGAGCCGCTGCCCGCCGCCGTCTGGCAGGCCTTCCACACGGCCACCGGACAGCGGCTGATCGACGGCATCGGCGCCACCGAGCTGCTGCACGTGTTCGTCTCGGCCGCCGGCCGGGACATCCGCCCCGGCTCCACCGGCCGGCCCGTCCCCGGCTTCCGGGCCGCGGTCCTGGACGGGCAGGGCCGCCCGGTGCCGGACGGCGAGCCCGGGATGCTCGCCGTCAAGGGCCCGACCGGCTGCCGCTACCTGGACGACGAGCGCCAGCTGGACTACGTCCGCGGCGGCTGGAACCTCACCGGCGACACCTACGTCCGGGACCGCGACGGCTACTTCTGGTTCCGGGCCCGCAACGACGACATGATCGTCTCCTCCGGCTACAACATCGCCGGGCCCGAGGTGGAACAGGCGCTCGCCGCCCACCCCGACGTGGCCGACTGCGCGGTGGTCGGCGCGCCGGACGAGCGGCGCGGCGCGGTGGTCAAGGCGTACGTGGTGCTGCGCGCGGGCGTACCGGCCGGGCCGGAGACGGCCCGCGCGCTCCAGGAGCACGTCAAGCGCGCCATCGCGCCCTACAAGTACCCGCGGGCGGTCGAGTTCGTGCCCGAGCTGCCGCGCACCGCGACCGGCAAGCTGCACCGCGCCGAGCTGCGCCGACGGGCCGCACTGACCCCGGCCAGCGTCACCGTCGAGCGCCGGGTGGAGTGGTCCGACACCGACGCCGCCGGGCACTACCACTTCTCCGCCGTGCAGCGCTGGGCCGAGGCGGCGGAGGCGGCCCTGCTGCGCCGGCTCGGGCTCGCCGAACTGTTCGGGCGGATACCCCGGGTGCACTTCGAGGCCGACTACCGCGAACGGCTCTGGTTCGGCGACCTCGTCCGCACCGAACTGCGGGTCATCCGGGTCGGCGGCTCCTCCCTGCACTACGCCTTCGAGGTGCACGGCCCGCACGGACTGGCCGCGAGCGGGCGGATGTCGGTGGTGCACGCCGCGCCGCAGGACGGGGGCTCCCAGCCGTGGCCCGCGCAGGTCCGCCGCACGCTGGCCGAGGCGGGGCCGCAGCGGCCCGAGGTGCTCGCATGAGCACGGCACCGGACCGCGCGGGCCGACCGGACGCGGCTCCGCGGGCGGTGCGCCGGATCGCGGTGATCGGCGCCGGCCCCGGCGGGCTCTACTTCGCCGCCCTGGCCAAGCAGCTGGCACCCGACCGGGACATCACCGTCTTCGAACGGGACGGCCGGGACGACGAGTTCGGCTTCGGCGTGGTCTTCTCCGACGAGACCCTGGACGGCATCGCCCGGGCCGACCCGCTCGTCTTCGCCGCGATCAGCGCCGAGTTCGCCCGCTGGAGCGACATCGACATCCGCTACGCGGGCGAGGTCCGCACCAGCGGCGGCCACGGCTTCGCCGCCCTGGACCGCAACCGGCTGCGCGCCGTCCTCCGACAGCGCTGCGCCGAGCTGGCGGTGGACGTGCGCTACCGCACCCCGGCGCCGCCCGTCGACCGACTGGCCGCCGAGTACGACCTGGTGGTGGCCGCCGACGGAATCCGCTCCGGCACCCGGGCCGCCCACCCCGAGAGCTTCCGCCCCGACCTGGACGAACGCCACTGCCGCTACATGTGGCTCGCCACCGACAAGGTCTTCGAGGCCTTCACCTTCATCGTCGAGCGGTACGACTTCGGCGTCCTCCAGGTGCACGCCTACCCGTACAGCGCCACCCGCTCGACCTTCATCGTCGAGGCGGCCGCGGACGCCTGGCACCGCGCTGGCTTCGATGCCTTCGCCGCACGGGAGTCGGCGCGCGGCGAGAGCGACCTGGCGAGCGTGCGGCGCTGTGCCGAGCTGCTCGCCGGGCACCTGGACGGCCACCGGCTGATCCCCAACGCCTCCCGCTGGATCCGCTTCACCACGGTCCGGAACGCGAGCTGGCGCCACCGCAACGTGGTCCTGCTCGGCGACGCCGCGCACTCCGCGCACTTCTCGATCGGCTCCGGCACCAAGCTCGCCCTGGAGGACGCCCTCGCCCTGGCCGCCGCACTGAGCGAACAGCCCACCCTGGACGCGGCGTTGGCCGGGTACGAGGCCGAGCGGCGCCCGGTGGTGGAGTCCACCCAGCGCGCCGCGCAGGCCAGCCTGGAATGGTTCGAGACCATCGGGCGGCGCACCGGGCAGGGGATCGACCGGTTCGCCTTCAACCTGCTCACCCGCAGCCGGCGGGTCACCTACGGCAACCTGCGGGCCCGCGACCCCGCCTTCGTGGACGCCGTGGACACCGCCTTCGGCGGCTCGCCCGGGGTGCCGCCGATGTTCCGGCCGCTGAAACTGGGCGCGCTGGAACTGCGCAACCGCGTCGTGGTGCCCCCGCTCGCCACCTTCACCTCCCCCGACGCGCTGCCCAGCGGCTTCGACCGCGCCCAGCTGACCGGCCACGCGCTCGGCGGCGCGGGGCTGGTGATCGCCGGGATGACCGCGGTCAGCCCCGAGGGCCGGGCCACCGACCGCTGCCCGGGCCTGTGGGCCGACCACCAGGAGGCCGCCTGGCGCCGACTCGTCGACGCGGTACGGGCGGTGAGCGACACCCCGCTCGGCATCCAGCTGACCCACGCCGGCCGCCGGGGCGCGAGCGCAGGCCCCGGACCGGACGGCGTCGGGCACCCGCTCGCCGAGGGCTGGCCGCTGATCGCCCCCTCGGCCCTCCCCTGGGACACCGGCAGCCCGGTGCCGCACGAGGCGAACGACATCCAACTGACCGCCGTCACCGCGGACTTCGCGGCCGCCGCCGAGCGGGCCGCCCGGGCCGGCTTCGACGTGCTGGAGCTCCAGTTCGGCCACGGCCACCTGCTCTCCTCCTTCCTCTCCCCGCTCACCAACCGCCGCACCGACCGCTACGGCGGTCCGCTCGCCCACCGGCTGCGGCTGCCACTGGAGGTGCTGACGGCGGTGCGCGCCGTCTGGCCGTCCGGGCGGCCGCTGCTGGTGCGGATCTCGGCGAGCGACTGGGCGCCCGGCGGCACCACCGAGGAGGAGGCCGTGGCGATCGGCCGCGCGCTCGCCGGGGCCGGGGCGGACGCGCTGGACGTCTCCACCGGCGAGGTGGTGGCGCACCAGCGGCCGCCGTACGGGCGCGGCTACCAGACGCCCTTCGCCGAACTGGTCCGCGCCGCCACCGGCCTGCCGACCATCGCGGTCGGCGCCATCTCCGGGTTCGACGACGCGGACTCCGTCCTGCTGGCCGGCCGGGCCGACCTGGTCGCGGTCGGCCGCGCCCACCTGTACGACCCGCTCTGGACGCTGCACGCCGCCGCCGAGCGGGACCACACCGGGCCGGGCGCCCGCTGGCCCGAACCCTGGCGGGCCGGCAGCCGGAAGCCGCCCGGGCCGAACGCCGACCGGGTCGCCCCGCGCCTGCACCTGCTGCGCGAGCCGTCCCCGCCCGTCCACCGCCGCTGGTCACCGGACCTTCCGTGAGCGGCCCCCGAGCCCCTCGAGAAGCCGTCGCGTTCCCCACCGCAGCCCCCGAGGAGGGACGAGGAACCATGCCCGACCTGCCCCGCTTCACCGCCGCCGCCGTCCAGGCCGCCCCGGTCTACCTGGACCCGGCCGCCACCGTCGACAAGGCCGTCGCGCTGATCCACGAGGCGGCCGGGCACGGCGCCGAACTGGTGGTCTTCCCCGAGGTCTTCATACCCGGCTACCCGTACTGGAACTGGACGATGAACCCGGTGCAGGGCTCGCCCTGGTACGACCGGCTGTACCGGGCCGCCGTGGACGTCCCCGGCCCGTACGTCGACACCCTGCGGGCCGCGGCCCGGCAGGCCGGCGTGGTGCTGGTGATCGGGGTCAACGAACGCGGCCGGCCCGGCCTCGGACCGCTGTACAACACCCTGCTGATCATCGGCGCGGACGGCGAACTGCTCGGCGTGCACCGCAAGCTGGTGCCGACCTGGGCCGAGAAGCTGACCTGGGGGCAGGGCGACGGCAGCACCCTCACGGTGCACCCCACCGCCGTCGGCCCGCTCGGCGCGCTGGCCTGCGGCGAGAACACCAACCCGCTGGCCCGCTTCACCCTGCTGGCCCAGGGCGAACTCGTCCACGCCGCCTGCTACATCGCGCTGCCGGTGGGCCCCGAGGACTACGACATGGCGGACTCCATCGCCCTGCGCACCGCCGCGCACTGCTTCGAGGGCAAGGTGTTCTCGGTCGTCTCCTGCTCCACCGTCTCCCCCGAGATCGTGGACCTGATCGCCGGCGACGACCCGCGGCTCCGCAAGCAACTCGCCCGCCCGCACAGCGCCCTGTCCGGGATCTTCGGCCCGGACGGCCGCGCCGTCACCGAACCGCTGGTGGACGAGGAGGGCATCGTCTACGCCGAGATCGACCTCGGCCGCTGCGTCCAGCCCCGGCAGATGCACGACATCGTCGGCCACTACAACCGCTTCGACGTCTTCCGGCTGCACGTGGACAACCGCCCGCTGCGGCCGCTGGTGTTCCCCGAGGAGGAGGCATGACCAGCCCCGAACGCACCCCCGGCCACGACGGTCACGACGACCAGGACCGTTACGACAGTCACGACGACGACCGGATCGGCCGGGCCAGGGTCACCGACAGCCCGGAACTGCTCGCCTACTACGAGGAGTTGGCCAAGTACCAGGCCGGCGCCCTGTGGACGGTCGCCAACGAGATCGAGCCCTGGTACCCGCAGCCGAGGTCCGTCCCCGTGCTCTGGCGCTACGCCGACCTCCGCCCACTGGTGCACAAGGCCCTGCCCCTGGTGAAGGCCGACGACGCCGGGCGCCGGGTGGTGATGCTGGTGAACCCCGGCCGCCGCGAACTGAGCGCCGCCGTAGGCCTGTTGTACACCGGGCTGCAGATCATGGGCCCCGGCGAGGCGATGACCGCGCACCGCCACCAGGCCTCCGCGCTGCGCTTCGTCCACGAGGGCACCGGCGCCTGGACCGTCGTGGACGGGCAGAAGCTCAAGGTCGGCCCGCGCGACTTCGCGATCACCCCGAACAGCACCTGGCACGAGCACGGCAACGAGGCCGACGACGCCCCGGTGATCTGGCAGGACGGCCTGGACATCCCGCTGGTCAACACCCTCGACGCCAACTTCTACGAGGTCCACCCGGAGCTGTACCAGCGGCCCGGGCCGGTCACCAACTCCTCGCTGCTCAGCTACGGCGGCAACCTGCTGCCGTACGGCGTCGAGAAGTGGACCCGCCCCTACTCGCCGCTGTTCGGCTGGCCCTGGGAGCCCAGCTACCACGCGCTCTGCCGACTCGCCCGCGCCACCGAGGGATCGCCCTTCGACGGCGTGGTCATGGAGTACACCAACCCCGTCACCGGCGGCCCGGTGATGCCGACCATGTCCGCCCACCTGCAACTGCTGCGACCGGGCCAGGCCACCCGCGCCCACCGGCACACCGGCTCGGTGGTGTACACCGCGGCCAAGGGGCGGGGCGTCTCGGTGATCGCCGGCCACCGCTTCGAGTGGCAGCGGGGGGACGTCTTCGTCGTCCCGTCCTGGGCCTGGCACGACCACGCGAACCTCGACCAGGGCGAGGACGCCTGCCTGTTCTCCTTCAACGACTTCCCGGTGATGCACGCGCTCGGCCTCCACCGCGAAGAGGCCCACCCGGACGGGCAGCAGCCCACCACCACCGCCTGACCAGGAGCCCCACCGCCATGCACCTGTTGACCTTCCGAATCGCCGACCCCGCTGCCACCGCCGAAGCCGCAGCCGCCCCGCACCTCGGCGCCCGGCTCGACGGCGACCGGGTCGCCGACCTGACCGCCCTGGCCACCGCCGCCGGTACTCAACTCCCGCCCGACCTCCTCGGGTTGATCCGCGCCGGGGAACCGGCCCTGGCCGTCGTCCGCGAGCTGCTCGCCGGCTCCCCGGCCACCAGGCCGCTCGCCGAGGTCTCGCTGTGCGCGCCGCTGCGCCCCGGCAAGATCGTCGGCGTCGGCCTCAACTACGTGGAGCACGTGGCCGAGTCGCACCGCACCCTGGACACCGACCGCGAACTCCCCGACCGCCCGGTGCTGTTCGGCAAGCCCTCGACCGCCGTCACCGGCCCGGGCGGGCCCATCCCGCACAACGCCGACCTCACCAAGCAGCTCGACTGGGAGTGCGAACTCGCCGTGGTGATCGGCGCGCCCGCCTTCCGGGTGGCCGAGGCGGACGCGCTGCGGCACGTGTTCGGCTACAGCATCGTCAACGACATCAGCGCCCGCGACCAGCGCCGCTCCGGCCAGTGGTTCTTCTCCAAGGGCCAGGACGGCTACGCCCCCTTCGGCCCGGTCGTGGTGACCGCCGACGAGATCCCCGACCCGCAGCGGCTCGACCTCTCGCTGAAGGTCAACGGCGAGCCGCGGCAGGACTCCAACACCCGCCACATGCTGTTCGGCGTCGCCCGGCTGATCGCCGACATCTCCTCCGGCGTCACCCTGGAACCGGGCGACGTGATCGCCACCGGCTCCCCCTCGGGCGTCGGCGCCGGGATGGTGCCCCCGCGGTTCCTCCAGCCCGGCGACCTCGTCGAGGCCACCATCGAGCGGATCGGCACCCTCGCCAACCCCGTGGTCGACGCCCGCTGACCAGCCCCCGACCGGAAAGGACCGTCCGCCCGATGACCACCTACCGGATCGGCCAGATCGTCCCGAGTTCCAACGTCACCATGGAGACCGAGGTCCCCGCCCTGCTGCGGGCCCGCGAGGCGGTCGCCCCCGAGCGGTTCACCTTCCACTCCAGCCGGATGCGGATGACCAGGGTCACCCCCGAGCAACTGCGCGCCATGGACGCCGAGTCCGACCGCTGCGCCGCCGAGCTCTCGGACGCCCGGGTGGACGTGCTCGGCTACGCCTGCCTGGTCGCGGTGATGGCCACCGGCCACGGCTACCACCGCGAGGCCGAGCGGCGGCTGCACCTGCGCACCATCCAGAACGGCGCCCCCGCGCCCGTGGTCACCAGCGCCGGCGCCCTGGTCGCCGGGCTGCACGAACTCGGGGCCGCCAAGGTCGCGATGGTCACCCCGTACCTGCGGCCGCTGGCCCGGACGGTGGTCGAGTACCTCGCCGCGGAGGGCATCGAGGTGCTCGACCACGCCGCCCTGGAGATCGCCGACAACCTCGACGTGGCCGCCCACGACCCGGCCCGGCTGCCCGCGATCGCCCGCGGGCTCGCCCACGCCGGGGCGGACGCCGTGGTGCTCTCGGCCTGCGTGCAGCTGCCCTCCCTGTCCGCCGTCGAGGAGGCCGAGCAGCAGCTCGGCAAGCCCGTGGTCTCGGCCGCCGTCTGCACCACCCACCAGCTGCTGCGGGCCCTCGGCCTGCCCGCCTTCGCCCCCGGGGCCGGGACCCTGCTCTCCGGCGCCTACGCGTAGCGGGCGGTAGCGGTCCGCGCAGGAGGCGTCACCCGTAGCAGGTGTTCCGTGCGCTTCCCGCCGGATCGGCGCATCCGGCAAAGATCGGCAAGACCCTTCCGATGTCCCGCACCCTCGTTATGATCGCCACCAGTCGCCGGGGAGGAGGGCCCGCGCATGTCCGAGAACGCACCCCGGCCGAGCTCCCTGATCAACACCGTCTACGGCGAGTTCGTCCGCCGCCTCGGCGGCTGGATATCCATCGCCGACCTGATCGCCCTGCTGGCCGAGCTGGACGTCGACGGCCCGGCCGTCCGCTCGGCGACGTCCCGGCTGAAGAAGGCCGGCACCCTGCTCCAGGAGCGCCGCGGCGGAACCGGCTACCGGCTCGCCCCAGCGGTGGAGCCGGTCTTCGAGGAGGGCGACCGGCGGATCTTCCACAGCCTGGAGCCCGCCGCGCTCGCGGACGGCTGGGTGGTGGCGGTCTTCTCGGTGCCCGAGTCCGCCCGCGCCCACCGCCACCAGCTGCGCTCCCGGCTGAGCTGGCTCGGCTTCGGCAACGCCGCCCCCGGGGTCTGGCTGGCGCCCGCCCGGCTGCTGCCGGACGCCCGCCGGCTGCTGGACCGGCTCGGGCTGAGCGCCTACGTCCACCTGTTCCTCTCCGCCGAGTACGCCGGCTTCGCCGATCTCCGGACGGCGGTGGCGAGTTGGTGGGACCTCCCGGCGATCGAGGCGCAGTACGCGGCCTTCGCCGACGCCTGGCACCCGACCGCCGAGGAGCGGCGCGACCGGTCGCCGGTCGACCCGACCGAGGCGTTCCGCGCCTACGTGCCGATGCTCACCCAGTGGCGCCGCCTGCCGTACCTGGACCCGGGGCTGCCCGCGCAGCTGCTGCCCGCCGACTGGAACGCGGTGCCGGCCCGCGCGGTGTTCACCGAGTTGCACGGGCTGCTCGCCGAGCCCAGTCTTCGGTACGTCGAGAAGGTCACCGGGCTGTCCCGCCCCCCGGTGCGTCCGGCGATCCAGGAGCCGCAATGACCGACCCCGCCCCCGTCCCCGCCGACCTGCTGATCCGGGCCGCCGCCGTGCACACCCTGGTGCCCGGCGAGCCGCCCCGCCGGGCGGTCGCCGTCACCGGCGGCCGGATCACCGCCCTGTCCCCCGCGCCCGACGGCCTGGACGCCCTGGTCGGCCCGGCCACCGAGGTGGTGGACGCCCCGGGCTCGACGGTGCTGCCCGCCTTCGACGACACCCACACCCATCTGGTCATGGCCGGGCACAGCGTCCACGGCGTGCCCGTCCACCGGGCCCACGATCTGGCCGGGTTCCTCGCCCTGATCCGCGAGCGCGCCGCCCGCACCCCGGCCGGGGAGTGGATCCAGACCACGGTCAACTGGCAGGAGGTGCTGCTGGCCGAGCAACGGATGCCCACCACCGGGGAGTTGGACGCGGCCACCGCGGACCACCCGGTGCTGGTGCGCCGCGGCGCGTACAACATGGTGCTCAACTCGGCCGCGCTGCGGCTGGCCGGGATCACCGAGGCCACCGAGGCACCGCCCGGCGGTGTGATCGAGCGCGACGGGCACGGGCGGCTCACCGGCCGGCTGGTCGACCGGGCGGTCGAGCTGGTCGAGCGGGTGCTGCCGCGCCCCACCCTCGCGGAGCGGATCGAGGGCCTGCGCGCCGCCTCCGCCGACTTCGCCGCCACCGGCATCGGCACCGTCCGCGACTGCCTGGTCCCGGTCGAGGACCTGGAGGTGCTGGACGCCGCGCGGGCCGGGGGCGCCCTGGCCGTCCGGGTCCGGGCGCTGGTCTCCGGCTTCGCCGCCCGCACGCCGGAGCAGGTGGACGCGCTGCTGGAGCGGATGGACGCCTGGCGCTCCGCCGGCCGGGACGACGGCCGACTGAGCCTGTGGGGCGTCAAGTTCGGCATCGACGGCGGCTTCGAGGCGGGCGCCGTGGAGGAGCCCTACCGGGGGCAGCCGTGCTACCACGGCCGGCTGCTCTGGGAGCCGGCCGAGCTGCTCGCGGCGGTGGACCGGGTGGTCGGGCGGGGCTGGCGGGTCGGCGTGCACGCCTGGGGCGACCGCGGGCTGCGGGTGCTGCTGGACGTCTTCGAGCAGGTGGCCGCGCGCCGCCCCGGCCTGCCGCCCGGCACCCTGGTGGTCGAGCACGGCGGCCTGGCCCGCCCCGGACAGCGGGCCCGGGCGATCGCCCTCGGCATCCCGGTGACGGTCCAGCACCCGCTGCTGCACGACGGCGCGCTCACCCAGCAGCGGGCCTGGGGCGAGGAGCGCACCGCCGCGCTCTTCCCGCTGCGCGAGTGGCTGGACGAGGGCGCGCTGATCACCGGGGGCTCGGACTTCCCGGTCGGCCCGTACGGCGCGATGGTGTCGGTCTGGGGCATGACCACCCGGGGCACCACGGCCGGGGTGGTCGGCCCGCAGCACGCGATCGGCCGGGCCGAGGCGGTCGCCCTGCACACCGTGAACGCGGCCCGGCTGACCGGCGAGAGCGCGGTGCGCGGCAGCCTGCGGCCGGGGGCGTTCGCCGACCTCACGGTGTGGCCGGTCGATCCGCTGGACTGCCCGGTGGACGCGCTGCGCGACCTCCGCCCCACCCGTACGGTGGTCGACGGCCGCACCACGCACCGAAGTTGACGGACCGTCAGGCCGCCGCGAGCTCCCGCAGGTCGATGCCGCGGTGCAGCGCGCGCAGGTCCTCGTGCAGCGTGGACGGCGGAACGGCGAGCACCCCGCAGCGGGCCCGGGCCAGGCACTGCCGGGTGACCGAGCGGCGCGTCAGCCCGCGCAGCCTGACCCGCAGGCCGCCCTGCTCGCCGGTGCTGACCACCAGCAGGTCGCCCGGACGGTCGGCGAGCCCGGTCAGCACCGTGGCGGCATCGCCGCGCACGACCAGCGGCCGCACCGGCACGCCGATCGGCAGACCGCCGAAGGCCTGCTCCAGCGCGCTCGTCATCCGCGCCTCGGCGAGCTCCTGCCAGGCGCGCAGCAGCGGCGGGCACGGCCGGGCCCGGTAGTTGCGCTCGCCGCCGACCGGCGTCCAGGCCAGCACCGGCACCAGCACCGCCTGCCGGACCCGGGCCTCCTCGGCCGCCCGGTGCAGGGCGGTCAGGCTGTGCAGGGAACCGCTGACTCCGACGATGACGCGGGCGCCGTCCGACATGATCCTTCACTTTCCGATGTCAAAACTCTTCAATGTCTGCGATTATGTTGCCACACTCCCGATTTGGCCTGCAAATCGAAGGCATTAACTGAATATCACCGTGCATCGCTCGGCATACCCATGCCCTGGGCGCAATATTCGAGCACCTGTTCGAACAAGGGCGTACGCTGACCCCATGCACGGCACCGTCCACCTCCAGCCCTCGCTGTTCGACGACACCGACCGCGGCGGCGTCCGCCTCGGCCCGCTCGACGGCCTGCGACGGCAGCCGCTCGGCGACGGCGCCTGGCTCGACCTGCTCCCGGGCTGGCTGCACGGGGCCGACGAGCTGTTCGAACAGCTGGCCGCCACCGTGCCCTGGCGCGCCGAACGCCGCGAGATGTACGAGCGGACGGTCGACGTCCCGCGCCTGCTGGCCTCCTACCCGGCGCACGCCGAACCGCCGCACCCGGTGCTCGGCCTGGCCCGGGCCGCCCTGAGCGACCACTACGCCCGGGAGCTGGGCGAGCCGTTCCGCACCCTCGGACTCTGCTACTACCGGGACGGCCGGGACAGCGTGGCCTGGCACGGCGACCGGATCGGGCGCGGCGCCCGCGAGGACACCATGGTGGCGATCCTCTCCGTCGGCGAGCCGCGCACCCTGGCGCTGCGGCCCCGGTCCGGCGGCACGACCGTCGTGCGCCACCCGCTCGGCCACGGGGACCTGGTGGTGATGGGCGGCTCCTGCCAGCGCACCTGGGAGCACGCGATCCCCAAGACGGCCCGCCCGGTGGGCCCGCGGATCAGCGTCCAGTTCCGGCCGCACGGGGTGTCCTAGGCATCGTCGTCGGGGACGCCCGCTTGCCACCCGTTCGCCGGGCGCGGAGGCTGGCGGGTGGGGCCGTTGCTCCGGGCGCCGGATGCCGGGCGCCGGACACCGGGCCCGCCAGGAGGACCGCATGCCGAAGCCGGGCAACTACCGCGCCGGGATCCCGTGCTGGGTCGTGCTCACCACGCCGGACACCGCACAGGCACAGGCCTTCTACGGCGCGCTGTTCGACTGGGAGTTCGTCCCGACCGGCCCCGCCGAGGCGGTGGCCACCCGGTACGGCGCCCAGGTCGCGGCCGTCGAACGGGCCCGGCCGACCGACCCGCCCGCCTGGACCACCTTCCTCGCCTGCCCCGACCCGCTGCGCACCGCCGCCGCCGTCCGGGCCGCCGGCGGCCGCCTCGCCCGCGAACCGTACGAGGTGCCCGAGCAGGGCCGCGCCGCGCTCGCCGTCGACCCGCTCGGTGCCCGCTTCGGGCTGTGGCGGGCCGGCACCATCGACGGCGCCGGCCTGGTCGACGAGCCCGGCGCGTTCGCCTGGAACGAGCACCTCTCCCCCGACCCCGACGCCGCGCGGGCCTTCTACCGCCGGGTCGTCGGCTACAGCTACGACCGGCCGCGGGCGGGCCACACCCTCGCCCGGGTGGCCGGTCGGCCCGCGTGCAGCATCGGCCCCTCCGACCCCTCCAGCCCCTCCGGCCCGGGCGCCGGTTCGGAGGGAGGCGCACGCTGGCTGGTCCACTTCGCGACCGAGGACACCGACCGCGCGGCCGACCGGCTGCGCGCCCTCGGCGGCACCGTCGTCACCGGTCCGGCGCCGGGGCCGTTCGGCCGCACCGCGCTGGTCCGGGACGACGCCGGCGCGGAGTTCGTGCTGGTCGCCGTCCCCGCCCGCGACTCCGCAGCCGCGGCCTGAGCCCGGGCCGCCGACGCTCCCGCCCCTCACCCGGGGAGCCGGCGAGGCCGCTGCCGTCCCGTCAACTTGCCTGTACGGCAAGAAGATTCAGTGCGAGCCCACCGCCCGAGGGCGACCGGACCCGCCGACCCGGCTGTCCGTTGCGCCCGCTACCGTGCTGATATGAGTTCCTTCCTGCGCGCGTACCTGGTCGACCCCGCGGAGCTCCGTGCCCGCGTCGGCAGCGGCGACGACGGAGCGGTCGACGAGGCCCTCGCGTACTTCGGCCCGTCCCTGGACAGGTCCGACGAGCACTTCGCCGACGAGATCGCGCAGGGCGCCCCGACCGCCCTGGAGGCGCTGCGCGCCGTGGTGCACGGCGGGCCCTTCTCCGGGAACGAGGACCACGCCTTCCAGTACGGCTACGCGTACCGGCGGCTGTGCTGGCTGGTCGGGCAACCCCTGGAGGTCGACTCCTTCGGCCCGTTCCGGGGCAACTGGCTGGAGGTGGTCGACGACGGTCTGAAGGCGTACGGGATCACCGCCGTCTCGGTCGCGGACTTCCAGTACGGCGGCGGCCTTCCTGCCGGACTCCCCTTCTGCGCGGTGCCGTCCTGCGGCACCTGGTCGGCCGGGGACTGCGGGCAGGCGCTGGACCGGTTCGACCGGGCCGGGCGCGAGGGCCGCGCCCCGGTGCCGGAGCGCGAGGTGGCCGAGGCCGTCGCGGAGGTCGTCGGCTGGCTGCGGATCGCACGGAGCCGGAAGGGCACCGACATCGTCGGCTTCGTCTCCTGAACCGGTGTCGGCGCCCACGCCCGGAGCGCCCACCCTCACGTACGACAGGGAGTCCCGCACGACGACGGGACTCCCGGCCGCTCCGCACTCGCGGGCGATCAGTCCTTCACCGCACCGGCCAGCCCGGAGACCAGCTTGCGCTGCACCGCGATGAAGAAGATCAGCACCGGCACGGTCATCAGCGTGGACGCCGCCATGATGCCGCCCCAGTCGTTCTCGTCCGGCTTGAAGAAGACCAGCAGCGCCGAGGGCAGCGTCTGGTTCTGGGTGGCGCTGATGATGAAGGTCTTGGCGAAGACGAAGTCGTTCCACGCCGCGATGAAGGAGAACACGCTGGTCGCGGCGAGGCCCGGCGCCACCAGCGGCAGCAGGATCCGCCACAGGATGCGGGTCCGGCCGGCCCCGTCGATCTGCGCCGCCTCCTCGATCGAGACCGGGACGGCCGCGACGAAGCCGCGCATCATCCAGATCCCGAACGGCAGCGAGAACGCCAGCTGCACCAGGACCAGCGAGGCCAGGGTGTTCAGCCCGATGCCCGGGGCGAACCGTCCGGCGTCGCGGAACATGAAGAACAGCGGGATGGTCAGCGCCTCGACCGGGATCATCTGGGCGATCAGGAACATCACCATGATGGTGGTGCGGAACTTGAACCGGAACCTGGTCACGGCCACCGCCGCCAGGAAGACCACGATCGCCGACAGCACCACCACCGACAGCGCGACCACCAGGCTGTTCCCGAAGTAGCGGGCGAAGCCGTCCACGCTGAGCACCTGACGGAAGCTCTCCAGCGTGGGGTGGGCGGTCCACGGCCTGGGGTCGAGCGACTGGATCTCGCCCTTGGGCTTGAAGGCCGAGAGCACCATCCAGAAGATCGGGAAGGCGGTGACCACGGCCAGCACGATCGCGCCGCTGTTGGCGGCCAGCCGCCACCGGCCGCGGGTGTTCCGACCCCGGGTGTTCCGGGGGCGGCTCGCGTCCTGGGGGCCGCCGGTGTTCCGGGCCGGCTTCACGGCCGGAGAGTTCGCCGGGGAGTTCGCCGGGCTCACAGTTCGTTCCCCGTCCGTCGCAGGGTGCGGATGTACAGGACCGTCGGGATCACCAGGATCAGCAGCATGATCACGCCGATCGCCGCGCCCAGCCCGTACTGCGAGGAGGCGAACGCCTTCTGGTACGCGTACACGTTGAGCACGAGGTTCTGGCCGGCGATGCCGCCGCCCTCGGTCATCACATAGATCTGGGTGAAGACCTTGAAGTCCCAGATCACCGACTGGATCACCACGATGGTCAGGATCGGGCGCAGCATCGGTGCGGTGATCCGGCGGAAGGTGGTCCAGGTGTTGGCGCCGTCCAGGGCGGCCGCCTCCATGATCTCCTCCGGGATGGCCCGGATGCCCGCGTAGAGGGTGACCATCACGAACGGGTAGGAGTGCCACACCACCACGGCGCCGACGATCAGGAACGCCGTCCACTTGTCGTAGAACCAGTTGAACTCGTGGAAGCCGGAGAGTCCGAGCCCCTCCAGGGTGTGGTTGACCAGGCCGAGGTTGGTGTCGAACAGGAAGCTCCACACCGTCGAACCGGTCATCGCCGGCGCCGCCCAGGCGGCCATCGCCGCGGTGGTCAGCACCAGCCGGGGCCACCGGCCGACCTTGGTGAGCAGCACCGCGAGGGTGGCGCCGACGGCCAGGGTGGCGACCACGCAGAACGCCGCGAAGCCGATGGTCTGGAACAGCACCGTCCAGAACTGCTCGTCCTCGAGGATCTTCGAGTAGTTGCCGAAGCCGACGAAGGAGGTCGGGGCGCCGCCCGAGGCCTGGGCCTGCCCGAAGTCCAGTACGGACAGCAGGCCGAGCTGGTAGATCGGGTAGGCGACCAGCGGGATCAGGATGACCGCGGCCGGCAGGAGCAGCAGCAGCGGGGGCCGCCGGCGCCGGCCGCCCGGGGGTGCGGCCGGCGCCCTTCCCCCACGGCGCCTCTGCGGGGAAGGCGGCGCCGGGGCGGTCGAGGTGGATACGGACACGTGCGGGACCTGCTCTCTGAGACGAACCGGGAGGGGGGCCGTCCGTACGCGGCCGGGGGCCGGCGGTGCGGCGCCGGTGGCTCGGTACCGGCGGCGGTGACTCGGTACCGGCAGCGGCGCCGGTGACTCGCCGCCGGCGGCGGTGACGGTGGCGGTGACTCACATGCCGGCGGCGGCGGTCGTGGCGCGCCCCCGCCGCCGGCGGTCGGCCGTCAGTGCGCGGCGAAGGCCGAGGAGACCTGCGCGGCCGCGTCGCCCGAGGCCTTGGCCACGTCCGCCTTGCCGGTGACGACCTGCTGGAGCATCGTCGGGATCACCGCCTGGGCGTCGATCTGCGCCCACGCCTGGTCGAGCGGGACGAACCTGGTGCCGGCCGCGATGGTGTCGGTGAAGGGCTTCAGGAACGCGTCCTTCGCCGCGACCTTGCCGCTGACGGACTTGAGCGTCGGCAGGTTGCCCATCGCGTCGTACATCTGCTCCTGGTACGCGGGGCTCGCCAGCAGTTCGGCGAACTCGACGGCCAGCGTGCGGTGCTTGGCCGCCTTCATCACGCCCAGGTTGTTGCCGCCGGCGAAGGCCGGGGCGATCGAGCCGGGCTTCTCGCCGGGCAGCGGGACCACGCCGTACTTGCCCTTGACCGCGCCCGCGTCCACCTTGCCGCGGTTGGAGTTGAGCAGCACCGCCATCGCCGACTTGCCGGCCGCGAACAGGTCGACGGTCTTGCCGCCGGTCAGGTCCGCGCACTGCTGCGCGGGGCAGCCGTCGGCGCCGAAGAGGTCGGTGTAGCGCTTGATCCCGGCCTGCGAGGCGGGCGAGTTGATCGCCGCCTTGAACGCGGCGCCGTCCTTGGTGGCGATGTCGCCGCCCGCGTCCCAGACGAAGGGCAGCGCGGCGAAGGTGTACTTGCCGCCGACGGCGATGCCGAAGGTGTCCGGGTGGGCGGCGTGGATCTTCTGGTTGGCGGCGACCAGTTCGGCGTACGAGGTCGGCGGGGTGAGGCCGGCCTCGGTGAACAGGTCGGTGCGGTAGTACAGCGCGCGCACGCCGACCCACCAGGGCAGGCCGTAGGTCTTGCCGTCCACCACGGCGGTCTTGGCGATCGCCGGGTCGAGGTCGCCCTTGTCCTGCCACTTGTCCAGCTCGGTGGTGATGTCGGCGAGGCCGCCGGCGGCGACGTAGCCGGGCAGGTCGGTGTTGCCGAACTCGACCAGGTCGGGGGCGCTGTTCGGGTCGTTGAACGCGCCCTTCATCTTGGCCGCGCGGGCCGAGGCGTCGGTGTCGATGTAGCTGACGTTGACGGTGACGCCCTGGTGGGAGGCCTGGAAGTCGGTCACGGCCTTGGCGATCACGGCCTCCTTGGCCGCGTTGCCCGCCTCGTTGTACAGCCAGACCTGCAGCGTGCCGGTCCGGTCGTCGGCGGCCTTGTCGCTCGCCGGCGAGGCGGTGCCGGGGGCACAGGCGGTGGCGGCCAGGCAGCCGGCGGCGAGCACGACGGCTGCGGCGGTCCGTCCGATGAGTCGCATGGTGGAGACCTCCCCTCCCGACAGCTGCCGCCGAGACGTCCGCCGCGGGGACGGGCACGTCGAAGCAGGCCCTGACCGGGGCCGATGGTGGGTGAAGTGGTGGGGGTACGGCAGGGCGCAGCGCTCGGGTGGGGCGACGTCGCCTGCTCGATGGCAGGGACGTTAGGCGGGGGCGATCGGCGCCAACAAGAGGGAGTTGGGGAAAGTTTTGCACTGCACAACGTTGTATCGAAGATGAGGCGATCCCGTCACGACCGGGTACGTTCTGACAACCGCCGCCGACCTGCGGGGGAACACCGGCAGAACGACACAGGGAACGGACCCATGACGGAGACGGCGCCCAAGAAACCCGCGACCGAACGCAACCAGTCCTCCTCGCTGCGCCGCGCGCTCGCCGTCCTCGGCTACGTCCGCGACCACGGCGACGGGCGCGGCGTGCCGCTCGCCCAGCTCGCCGACGGGCTCGGCCTGAACAAGAGCACCGTGCTGCGACTGGCCGGCCCCCTGCTGGACGAGCACCTCCTCGACCGGGACCGCGAGACCGGCTGGTTCCGGCTCGGCCACGGCTCCCTGCGGCTCGGCCAGGCCTACCTGACCACCCTCGACCTGCGCAGCGTCGCCGCCGAACACCTGCGCCGGCTCCAGCGCGAAGCGGGCGAGACCGTCCACCTGACCGTCTGGCAGGCCCCCGGGATCGTCTACCTGGACAAGGTCGAGGACGAGACCAACGTCCGGATGGCCTCCCGGGTCGGCAGCCGGGCCCCCGCCTACTGCACCGCCACCGGAAAGGCGATCCTCGCCTGGCTGCCCGAGGAGGCCGTCGCCGAGGTGGTCGCGGCCGGACTGCGCCCGGTGACCGCCTGGACCATCGCCGACGAGCCCCGGCTCCGCGCCGACCTCGCCCGCATCCGCGCCCGCGGTTACTCGATCGACGACCGCGAGAACGAGCCCGAGGTCCGCTGCGTCGCCGCCCCGATCTTCGACCACACCGGCGAGGTGACCGCCGCCCTGTCCGTCTCCGGCCTCACCTCACGGATGACCGCCGCCCGGGTCCGCGCCCTCGGCCCGGTGGTCGCCCAGGTCGGCCTGCGGATCTCCCGCGAGCTGGGCTCCGACCGCCAGCCGTCCTGAGAACGCCCCGTCCCGAGAACGCCCCGTCCTGAACGGTCGTCCGGCGGTCACCCTGTTCCCGGAAACGCGGACAGGGCCCGGCGCCGAACGAACGGCACCGGACCCTGTCCGACTCTGGAGCGCCAGGCCCGGGTCGCACGGACTCTTCCTACTGAAAGTAGGACGTGCTCTGGTAGCACCACTGACGCCTGACGAGGAATCCCTCCCTCGCGACGAGAAGTACAGTACCAGCTCCGTGATCATCCACCGAACCGGAGGGGAACCCCGCATGACGAGCGCTCGACCCGAGGCCGGTCCGCCTGCCGCCCCGACTGCCGCTCCGTACGCGGAAGGGCGGCTGATGGACGTCCACCTCCCGGCCGCCGGCACCGCCGGACCGGCTCCCGTCGTCCTGCTCTGGCACGGCAACGGCCCGAACGAGCGCGACGTGCTGCGGCCGCTGGCCCGGGAGGCCGCCGGGCTGGGGCTGCTGGTGCTCGTCCCGGACTGGAGCTCCGAGCAGCCGGACCGCGGCGGCGCCGAACTGCTCACCTCGCTGGCCCAGGCCCGCCGGATCGCCGCCGAGCACGGCGGGGACCCGGCCCGCTTCGTGCTGGCCGGCTGGTCGATGGGCGGCCGCGAGGCGATAGCCGTGGCCACCCACCCGGACACCCCCGCCGAGCTACGGCCCGTCGCCGCCGTCGGCATCGCCTCGCACTACTCGACCACGGCCGTCACCACCGGCGAGGCCCCGCTCGACCACCTGGCCGCCGGCCCGTCCCCCGTCCCGCTCTGGCTGGTCCACGGCACGGCGGACGGGATCGTGGACATCGAGCACACCCGGCGGTTGAGCGCTGCTCTGACAAAGCAGCGCTCGGCGGTACGGACCCTCGAACTGCCCACCGACCACGCCGGCGTGGTGATGACCGCCTACCACCCCGAGGCCGGCCGCTGCCTCCCGGCCACCGACGCCGACACCCTGGCCGCCGGCCGGCGGACCGCCGCCGTCCTCGCCGAGGCGGCCGGGTCGGCCTGAGGTCAGGCCGGCCTGACCTCAGTTCCCCGCCGCCGGCTCCCGCAGCCCGCCACCGCGCTCCAGGGCCTCCAGCTCGCGCTGCAGCGGCGGACGCGGGACGGCCAGGACCGGGCAGGCGGCGTGCCGGACGCAGTAGGCGGTGACCGAGGGGCGCACCAGTCGGGCGAGGCGGCCGCGCTCCCGTCCGGCGCCGAGGACGAGCAGGTCACCGGGCCGGTCCGCGCACCGCACCAGCGTGTGGCCGGTGTCGCCGCGGACGGCCTGGCAGCGCAGCCGGACACCTGCGTGGCGTCCGGCGAAGGCCTCGTCGAGGGCCTGCCGCAGCCGGGCCACGGCGGCGTCGCGGCCGGCCTCGATCACCGGCGGGCACGGGGTGCGGCGGTAGCCGAGTTCGTCGCCGGGCGGGGTCCAGCAGAGCACCGCGAGCACCTCGACGTCCGAGCGACGGGCCTCGGCCACCGCGCGGTGCAGTGCGGCGAGGCTGCCCAACGAGCCACTGATGCCGACCACGATCCGGCCCCCGTCCGCACCACTGTCCGTCATGGCCCGCCCTGCCTCTCCGTCCGCCCGCGCGCCCGGGTGCCCTCGCACCGGGCCGGACCGGACCGCGCCGATTCCACCCCAGCAAAGCGGCCCGCGCCAGTACGGCCACGGGCCGTTGACGCGGCCCTGACGCGGAGCCCGTCCTTCCGTACGCGTCCCTGATGCGGCACGGGCGGAAGCAGGCTCGGGCTTGCGGCGGGCTCGGGCTCGCGGCGGGCTCGGGCTCAGGAGGGCTCGGGCTCAGGAGAGCTCCGGCTGCTCCGCCTCCCAGAGGTCCGCGAACATCCGGTCCAGGTGTTCCTCCCCGATCGGCGGGACCGGCAGCGGGTGGGTGGCCTGGGCGCGGAAGCCGTCGAGCAGCAGGGCAAGGTAGCGGCGCCAGAGGTCGGGGCGCAGCTCGGTGGCGGCAGGCAGGGCGCGGCAGAGCGGGCCGAGCAGGAAGAGCAGGTCCATGGTGACGACGTCGCGGCGCATGGTGCCCTGCTCCTGGGCGCGGGCGATCAGGGCGCCGACGGTGGTGGCGTGCCCGCGGCTGATCTCGATCATCCCGGGGATGGTCGGGATGGCCTGGGTGACCAGGTCGTTGATGCCCCGGTCGGCGGCGACCAGTTCGAAGATCCGCCCGAAGTACCGTTCGAGGCCGGTCCAGGCGTCCGCGTCGGCGAGCGCCTCCTCGCCCGCGGCGGCCAGGCCGCCCCCGGCGTCCGCGAACACCTCGCCGATCAGTGCCTCGCGGGTCGGGAAGTGCCGGTAGAGGGTGGCGTTGCCGACGCCCGCCTCCTTGGCGATCTGGTCCAGCGGCACGTCCAGGCCGTGCCGGGAGAACATGTCGCGGGCGGCGGCGAGCAGGAGGTCGCGGTTGCGCTGCGCGTCACGCCGGAGCCGCCCCGGGGGGTTCGCGCTGCTCGGTGGTGCCATGCCCCCGACCCTAGCAAGCGGCGGGCGGATCCACCCCGTCCCGCCTCCACCCCCGTCGACCCGCTCAACTACCCTGTGGGGTTCGCGAGATGGACGGTACGCGGGCGTAGCACGGCACGCCGGCGCGAAGGGGGAGCAGGACGATGGCCACGGTGACGGAACTGCGGTACTACCCGGTGAAGGGCTGCGCGGGGGTGGCGGCCGCGCAGGCGGAGCTCACCCGGGCCGGGCTGGCCCACGACCGGGCGTTCATGGTGGTGGACGAGGAGAGCGTGTTCCGCTCCCAGCGCCGGGACCCGGTGCTGGCCACCGTCCGCCCGACGGTGGCGGAGGACGGCCGTTCGCTGACCCTGGCCGCCCCGGGGACGGAGCCGGTGTCGGTTCCGGTGGACACCGGGGGCCCGCGCCGCGAGGTGCGGCTGTTCGGTGCGCCGTTCTTCGGCATCGACCAGGGCGAGGAGGCCGCCGACTGGCTCTCCGGGGTGCTGGGCGCGCGCAGCCGACTGGTCCGGGTGCCGCCGGAGCACGACCGGGTGACCGACGGGCTGGTCCCGGGCACCTCGGGCTACGCGGACAGCTGCGCCGTGCACCTGGTGTCGCGCTCCTCGCTGGAGTACTTCAACGAGCTCTCCGGCACTCCGCCACTGCCGATGGACCGGTTCCGCCCGAACGTGGTGGTGGACGGCTGGTCCGAACCGCACACCGAGGACCTGGCCCGCCGGATCGAGGTGGGCGGGGCCGAACTGGGCTACGCCAAGCTCGCGATCCGCTGCGCGGTGACGATGGTGGACCAGTCCCACGGCACCAAGGCGGGCCCGGAGCCGCTGCGCACGCTGGCCCGGTACCGCCGGGCGGCGGCGGGCGGGGTGGCGTTCGGCAGCAAGTTCGCGGTGCTGCGGCCCGGCACGCTGCGGGTGGGGGACGAGCTGGCGGTGGGCGCCTGGGGGCCGTCCGAGCTCTGAGCCCGGGGGCGGCCGTAGCTACTACGGCTACGGTTACGGCCGCACGGCGGTGACCTCGGCGGGGAAGCCAGCCGAGGCCACCGTCGTGTCGGAGCGTCCGGGGACGGCCCCGGGGTGATCAGCGGACGGTCAGCAGGTCTGGTCGATCAGCGAGAACGTGGCGTAGTGGTCGCCGGTGTAGTAGTCCTCCTGGCTGGCCTGCCCGGTCACGATCCGGCGGGCGCCGCGGGTCGGGGAGCCCGGGGTGATGACGGTGTACTCGTGGTAGTAGCCGTAGGACTCGCTGGGCAGGACGCCCTCCCGGTTCTGGAAGACCACCCCGTCCTGGGAGTAGGGGAACGGTCCGCCGGAGGCGATCAGGTTGAGGGTGTCGGTGGCCTGCGACGAGAGGGCGGAGAGGCAGACCGAGCCGCTCACGTCGGCGTGCGCCTCGGTGGCGACGGCGACCGGGGCGAGGGTCATCAGGGCGACGGCGGTGACGGCGGCGGCGCGGGTCTTCCACGCGCGTAGAGTGCGAGTCATGTCCACCAGTCTGACGAGACACCGTCAGCTCCGGAAGCCCTCAGAAAAACTATTAACCAGCGAGTAACTACCCTTTACCTACGAGGACTTGAGCCGTACGCCGAGCCCCGCGCCCCTCTCCCGGAGCCGTCCGCGAAACGCCCACGAACCGCCCGTCCAGCGCAAGGGTCGACCGCCATCGAACTCATGTCGGAGCTGTCCCGACCGGACCGTGCCGCATAGAGTGCCGCCTAGCCGGACGGATCACGGCGGGGCCGGGACGACCGCCGGAACGATCGCCGGAGCAATCACCGGAACGATCGCCGGAACGACTCTGACGGGGTGGGCATGGGTACGGGCTCGGGCACGGCACTGACGGCCCACCAGCTGATCGGCCTGCTGGTGGATCCGGGCGGCTTCCGCGGCTGGGACGAGCCACCGGCCGTCGACCGGCCCGACCCCGGCTACCGCGCCTCCCTCGACCGCGCCCGCGAGCGCACCGGCCTGGACGAGGCCGTCCTCACCGGCGTCGGCTCGATCGACGGCCGGCCGGTCGCCCTCATCGCCTCCGAGTTCGGCTTCCTCGGCGGCTCGATCGGCGTCGCCACCGCCGAGCGGATCACCCGCGCCGTCGAACGCGCCACCGCCGAGCGGCTGCCGCTGCTCGCCCTGCCCGTCTCCGGCGGGACGCGGATGCAGGAGGGGTCGGCGGCCTTCCTCTGCATGCTGCGGATCACCGCCGCCGTCCAGGCGCACCGCGCCGCCGGCCTCCCCTACCTCACCTACCTGCGCAACCCCACCATGGGCGGGGTCTTCGCCTCCTGGGGCACGCTCGGACAGCTGGTCCTCGCCGAGCCCGGCGCCCGGCTCGGCTTCCTCGGCCCACGCGTGTACGAGGAGCTGCGCGGCGTGGAACTGCCGCCGGACGTCCAGCGGGCCGAGACCCTCGCCGGCCAGGGACTGGTGGACGCCGTCGTACCGCCGCAGGAGCTGCGCGAGCTGCTCCGCCGCACCCTCGCCGTCCTCGCCGCCGCACCGCCGTCCCCTCCTACAGACCCCACCGCCTCTCCGACCCCCGCGCCCGTCCGCACTCATGGGCACCCCGACGCCTGGGACTCCGTCCTCCGCACCCGGCGCCCCGACCGCCCGGGCACCCGCGAGCTGCTGCGGCACACCGCCGAGGAGCTGGTGCTGCTGGACGCCCCCGGCGGGCGCGGCGGCGCACTGGTCCGGGCGCTGGCCCTGCTCGGCGGCCGGCCCGTCCTGGTCGTCGGCCAGCAGCGGCAGACCCCCGAGCACGAACGCCCCTTCACCGCCGCCGACCTGCGGGCCGTACGGCGCACCGCGCGCCTGGCCGAGCAGCTCGGACTGCCGCTCGTCACCGTGGTGGACACGGCCGGCGCCGAGCTGTCCGCCCAGGCCGAGCTGGACGGCATCGCGGTGGAGATCGCCCACTGCCTGACCACCCTGCTCGCGCTGCGCACCCCCGTCCTGGCCGTGCTGCTCGGCCAGGGCTCGGGCGGCGGGGCGCTCGCGCTGCTCCCGGCGGACCAGGTGATCGCCGCCGAGCACGCCTGGCTGGCACCGCTGCCGCCGGAGGGCGCCTCGGCGATCGTCCACCGGGACGGCGCGCACGCCGCCGAGCTGGCCCGCGCCCAGGGGATCGGGGCGCACCGGCTGGCCGAGGTCGGGCTGGTCGACGAGGTGGTCCCGGAGCTACCGGACGCCGCCGAGGAGCCGACGGCCTTCTGCGCCCGGCTCGGGCAGGCGGTCGGCGCGGCGCTCGGCGCCCTGTCGGCGGCCACCGAAGCGGACCGGCTCGCGGCCCGGGCCGTCCGGCACCGACGGCTGGGCGACCTCCGTTAGGACCCGCCTCCCACCTCCTGCCGCTCGGCGCGGCGGTGTCGCGCCGATCCCGCCGCTCGGGTGTGGCGCCGGTCCCGCCGCTCGGGTGTCGCGCCGCTCCCGCCGCTCAGGTGTGGCGCCGGTCTCAGCGCGGGGTTGATCGTCTGTACCCACCGTGCTTCGACCGGGCCGGCGAGTGACGCCCGCCGAGCCCCGCACGGTGAGTGCGCTCACACGTGATCAACACCCACGACGGGCGGTAGTAGACACCCCCGGAACGCCCGCGCCGCCCCGGCACCCCCCGCGTTCGCGCAGCTCACCCCCGCTCCGCACGCTCCGCGCGACCGCCCCTTCGAATCCACGGCGGCCCCTTCCGTACGACCGTGGGTCGTACCGAGGGGGTCTTGGCGGGGGCCGATGCCGTCTGCCAACAATGGCTCAGTCGTCAGCCGCACCGGCACCTGTCCCGCCGGTGAACGGCTTGCTGCCGGGTCACGACCCCGCGACCGTTACGGCCCCTGTCCGGCCGAGGTCCGCGGCGGGGAGTGACCCGGCCCAACCCGATTGAGGTCCTGCTCTTTATGCCCGCTTTCAAGCTCCGTATGCGCACCTCCGCCGCGATCCTCGCCGGCGCCGCCGGTCTGACCGCCCTGGGCGCGGGTGTCCTGCCCGCCACCGCGAACGCCGCCACCGCCTCCCCGCAGGCCATCGCCGCCCAGATCGTCCCGGCCAACCAGCTGGCGTCCTTCAGCCAGATCATCGCCCACGAGTCGAGCTGGAACGTGTCCGCGACCAACGCGAGCTCCGGCGCGTACGGCCTGGCCCAGGCGCTGCCGGGCTCCAAGATGGCCTCGGCGGGCTCGGACTGGAAGACCAACCCGGCCACCCAGATCAAGTGGGCGCTGGACTACATGAACACCCGCTACGGCAGCCCGAACGCCGCCTGGAACTTCTGGCAGGCCAACCACTGGTACTAAGCCGACCCCATCGGCCCACCAGCCTCCGACCGTCACCTGACCACTCCCCCTCACCCCGGGGGTCGGACAGGGACCACCGGGGTGCCCGAGAGGGCCCGGACCCGCGCGATCCGCGTGGTCCGGGCCCTCTTGTGGTTCCCCGGCGCCCGTGGGCGGCGGGCTCCGCAGGTGCTCAGGCTCCGGCTCCTCGGGCCCCGGCTCCTTGGGCCCCGGCTCGGGGACTACAGCTCGCCGGTGAGTCCGAGCAGCTCGCGCATCCGCGCGTACTTGGCGGCCAGCCGCTCGGCGGTCGCCGGGTCCAGCACGGCGAGGCGGGCCGGATCGGAGTTGTGCGCCAGGTCCGCGCGCTTGACCAGCAGCGCGCCCGGCGTGGCCAGGATGCGAGCCGTGTACTCCTCGACCGGCTCGTCCCGGCGCCGGGTGAGCGCGTCCACGATCGCCTTGGTCTCCTCCGGCAGCGCGGCCCCGGCCAGCCACTCCCGGCTCAGCCGGTCGTCCTCGACGGTGTCGTGCAGCCAGCCCGCCGCGACCTGCGCCGCGCTGCCGCCGCGCGCCGCCGTCCCGTGGGCGACCGCCGCGATGTGCTCGCCGTACGGGTGGCCGTTCTTGTCCACCTGCCCCCGGTGGGCCCGGCGCGCGATCGCCTCCACCTCGGACAGGCTCAGGTACTGGTCCTCCATCGGCTCATCGTAGGCCCGGGCGGTCGGCGTCGCTCCGGGCGGTCGACCGCGTTCCTGGCGGTCGGCCTCGTTCCTGGCGGTCGGCCGCGTTCCTTGGCGGTCGACCTCGTGCCTGGCCCGCCGATCCCGCCGACGGCCCGACCCGGCTGGCGTGCCCGCGACAGGCCCGTTGATCACCTCGCCGACGGCCACTGGTTTACTGCCCCGGGGGTTCATGGGCTTCGGGGGGTCACCGCGCTCGGGAGTCGGCGCCCCCGACGGGAGACCCCCGTCGCACCGGCAGATCCGCCCGAGCGATCCGAGGAACCATGCCAGCCCTGCACCCCCTGCTGTCCGCCTTCGCGCCGATCTGGGCGCTCACCGGCGTCGGCTACGTCGTCGGCCGCACCGGGCTGCTCGGGCCGCAGGCCGAGACGGTGCTCAACCGGTTCGTCTTCCACGTGGCGATGCCGGCCGCGCTGTTCCTGATGATCGCCCGCACCCCGCTGGACCGCTTCGCCAACGCCTCGATGCTCGCCTTCACGGCGGGCACGGTGGTCACGATCGGCCTCGGGCTGCTCGTCGGGCGGCTGCTGTTCCACCGCAAACCCGGCGAACTGGCCGTCGGCGCGATGGCCTCCGGCTACGTCAACTCGGCCAACCTCGGCATCCCCGTGACCATGCAGGTCCTCGGCGACGCCTCCTTCGTGGCGCCCGTGGTGCTGTTCCAGATCCTGGTGGTCACCCCCGCCGTCCTGGCCGTCCTGGACGGCGGCGCGGCCGGGCGGCGGGCGCTGCTCACCCTGCCCGTCCGCAACCCGATCCTGCTGGCCACCGCCCTGGGCGCCCTCGCCTCGGCGACCGGACTGCACCTGCCCGCCGAGCTGAACCGTTCCTGCGAACTGCTCGGCGGCGCCGGCGTCCCGACCGCGCTGATCACCCTCGGCATATCGCTGCACAACCGCCCGCCGGCGGAGGGCCGTCCGCGCCGCACCGAGGTCGGGCTGACCGTCGCGCTCAAGACCCTGGTCCAGCCGCTGGTGGCCCTCGCCGTGGCCGGCCCGCTGCTCCACCTGCCCGCGCACCAACTGCTCACCGTGGTGCTGTTCTCCGCGCTGCCCACCGCACAGAACGTGTACACCTACGCCCGCGAGTACCGGCAGGGCATCGCCCTCGCGCGGGACGCGGTGCTCTGGTCGACGCTGGTGTCGATGGCGACGCTGTCGGTGATCAGCTGGACCCTCGGCCCCGCGTAGCCCCGGCCCTCCCTGGACACTCAGTTCTCCCGGGCGGCCGCCACCACCCCGGTCATCGCCGTCAGGAAGCGCCGGGCCGTGTCCAGCTCCCCCGGCTCGAACTGCCGCATCGCCGCGACCAGATCGCCGATCAGCCCGCCGAAGAAGCCCTCCCCCAGCTCCATCGCCCGCTCCTCCACCAGCAGCCGCACCCGGCGCCGGTCCCGCGGGTCCCGCTCGCGCCGGATCAGCCCGAGCCGCTCCAGCCGGTCCACCAGGCCGGTGGTGCCCGCCGAGTTCAGCCCCAGCGCCTCGCCGAGCCGGCCCGGGGTGACCACCTCCCCGACCCTGGCCGCGTCCAGCAGGTGGATCAGCGCCCGCAGATCGGTCGGATGCAGACCGTTGCGGGCCGCGAACTCGGCGCCGAACAGGTCGAGTTCGACCGTCAGGCCACGCAGCAGGTGCACCAGCCGCATCGGGTCGGCAACCTCGGACACCCTGTCGTCCTTCCTCGGGGAGGGCATGTGCGACTATTCTCTCGCTCAGCGAGATACTTGTTCAGCACGATACGTGTTCAGCGTGACACTCGTTCACCGCGACACTTGCTCGGCGAGTGGTCCAGCCGACTCGGCCGCCATCACACCACACCCGCGGAGGCCCTCATGTCCGCCCGCACCGCCCCCTCCCTCACCCCCTTCCTCGCCGCCTACGACGCCCTGCTCGCCCGCTGGCCCGTCCCGGTCGAAGCGCTCACCGTCCGCACCGCCCACGGCACCACCCGGATCAACGCCTGCGGCCCCGCCGACGGCCGCCCACTCGTCCTGCTCCACGGCGGCGGCGCCACCTCCACCCTGTGGTTCGCCAACGCCGGCGCCCTGGCCGAAGCAGGACTCCGCGTCCTCGCCGTCGACCTCATCGGCGACCCGGGCCGCAGCGTCCACGACGGCGCCGCCCTCGACGGCGTCCCCGGCCTGCTCGGCTGGCTGGACGCCGTCCTCGACGGACTCGGCGTCCAACAGGCCGACCTCTGCGGCCACTCGTACGGCGGCTGGATCGCCCTGGAGTACGCCCTGCACGCCCCCACCCGGGTCGGCCGGCTCGCCCTGCTCGACCCCACCCAGTGCTTCGCCGGCTTCCGCCCCGGCTACCTGCTGCGCGCCCTCCCCCTCTTCCTCCCCCACCGCACCCCGGCCCGCGCCCGCGCCTACCTCGACTGGGAAACCGGCACCACCCCCCGCCCCGACCCCGCCTGGCGCGAGCTCTACGCCCTCGGCTATGCCGACTTCCCCGCCTCCCCCGTCGTCACCGGCCCCCGCCCCACCCCCGAACGCCTCCGCACCCTCACCGCCCCCGTCCTCACCCTCCTCGCCGCCCACGGCCGCACCCACGACCCCCACGCCGTCGCCCGAACCGCCCGCCACGCCCTCCCCCAAGCCGAAGTCGCCATCATCCCGGCCACCTCCCACCACACCCTCCCCATGGCCGCCCCCCACGACCTCAACCCCCGCCTCACCACCTTCCTCACCCCCACCCACCACCCCTGACCACGTACCCCCGCAGCATGAGAAGTCGGCCCATCCGACTTCTCACGTCCCCCCACTCACTCGCACCAGGAGGCGCGGCCCGGATCCGCCACCGCATGCCGCCTATCAGTTGCCGCCGTGTCCACGCCTGCGGTCGGCTCGGCTTGATGCCCTGCGGCAACAACTGTTCAAACCAGGTCAACTGACTATTCGTCAGATTGCCATGTCCCACGGAGCGTGATCGTTTCACCGCCGAGATCCACTTTCGCGACAAGCCCTCGCGCACTCGCTCGCCAGGGCAGCAGGCGCTTCACAGGCGGCCGGTCGGGACAGGGAGGCGATCAGTCCGGGCGGAGCTCTTGCAGGCCTTGCGCTTGCCCCGGCCGTCGTCCCACCGGGACTGTTCGCCGGGTTTGCAGCAGATCAGGGTGACGATCGAGACCCGTCGACGGGAGCGGACATCGCTCCATCTCCCGCTCCACTTAAGCAAATTGCCACTCACTCAGCCCGGGAAGCGAGCGACTGCGGCCGGGCGGTAAGCACCACCTGATCACCGACGCCAACGGTATCCCGCTCGCCGCCCCCTGACCGGCGGGAACCGCAATGACGTCACCCGGCTCATTCCACTGCTTCAGGCACTGCCGTCCGTTCGCGGCAAGCGCGGCCGGCTCCGGCGCCGGCCCGACGCCGTGCTCGGCGACCGCGGCTACGACCACGACAAGTACCGCCGCCTGGCCTGGAACCTCGGCGTGAAGCCGCTCATCACCCGCCGAGGCACCGAGCACGGCTCCGGACTCGGCACTCAACGCTGGGTCGTGGAACGCGCCTTCGCCCACCTGCACTGGTTCCGACACCTGCGCATCCGCTGGGAGATCCGCGATGACATCCACGAGGCCTTCCTGAGCCTGGGTTCCATCGGGCGCCGCATTCGCCTGCACCCATGCCGGGTTCAGCCGCTGGTTGAGGCCGAGCTCGCATGCCCGCTCCTCCAGCCTGACCAGCGAGGTCGTATCGAGGACCTTCAACTCCAGAGGCACCGGCTCATCCGAGTTCATCGCCCCATGCTGCCCGATGGCACCCCAGCGACTGGAACCGACCATCGAAGACCATTTCGTTAGGAGTTCTTACTCCTGGATGGTGGACCGACGCCGCGCACGTATCGCACGACGAGGGCGTACCCGCGGATCGACGGCTCTCAGCCTCTGCGGCGAGGCGGGTTCAACCTGAGCTTGTTCCTTATGGTGCGGCTCGGTTTCGCTAGCGGGGCGGGGCGTTTGACGGTCTTGCCCACGTCGCAGCGGGGGGCTTGGTCCGGTTCGGGACGCCGGCCGGCCTGGGCCCGGGCGGGTCGGCTTGGGTGCACGTTGTCTGTAGTCGGTCCTACTCGGCGTCCTGTGCCTCGATCAGGTCGAGGTCGCGAACGCAGAAGGTGTGGTGCTCGAAGGTCTCCTTGAGCACCGTGCCGAGGCACTGCCGCACCAAGCGGCCCCGGGCGTACGGCGGCCAGACATCGTCGTCGGGCACCGGCGCTCGCGCTGCGAGCTGCACGGCGGTGACCTCATCGAGCCAGGCCTCAAGCTCGGCGGCCTGCGCGTCACGCACACTCACGATCTCGTCGAGGGCCGGATCGAGCGAGAGGTCAAGCCCGTGCGCTCCACGGTAGGGCTCGACGGTCGGCCCAATGCCCATCGGCGTGAACAGCTCCGTCGAGCCCAGGCAGCAGCGGCGGAACCACGAGTCGTGGACGAAGACCAGGTGGCGCATCGTCTGCACCGCCGACCACTCGTCGTTCACGCTGCGGCGCTCGATGCCGGGCGTACGGCGGATTCGCTCGATCGTGGCGGCCCAGACGGCATGGAGCTGACGCGATGCCTCGCGCAGATCGTCAGGGTCCTCGGAGCGGATCAGCACCCGCACCGGATGACGCCGGTCGAGCTCTGCCTCGACGTACTCGGTGACCTCGACACCGTTCACTACGAGGTTGGTGACGTGCCCGTCGATCACGGCATCCTGCATGACGACGCCGATCAGGCGCGCCCCGGTCAGATCGCACTCGCGGAACTCCGCACTGTGCAGATCCTCGTCGATATATCGCGTCATGCTCCGCATACTAGGTCCGAGCGCCGACAAGCCGGCCTCCCCGGTTTGACTTAGCTTGTTCCTTGGCATCGGGCCCTGATTGCGCTCGTCGATGGCTCACTCGTTCGGGTGATCGGCGGACATGGGGACGGCCCGGTCGTGATCCTGACTCTGCGAGGAGATCGAGGAATCGACGACGGGGCCGTGCCGATGAGTGTGCTCCGACTTGCCACCCGGCGAGACATGTTCGTGGAACTGTCACTCTTCCGGGAGGACTACTACGCCAGCCTGTCCGCGCGGGCGGACGCGTTCTTTGAGCCGACCGACGCGCTGCTGTGCTCGGATGCGCCCACCCGTACGCCGGTGGAGCTGTCACTGACCGCCGAGCACCGCCGCGGCTACGGCTCCCTGTACGGCGCGCTCGACCGCGGCCGTCTGGACACCGAGCTGCTGCGGGACCTGCTGGCCGAGCTGCCACTGCCCCGCTTCGCGGGCCGGATCGTGCTCACCGTGGACGTCTCGCCGTGGCTGTGCTCCGCCGCCGCCTGCTCGCTCGAGCGGCTGTTCTGCCTGGTCCACGGCCGCGCTGGCCAGGCGTCCAACCACGTGGTGCCGGGCTGGCCCTACTCGTTCGTCACCGCGCTCACCCCGGACCGGACCTCGTGGACGCAGGTCCTGGACGTGGTCCGCCTCGGCCCGACCGACGATGCTGCGCTGGTGACCGCCGCCCAGCTGCGGCAGGTGGTCCGGCGCCTGGTCGCCGCGGGTCAGTGGCGCGACGGCGACCCGGACATCATGATCGTGATGGACGCGGGCTACGACCCGATGCGCCTCGCGTACGTGCTGCGGGACCTGCCCGTCGAGGTCGTCGGCCGCCTGCGCTCGGACCGCGTCCTGCGACTGGCGAAGCCCGCCTACGTCTACGACCCGAAGGGCGGGACCCCCGAAGCGCGGGCCCCGCTACCCACTCGCCGACCCCGCCGCCTGGCCCGAACCCACGCTGACCACCAGGAACGACACCCCGCGCTACGGCAAGGCCGAGACGACGGCGTGGGACCGGTCCACCCCTACCTCACCCACCGCTCCGCCTGGATCGGCGACGACGGCGAACTCCCGCTGGTCGAGGGCACCCTGATCCGGCTGAAGGTCGACCACTTGCCCGGCGACCGCGACGCGCCACCGGTCTGGCTGCGGTCCTCCAAGACGGGCGCCACCGCCGATGACATCGACTTCATCTGGTCGAGCTACCTGCGCAGATTCGACCCGGAGCACACCTCGTGATCATCGCCCACACCCAGCTCCGCCTCGCCGCCCCACTCGCCGCCGACCAGCGCCGCCCTTGGGAGAAGACCAGCCGCCCCGGCGTCGCGCTGACGCCGACCCGCGTCCGCCGGGGGTTCCGGAACATCCGACCCCCACCTGCCCAGTCCGGCCCGTGCGCCCAAACCCAGCACGCCCGGCCCCGGCCGGCCACCCGGCATCCCGAACCGGACGAAGGCCACCCCCTGCGACGTGGGCAGGACCGTCAAGGTCCCCGCCACGCTGATCGAACGCGACCGAACCGGACCACAGCGATCAGCGCCCCGGTGAGCACGCCCCCACCCCGTTGGTCAAGGATCAACCTGAGTAACGGCGCAGGAAGTCGGCCAGGCGGCAGGATGTGGGCCCCGTTCCGGAAGGGGGCCGGGAGCAGGGACCGGATACAGCTGGCCGGCGCCGTCGGTGGAGGGTTAGGCCCAATGCCAGTGACTTTGATGGCTTTGGCTCGTTGGGTGTGGTGTGGCGAGGGTGGGGCAGGTCAAGTCGCCTGCGGGTGAGCGGTTGTCGGACC
>NZ_JBIAXP010000039.1:0-98633 GCF_042896795.1 Kitasatospora sp. NPDC001261
TCCGCGGAGACCACCACGGTGTGGGACACCCCGGGGGTGTTGTCCACGAAATTGGTGATCAGCCAGTTCAGGTTCTGTGCGGCCTGGCTCATCTGGTTCAACTCAACGCTCCTGGTGATCTGCGCCGTTGCCGTCGCTCCGGCCACCGAAACTATCGAATCCGGGCTGCTGGGCACCATGCTGGTGGCCCGCCTGGTTGGCGGCCTGCTCGGCCCCGGCGCGGCGGCCCTGCTGGATGCCGCGGCGCAGGTTGGTCAGTCGGCCGCGGACCTCCTCGGGGGCCCGGGAGACCTGCGGGCCGGTCAGCGGCGAGGCCTCGGCGGTGCCGGAGACCAGGTTGGCCTGCGGGGTCCGCCGGGGCAGGCCCGACATGGTGACACCGCTGGTCGAGGGCTCGCGGATCTGCTCGGCGCGGCGCCAGCGCTCGTCGTTCGCGGACGGACGCCACGGCGCGTCGCCGGTGCCCGGCTGCGGCTGGCCCTGCGACTGCTGCGGGGCCTGCTGCTGCGGAGCCCGCTGCTCGTCGGCCGACGGCTGGAACTCCGGTGCGGCGGTGCCGGGGCGGCGCGGCTGGTACGGCCGCGGCCGCGTCTGCTGCGAGCCGTCGGACTGCGGGAACCAGGGCTGCTCCTCGCCGCCCGGTCGGCCCGCGGCCTCGGACGGGCCGGTCGGCAGCGCCATCGGCTCCTGGTGCGGCAGCGGAAGCGGCTGCGGCTGCTGCGGGGCCTGCTCCTGGCGCACCGGCTCCGGACGCGGCGGGTTCGGCACGTTCGGCAGCACCGGCTCGACCAGGCCGAGGCCCAGCGGGTCGCGCGGATCGATCTGGCTGGCCTCGAAGCGCGGACGGGCGAACTGCTGGGTGCTCTCCACCGGCGCCGGCTCGGCCGACGGCAGCGGCTGGGGCTGCTGCGGGGCCTGCGGCGGCAGCTGCGGCTGGCGGTCGCGCTGCGGCGCGTCCGGGCCGGGGCGCTGCGGACCGCGCGGGCCCTGGGCGGCGGGCCGGCCGGGGGCGCCGGGGCCCTGCGGGGCCGGACGGCGCTGCGGCAAGCCGTCCTGCGGACGGTTGCCCGGACGGGCGCCCTGCTGCGGCGCGCCGGGGCCGCCGGGACCGCCGGGGCGGCCGTGCTGCGGCTGCTCGCCGGTCCGGGCACCCGGACCGCCGTCGAACCCGCCGGCGGGACGCGGACGTTCCTGGCCGGGCCGACCGGGCAGGCCGGGCTGGGACTGACCGGCCTGCGGCTGGCCCTGCTGCGGCTGACCGGGCTGGCCCGGCTGGCCGGGCTGCTGCTGACGGCCGCGGCGGGGCAGGCCGTTCGGGCCGCTCTGCGGCGGGCCCTGGCGACCCGGGGCGCGCTGCGGCAGACCGCCCTGCGGGGCCTGCTGCGGAGCCTGCTGGTTCTGCTGCTTCTGCGGGGCCTGCTGCTTCTGCTGCGGCTGGGCGGGCCGCTGGCCCTGGCCCTGGCCCTGCTGACCGCCGCCCTGCGGGGCGGGGTTCTCCCGCAGGGACTGGCCGACCTTGCGGGTCGGCAGACCGCCGCCGGACGCACCCGGACCGCCCGGCGCACCCGGACCGCCCGGCGCACCGGGACCGCCCGGCGCACCGGGACCGCCCTGCGCGCTCGGGCCGCCCTGCGGACCGGGACCGGTCGGAGCGCCCGGACCGCCCTGGCCGAGCTGCGGACGGCCGCCCTGCGGGGCACCGGCGGCCGGACCGCCCTGGCCGAGCGCGGCCGGACCGTTCTGGCGGCCGGGCGGCACCTGGCGCTGCTGGCGCGGCGTCGGGGTGACCCCGCGCTGCTGCTTGCCCTGGCCGGAGCCGGGCCGGCCGGCGCCGCGGCGGTCGCCCGAATTGGTGACGTCCACCGGGAGCATGACCAGCGCGGTGGTGCCGCCGGAGTCGCTGGGGCGGAGCTGGATGCGGATGCCGTGTCGCAGGGACAGGCGGCCGACCACGAAGAGGCCCATGCGGCGGGAGACCGAGACGTCCACCGTCGGCGGGTTGGCGAGGCGCTCGTTGATCTCGGCGAGGTCGTCGGGGCTCAGGCCGATGCCGGTGTCGTGGATCTCGACCAGGACGCGGCCGTCCGGCAGCGCGTGGCCGGTGACCCGGACGCGGGTCTGCGGGCTGGAGAACGAGGTGGCGTTCTCCAGCAGCTCGGCGAGCAGGTGGACGAGGTCGTTGACGACGCGGCCGGCGACCTCGGCCGACGGCACGGCGGCGAGCTCGATGCGCTCGTACTGCTCCACCTCGGAGGCGGCGGCGCGGAGCACGTCGACCAGCGGGACGGGCCTGGTCCAGCGGCGGCCCGGGTCCTCACCGGCGAGGACGAGGAGGTTTTCGCCGTTGCGGCGCATGCGGGTCGCGAGGTGGTCCAGCTTGAAGAGGTTGGCCAGCTGGTCCGGGTCCGCCTCGCGGCTCTCCAGCTCGGAGATGAGCGACAGCTGGCGCTGGATGAGGCCCTGGCTGCGGCGCGAGAGGTTGGTGAACATCGCGTTGATGTTGCCGCGCAGGAGGGCCTGCTCGGCGGCGAGGCGGACGGCCTCGCTGTGCACCATGTCGAACGCGTGGGCCACGTGGCCGATCTCGTCGGTGGAGTCGACGGCGACCGGCTCGACCGTGGTGTCGACGTCGTGCGGGTCGGCCTCGGAGAGGGTCTTGACCAGCTCGGGCAGACGGCGCTCGGCGACGTCCTCGGCCGCGGCCTGGAGGCGGGTCAGCGAGCGCACCATCGAGCGGGCGATCAGACCGGCGCCACCGAGGGCGACGAGCAGCACCAGGGCGACCGCGACACCGATGATCAGGGCGTCGGCGTCGGCCTGGGACTGGAGGTCCTGGGCCTTTCCGTCCAGGTTCTCGATGAGCTTGGACTCGATCCGGCGCTCGGCGGTGATCTTGGAGCTGGCCTTCTCGTACCAGTCCTTGTAGCTGACCGCCTCGGTCTGGCGGATGCCGCTCTGGGTGAGGATCGTGGAGGCGTAGCGGTCGGCGTCGGCGACCACCGAGTTGTAGCTCAGCTGGCTGCGCAGGTTGTCCAGGTCGTGCGCGGTGTAGATGTTGTTGAAGCTCGCGATCGCGTTGTCGTACGAGCTGCGCAGACGGATACCGAAGGACTCGTCGCTGGGGCTGAGGTCCGGGGTCTTCGGGTTGGCGAGCGCGGCGCTGATCAGGGCCCGCTGCTGCGAGGTCGCGTTCTTCGCCAGCGAGAACTGCTGGAGCGCGCGGGTGGAGACGACCAGGTCCTTGTTGTTCGACGCGAGCGCGATGTCCTGGGTGATGGACAGCAGGTCTCGGATGATCACGTCGTAGGCGGTGATCGTCGACTGGATGTTCTGGTTGTTCTGGTACGGCAGGCTGCGGGTGTCCGCGATCGAGTTCAGGTCCTTGCGGATCTGGAGCAACAGCGCCTTGCCGCCGGACAGTTCGAGGTTCTCGAACTTGTCGGAGGACGCGGTGAAGGTGCGGCTCAGGTCGTCGGTGGACTTGCGGGCCGCGACGATGTCGTCGTCCAGCGGGGCGGTCGGGTCGTGGGTGATCGGGCCGGCGCTGATGTCGCGCTCGGTCTGCAGCGCGTCCGCGAGGTTGGTCGCCTTCTTGGCCAGGTCGGACAGGTTGGCCATCTGGGCGAGTTGCTGCGAGTTCTCCATCGAGGTCTGGATGCGCAGGCCACCGAGGACCAGCGAGACCATCACGGGGAGGGCGAGCAGCGCGATCAGTCGGGTGCGGATGCGCCAGTTGCGCATCGCGAGCCGGTTCAGACCGGTGGCGCGGCGCCTGGTCAGCGAGGTCCGGAGTTTGTCCCGGGCGGACTTCCGCTCCTGCCCGTCCTCCTCCGGTCGCCCGAGGGCCTCGGGTGTCACCGGCTCGGCCGGGCCGCCGGGGGCCGCCGCCTGTTGGGGGGCTGCCACAGGCTCGCGCGACTCCGGGTTCCCCGCGGCGCCGCTACCCCTTTTGAAACGTCCCTGCACTGGCGTCGCAACCTCTGGACCGGGCGTCCCGCCGCGTCGCCACGGCCTGGACGGTGTCGAGTTTCCATCCGCCCCCCGGCCGGTCCGGGAGAGCGGGCACCGGGGTGGACCACTCCCTACCCACGGTCCGTCGCATTCCAGCACAGCCGGGGAATCCCAACAAGGGCCGCAGGTACCGGGGGTCCGGCGCTACCGACCGCTTGTGCGATCTCACTGACTGTGCGGTAACAGGACCGGAATACCGCCTTTTTCGGACACTCGCCGGATACATGCCAAGCAGACCCGGGATCGGGAAGAGTCACAGACCTTCCGGAATGCCCCTTATCGGGTGGAATGTCGGAAAGTCCCGGAGCGACGATATGTCGGATATCTGTATTTTGCTCGTCAATTTGTGAGCAAAATCACAGTCTAATGTGTAGCTTTGGTCACGGTCTCTATGGAATGAGATCTCGTAACCTGGCTGTCTCCGGAGCACGGCCCCGATCAGCCTGCCCAGAACCCCTCCGAATCAATCGGAATCCATCAGGCCGGTGCCGATCCGCCGCGGTCGGCCAGGCCATGACCACGAGGTGCTCTCGATGTCCCAGGCGAAGAACGCCACCAAGTCCACGCTGTCCTGCCGCCCCACGGCGAACCCGCGCCGGACGACGCTGGCCTCGGTCGAGGACTTCAGCACGATCCCGGGTGCCCGCAAGCCCGAGGACGTCCTGACCTACGGCACCGAGCTGCCGGCCGCCACGGCCAACCCGCGCCGCACCCAGCTGATGGTCGCCCCGGTCGTCGTCCCGCAGGACTGACCCCGCACGGCACCGCACCGCACCGCGCCGAGGGCGCCGTCGTCACACCGGTGGCGGCGGCGCCCTCGGCGTCGCGCGGTGCGCGCTTCCGTCCCGACCGTCCTGAACAGGGGCAAAGCGGTCAGCCGGGGCCCCACGCGATAGCCTGGAGGCCGATTGACGGGGCCGCGCCCACTGCGGGCGGGAGCCCACCAGCGCCCGGGCGCGCCCCGGGCGGCCGACGAAGCGAGGGGTAGCCCAGCCGTGCGCATTGCCAGGTTTTCCGTCCGGGAAGGGAGCCCTGCCGCCGGCAGCGTCTCCTTCGGCGTAGTGGAGGGCGACCCTTCCCGGCCCGAGTCGCTGGTCGTCCACGCGCTGGCCGGCCACCCGTTCGGCCAGCCCCAGCCCACCGGCGAGAGCTACCGCTTCCAGGACGTCCGGCTGCTCAGCCCGATGCTCCCGAACAAGATCGTGGCGGTCGGCCGCAACTACGCGGCGCACGCGGCGGAGCTGGGCAACGACGTCCCGGACGTCCCGCTCACCTTCTTCAAGCCGTCCACCTCGGTGATCGGCCCAACCGAGAGCATCGCCTACCCGCCGTTCTCCTCGGACGTCCACCACGAGGCCGAACTCGCCGTGGTGATCGGCCGGATGTGCCGCGAGGTGCCGCTGGACCGGGTGCCCGAGGTGATCCTCGGCTACACCTGCGCCAACGACGTCACCGCCCGGGACGTCCAGCAGCGCGAGGGCCAGTGGGCCCGGGCCAAGGGCTTCGACACGGCCTGCCCGCTGGGCCCGTGGATCGAGACCGACCTCGACCCGAGCGACCTCGCGATCACCTGCACGGTCAACGGCGAGCTCCGCCAGACCGGCCGCACCTCCCTGATGGTCCGCTCGGTCGCCGAGCTGGTCGTCCACATCTCCGAGGCCATGACGCTGCTGCCCGGCGACGTCATCCTCACCGGCACGCCCGCAGGGGTGGGCCCCCTCAACGTCGGCGACGAGGTCGCCGTCTCCATCGAAGGCATCGGCACTCTCACCAACAAGGTGATCAAGCGTGGCTAACACTGACCCGGCCGTCCGGGTTCGCTTCTGTCCCTCCCCGACCGGCAACCCCCACGTGGGCATGGTCCGCACGGCCCTGTTCAACTGGGCCTACGCCCGCCACAACGGCGGCACGCTGGTCTTCCGGATCGAGGACACCGACTCCGCCCGCGACTCCGAGGAGTCGTACAACCAGCTGCTCGACGCGATGCGCTGGCTCGGCCTGGACTGGGACGAGGGCCCCGAGGTCGGCGGTCCGGACGCGCCGTACCGGCAGTCGCAGCGGATGGACATCTATGCCGATGTCGCCCGCCGCCTGCACGAGGCCGGCCACGCCTACCACTGCTACTGCTCCACCGAGGAGCTGGACGCCCGCCGCGAGGCCGCCCGCGCGGCCGGCAAGCCCTCCGGCTACGACGGCCACTGCCGCGAGCTGACGGAGGAGCAGGTCGCCGTCTACAAGCTGGAGAAGCGCGAGCCGATCCTGCGCTTCCGGATGCCCGACAAGACCCTCTCCTTCGACGACCTGGTGCGCGGCACGCTCACCTTCGAGCCGGAGAACGTCCCGGACTACGGCATCGTCCGGGCCAACGGCGCCCCGCTGTACACCCTGGTCAACCCGGTGGACGACGCCCTGATGGGCATCACCCACGTGCTGCGCGGCGAGGACCTGCTGTCCTCCACCCCGCGGCAGATCGCGCTGTACGCCGCGCTCGCCGAGATCGGTGTCGGCGACGGCACCACCCCGCGCTTCGGCCACCTGCCGTACGTGATGGGCGAGGGCAACAAGAAGCTCTCCAAGCGCGACCCGCAGTCCTCGCTCAACCTGTACCGCGAGCGCGGCTTCATCCGCGAGGGCCTGCTCAACTACCTGTCCCTGCTGGGCTGGTCGCTGGCCGAGGACCGCGACCTGTTCGACATGGACGAGATGGTCGCCGCCTTCGACGTCGCCAAGGTGAACGCCAACCCGGCCCGCTTCGACCTGAAGAAGTGCGAGGCGATCAACGCCGAGCACGTCCGCCGGCTGGCCCCGGAGGACTTCGTCCGCCGCCTGGTGCCGTTCCTCCAGGGCGCCGAGCTGCTGCCGGCCGAGCCCACCGCCGAGCAGCTGGACCTGCTCGCCAAGGTGGCGCCGCTCACCCAGGAGCGGATGGTCGTGCTGAGCGAGATCGTGAACATGGCCGGCTTCCTGTTCGTGGCGCCGGAGAAGTTCGCCCTCGACGCGGACGACGCCGCCAAGGTGCTGACCGCGGACTCCCGCCCGGTGCTGGAGGCCAGCATCAAGGCGCTGGAGGAGCTCGCGGACTTCACCCCGGAGCCGATCCAGGCCGCGCTGCGCGAGGCGCTGGTGGAGGGGCTGGGCATCAAGCCCAAGTTCGCCTTCACGCCGCTGCGGGTGGCCGTGACCGGCCGACGGGTCTCCCCGCCGCTGTTCGAGTCCATGGAGCTGCTGGGCCGCCCGGAGACGCTGCGACGGCTGCGTGCCGCCCTGGACGCCCTCCCGGCCGCCTGAGGCACCCTCCTGGGCGCTCGCTGACGGATCCCTGCCGGACCGGCCCTCCACGGGCCGCCGAGCAGGCCGCGGGCCCGGCCTCGTGCCGGGCCCGCGGCGTACCCGGAGGTCATCCGCAGGCCTCCCGCAGGCCGCCCGGGGTTATCGATTTTGGAGCCGGGGCCGACGTCGGGTAATGTTCTTTCTGCGCCGCCCGGGAGGGAACGGACGAGGGAACGAAAGCCCCTCGGAAGGGACCGACCGAGAGGCGCAATGCCTGAGAAGGGCCCGCAGGGGTTCAACTCTGGTGGGGTATGGTGTAATTGGCAGCACGAGTGATTCTGGTTCATTTAGTCTAGGTTCGAGTCCTGGTACCCCAGCGCAGTACGTGAGTACAGCACACAAAAGAAGATCAAGCCCCCGTTGTGTAGCGGCCTAGCACGCTGCCCTCTCACGGCAGTAGCGCCGGTTCGAATCCGGTCGGGGGTACGGATCCCGCAAGGGATCACCTGGAAAGCCCCCGTTGTGTAGCGGCCTAGCACGCTGCCCTCTCACGGCAGTAGCGCCGGTTCGAATCCGGTCGGGGGTACGGATCCCGCAAGGGATCGCCAGGAAGCCCCCGTTGTGTAGCGGCCTAGCACGCTGCCCTCTCACGGCAGTAGCGCCGGTTCGAATCCGGTCGGGGGTACTTCAGAGCAGGAAGCCGGTGGGCTCGCCCATCGGCCCTTGCTTTGTGTTGGGGTATGGTGTAATTGGCAGCACGAGTGATTCTGGTTCATTTAGTCTAGGTTCGAGTCCTGGTACCCCAGCCAGAAATTGGAAAGGCCCCGGTTGTCCGGGGTCTTTTTCGTTGTGCGTCGAAGGCTTTCCGAAAGGGCCCCACCCGGTCACGGGTGGGGCCCTTTCGGCGTTCCGTGCGGCCTCCGCGCGACTCTTCCCGGGGGTCTCCGCAGGCTCCTCCGGGCAGCCCTCGCGGAGCCTCCGCCGAGCCTCCGCCGAGCCTTCGCGGGGCCCGGCCGGCCGGGGGCGGACGGGGGGTGGACGGGTCGCCGCGCGCTGTCCATGCGCTAAGACCGCGATCTCACTCCGCGAGACACAAGTTCAATCTCCGGCGAAAAGCGCCACTCTGGACGGGAGCGGCCCGGGAGTCTCAGGGCGGCGCACACGCTTTGACCTCGACGACACGAGAAGGCCGGCAACGCGGCCGGCTGGAGGGAATCCGATGGGACGGACACTCGCAGAGAAGGTCTGGGACGACCACGTCGTGCGGCGCGCGGAGGGCGAACCCGACCTCCTCTTCATCGACCTCCACCTGCTCCACGAGGTCACCAGCCCGCAGGCCTTCGACGGGCTGCGGCTGGCCGGCCGTACGGTCCGCCGCACCGATCTGACGATCGCCACCGAGGACCACAACACCCCCACCCTCGACATCGACAAGCCGATCGCCGACCCGGTCTCCAAGGTGCAGCTGGAGACCCTGCGCAGGAACGCCGCCGAGTTCGGCGTCCGGATCCACTCGCTCGGCGACGTCGAACAGGGCGTCGTGCACGTCGTCGGCCCGCAGCTCGGCCTGACCCAGCCCGGCATGACCGTGGTCTGCGGCGACTCCCACACCTCGACCCACGGCGCCTTCGGCGCGCTGGCGTTCGGCATCGGCACCAGCCAGGTCGAGCACGTGCTGGCCACCCAGACCCTGCCGCTGGCGCCGTTCCGGACCATGGCGGTCACCGTCGAGGGCGACCTGCCCGAGGGCGTCACCGCCAAGGACCTGATCCTGGCCGTCATCGCGAAGATCGGCACCGGCGGCGGCCAGGGCTACGTCCTGGAGTACCGCGGTTCGGCGATCCGGAGCCTCTCCATGGAGGCCCGGATGACCGTCTGCAACATGTCGATCGAGGCCGGCGCCCGGGCCGGCATGATCGCCCCGGACGAGACGACCTTCGCGTACCTCCAAGGCCGCCCGCACGCCCCGCAGGGCGAGGACTGGGACGCCGCCGTCGCGTACTGGCGGACCCTGGGCACCGACGAGGACGCGGTCTTCGACCACGAGATCTTCATCGACGCGAGCGAGCTGACCCCCTTCGTCACCTGGGGCACCAACCCGGGCCAGGGCGCCCCGCTGGGCTCGAACGTGCCGGACCCGGCCTCCTTCGCCGACCCGCAGGAGCGCCTGGCCGCCGAGAACGCCCTGACGTACATGGGCCTGGAGGCCGGCACCCCGCTGCGCGAGGTCAAGGTCGACGCCGTCTTCGTCGGCTCCTGCACCAACGGCCGGATCGAGGACCTGCGGGCCGCCGCGGCCGTCGTCGAGGGCCGCCGGATCGCCGACGGCGTACGGATGCTGGTCGTCCCCGGGTCCGTCCGGGTCGCGCTCCAGGCCGTCGAGGAGGGGCTGGACAAGGTGTTCACCGCGGCCGGCGCCGAGTGGCGCCACGCGGGCTGCTCGATGTGCCTGGGCATGAACCCCGACCAGCTCGCCCCGGGGGAGCGCTGCGCCTCCACCTCGAACCGCAACTTCGAGGGCCGGCAGGGCAAGGGCGGCCGCACCCACCTGGTCTCCCCGCAGGTCGCCGCCGCGACCGCCGTGCTGGGCCGCCTCGCGGCCCCCTCCGACCTGACCGCCGACGTCGCTCCCGTGGAGGCCTGAGCCATGGAGAAGTTCACCACCCACACCGGCCGGGCCGTCCCGCTGCGCCGCAGCAACGTGGACACCGACCAGATCATCCCCGCCCACTGGCTCAAGAAGGTCACCCGATCCGGTTTCGAGGGCGGCCTGTTCGAAGCCTGGCGCAAGGACGAGTCGTTCATCCTCAACCGGCCCGAGCGGCAGGGCGCCACGGTCCTGGTGGCCGGTCCCGAGTTCGGCACCGGCTCCTCCCGGGAGCACGCCGTCTGGGCGCTCCAGAACTACGGTTTCCACGCGGTCATCTCCTCGCGCTTCGCCGACATCTTCCGGGGCAACTCCCTGAAGAACGGCCTGCTGACGGTCGTCCTGCCGCAGGAGACCGTGGAGCGGCTCTGGGTGCTCACGGAGAGTGACCCTTCGGCCGAGATCACCGTCGACCTGGAGGCGCGCGAAGTACGGGCCGAAGGCGTCACGGCGGCCTTCGAACTGGACGACAACGTCCGGTGGCGGCTGCTCAACGGGCTGGACGACATCAGCATCACGCTGCGGAACGAGGCCGACATCGCGGCCTTCGAGGAGACCCGTCCGGCCTTCAAGCCCCGTACTCTGCCGGTCGCCTGAGTTCCCCTCAGAACAAGCATTCTGACGATCCACCGCGTGGCCCGTGCCCCCCTCGGGGGGGCCGGGCCATCCGTCGTTCCGGAGCACGAGTTAGCGCCGGGGTCCGCCCCGGATTGCCCATTTGGCTTTGCGGAAGAGGGGCCCGCGCAAGTACAACTGCGGGTAGATGGCACAATCAGTACATGCACCGGCACCATGAACCTCCGTACGCGGGCGGCGAACCCGCGACTGAGGACTCCATGGGCCGGCCATCCGAACGCCGAATTGACGACCGGCCGGACGTCACCTCCGCACCAGCTGAGGGGCCGGACGACCAGGAAGTCGTAGCGCTCTACGCGCTTGTGGCCGAGCGGTTGAAGCAAGCTCACGCCCGCGTGCATGCGCTGAACGTGTCTGCCGATGCAAAGACCGCTCTCACCCGTCAACTCCTCATCGTCACCGAGACCGCCAAGCGCGATCTTCCGGAGGCGGCAAGGCGGTTGAGTCGCTTTGTACATGACCTCGACGAGGGGCCCCCGCCGCTCGACTGAGGTCGCCGACGCGCAAATCCATTGCGACACTAGGGTGATTCGCGCGTTTGGTAATTGAAAGTCCGCAGATACATACCTAACGTGCGAAAAGAACGGATGGAATCATCCGGCGCCCGTTTCCGAAGGGGAAGACGTGAACAAGGCTCAGCTTGTCGAAGCGGTGGCCGAGCAGCTGGGCGGTCGCAAGGCTGCCGCAGAGGCCGTCGACGCAGTGCTCGACACCATGGTCCGTGCCGTTGTGGCCGGTGACCGGGTCTCGGTGACCGGGTTCGGCACCTTCGAGAAGGTGGAGCGCTCCGCGCGCTTCGCCCGCAACCCGCAGACCGGCGAGCGCGTCAAGGTCAAGAAGACCTCGGTCCCGCGCTTCCGTCCGGGTCAGGGCTTCAAGGACCTGGTCAGCGGCAGCAAGAAGCTGCCGAAGGAAGGCCCCTCGGTGAAGAAGGCCCCCAAGGGCTCCCTCACCCCGGGCAAGAGCGGCGTGGCCGCCACCCCGGCCGCCAAGCGTGCCGCCACCAAGCGCGCCGCCGCCGCTGCCGCCGCCCCGGCCGCCAAGAAGGCCGCCGCCAAGAAGACGGCGACCACGGCCGCCGCCAAGAAGGCGACCACCACGGCCGCCGCCAAGAAGACCACGGCGACCGCCAAGAAGTCCGCCGCGAAGACCACCGCCGCGAAGACGACGGCCGCGAAGACCACCGCCGCCAAGAAGGCGACGGCGACCGCGACCAAGGCCGCCGCCACCAAGAAGACGGCCGCCGCGAAGAAGGCGACCACCACGGCCGCCGCCAAGAAGACCACGGCCACCGCCAAGAAGGCGGCCGCCACCGCCAAGAAGACGGCGCCGGCGAAGAAGACCGCCACCCGCAAGACCACCGCGCGCAAGACCTCTGCCAAGTAAGTCCCGCGCGACCGTCTTCGGACGGCCTTCGGCCCAGAGCCGCGGCACCCCCCCTCCCGTGAATTCGCGGAGACCGGTCGCCGCGGCTCTTTCGATTTCCGGGCGCTTAGTCAGGAATCCGCGGCGTGCGTCGGCAGGGGGCGGTTCCGAGCGGGGTGGCGGGGTGCGGGCCGGTCCCCGGCGGGGCCGGTCGGGCCCGAAGGTTCCGCGGGCCTCGGCGGAGCCCGACGGGGCCGTCAGCCCTCGGCGGGGTCGGGGAAGGTCTGGAGCGTCACGAAGACCACCCGGCGGGCCTCGCCGGTGCCCTCGGTGCGGATCCGCACCCGCTGTCCGGGGCGCAGCAGCCGCAGGCCGCCGGCGTCGAAGGCGGCCGCGTCGAACGGCACCGGGGTCCCGTCGTCGAGCAGCACGGAGCCGGCCCGGGTGGCGGGGTCGAAGGTGAACGCGGTGGCCTGCATGCGTGCAGCATAGCGAGCGGCCCCGCCCGGGCCGGGGAGCAGGTCGGCGCCGGGCCGGGCGGGCTCCGGAGGGGCCGGGACGGGCTCAGCGCAGGCTCAGGCGGGCGAACAGCGCGCTGGTGTGCGGGCCGAGGCCGAGCGCCGCGGCCTCGCCGAGGTCCGTCCCGGTGTCCACGTCCCGGCGCACCGACTCCACGTCCGGCAGGCGCAGTTCGAGCGCACCGCCGGCCGCGTGCCGGGCCCGTGAGCCGTCCCCGAAGGCGGGGGAGAGCGGGCGCCCGGGCGCGCAGGCGAGCAGGGTGGTGCCGAGGCCGGGGGAGTCCGGCAGGAAGGCCCGGCCGTCCGGCGGCACCGCGCCCAGCACCCGGGCCAGTTCGGCCGGGCGCAGCGCCGGGAGGTCCGCCGAGAGCGCCGCCAGCGGGGCCCGCGGGGCCAGGGCCAGGGCGGCCGCGGCGCCGTGTGCCAGGGCCCGGTTGAGGCCGCCGCCGGGCTCGTCGGCGACCACCAGGGCGCCGAGCGCGGCCAGCCGGGCGCCGGCCTCGGCGTCGCGGGTGACCACCAGGACCCGGTCGACGTCCGGGGTGGCCAGGGCGGCGGCGACGGTGTCCAGGGCGAAGGACAGCGCCAGGTCGGCCCGGTGCGGCCCGGCGTACGGGGCCAGTCTGCTCTTCGCCAGGGCGAGCGGCTTGAGCGGGAGCACCAGCGACCAGCCGGCCGTGGGTGCGGGGGGCGCGACGGGCTCACTGGGGCGTACGGTGTCCTGGGTCACCGGCGTCATTCTGGCGCCGGTCCCGGAGCCCTCGCCAGGCCGTTCGAGCTGTGCGGACGTGCGTTTGATCACGCCCGCCGGGCGGGTTGGCGCGGTTGCTCGACAGCCGGTGAGCGGGCGGGCGACACTGTTCCGCGCCCGTGGCCCGGGCACCGGCGGAAGCGGTGCGCGGCACCGGGACACCATGACCGCGGTAATCCGTGCCGCATCGGATGAGAAGGAGCTGGGGTGGCCCGCCGCTCGTACGCCAAGTTCGGCAACGCCGACTACGGCATCTGGTACCGCTTCGCGGCCGTGCTGGTGAAGCCGGTGACGACCGCCCTGGTGAAGCCCGACTGGCGGGGCTGGGAGCACGTTCCGAGGAACGGCGGCTTCATCGCCGCGGTGAACCACAACTCGATCATCGACCCGGTGATCTACGCGCACTGGCAGTACAACAGCGGGCGTCCGCCGCGCATTCTCGGCAAGTCCTCGCTGTTCTCCGTCCCCTTCATCGGGTTCATGCTGCGCAAGACCGGCCAGATCCCGGTGTTCCGCGAGTCCACCGACGCCGCGCAGGCGTTCCGGGCCGCGATCGACGCGGTCAACGGCGGCCAGTGCGTGCAGTTCTACCCGGAGGGAACGCTCACCCGGGACCCCGACCTCTGGCCGATGACCGGCAAGAGCGGGGTCGCCCGGGTCGCGCTGATGACCGGTGCGCCGGTCATCCCGGTCGCGCACTGGGGCGCCCACGAGATCATCCCGCCGTACGGCCGGCCCGGTTTCGGGAAGGGCCGGTTCAACCTGTTCCCGCGGCACCGGGTCACCGTCGCGGCCGGGCCGCCGGTGGACCTGAGCCGGTACCAGGGGCAGGAGCTCACCGCCCAGGTGCTCGCCGACGCGACCGAGGACATCATGACGGCGATCACCGCCGTGCTGGCCGAAGTCCGGGGCGAGGAGCCGCCGGCCGAGCGCTACGACATGCGCAAGGCCGCCCGGGAGCGCGCCGCGGCCGCACTGGCCGAGCGCCGGCGCGCCAAGGGCGAGCCGGGCAAGGGCACCGAGGAGGCCGGCAAGTGACCCGTTGCGCCGTGATGGGAACCGGCTCCTGGGGCACCGCGTTCGCGATGGTGCTCGCCGACGCGGGCTGCGAGGTCGTGCTCTGGGCCCGCCGCCAGGAGCTGGTGGACGCCGTCAACTCCACCCACGAGAACCCGGACTACCTGCCGGGCGTCCGGCTGCCCGACACCGTCCGGGCCACCACCGACGCCGCCGAGGCGCTGGCCGGCGCCGACTTCGCGGTGCTCGTGGTGCCCTCGCAGACCCTGCGCGACAACCTGGCCGCCTGGACGCCGCTGATCGAGCCGCAGACCGTGCTGGTGAGCCTGATGAAGGGCATCGAACTCGGCACCGCCAAGCGGATGAGCGAGGTGATCGACGAGGTCACCGGGGTCGGTCAGGAGCGCGTCGCGGTGGTCAGCGGGCCCAACCTGGCCAAGGAGATCGCCAACCGGCAGCCCGCGGCCAGCGTGGTCGCCTGCTCCGACGAGGCGGTCGCCAAGCGGCTCCAGGCGGCCTGCCACACGCCGTACTTCCGGCCGTACACCAACACCGACGTGGTGGGCTGCGAACTCGGCGGCGCGGTCAAGAACGTGATCGGCCTGGCGGTCGGCATGGCGGCCGGCATGGGGCTGGGCGACAACACCAAGGCGACGCTGATCACCCGCGGGCTGGCCGAGACCACCCGGCTCGGCGAGGTGCTGGGCGCGGACCCGCACACCTTCGCGGGGCTCGCCGGGATGGGCGACCTGGTGGCCACCTGCTCCTCGCCGCTGTCCCGCAACAACACCTTCGGCATGAACCTGGGCCGGGGCATGACGCTGGAGGAGGCCCGCGCGGCCACCCGGCAGACCGCCGAGGGCGTCAAGTCCTGCGAGTCGGTGCTGGACCTGGCCCGGCGCAACGGGGTCGACATGCCGATCGTCGAGGCCGTGGTGGACGTGGTGCACAACGGGCGGCCGACCCAGGAGGCGCTGCAGGCGCTGATGTCGCGTTCGGCCAAGCCGGAGCGGCGCTGACCCGAGCGGCGCTGACCGGAGCGGCGGCGCCGAGGGTGCGGCGCCGCTGACTTCCCGGAAGGGCCTCGCACGGTAGTCTCAAACCCGATATGAGCATCGAACAGTCCTCCCCGAACCGGTCCGACCGGAAGCCGCGCGTCGCGCTGGTCTTCGGCGGGCGCAGCTCCGAGCACGCGATCTCGGTCTCCACCGCGGGCAGTGTGCTCAGGGCGATCGACCGCGACAAGTACGACGTGCTGCCGATCGGCATCACGCACGAGGGCCGCTGGGCGCTGACCAGCGACGAGCCGGCCCGGATGGCCATCACCGACGGGAAGCTGCCGGACGTGGCGCACGTCGCCGAGGGCGTCGACGGCCAGGTCGCGCTGCCGGTCGCCCCGGGCGACCGCGAGGTGGTCCTGACCGAGCCGGGCAGCGCCCCCAAGGCCCTCGGCGAGGTCGACGTGGTCTTCCCGCTGCTGCACGGCCCGTGGGGCGAGGACGGCACGCTCCAGGGCCTGCTGGAGCTCTCCGGCGTCCCGTACGTCGGCAACGGCGTGCTGGCCAGCGCGGCCGGCATGGACAAGGAGTTCGCCAAGCGGATCCTCGCCTCGCACGGTCTGGACGTCGGCCGCTACACCATCGTGCGGCCGCGCGACTGGGAGACCGAGGCGGGCCGCGCGGCGGTGCGCGAGCGGGCCGCCGAGCTGGGCCTGCCGCTGTTCGTGAAGCCCTGCCGGGCCGGCTCCAGCATCGGCATCACCAAGGTGAAGGACCTGGCCGACCTCGACGCGGCGATCGAGGAGGCCCGGCGGCACGACCCCAAGCTGATCATCGAGGCGGGCGTGACCGGCCGCGAGATCGAGTGCGGCGTGCTGGAGTTCGAGGACGGCCCGCGGGCCAGCGTGGCCGGCGAGATCCTGGTCGGCGAGGGCTTCGACTTCTACGACTTCGAGGCCAAGTACATCGACTCCTCGGACGTGAAGATCCCGGCGGACCTCACTGCCGGCGAGCTCGCCGAGATCCAGCGCCAGGCGGTCGAGGCCTTCGAGGCGCTCGGCTGCGAGGGCCTGGCCCGGGTGGACTTCTTCCTGCTGGAGGACGGCACCTGGATGATCAACGAGATCAACACCATGCCCGGCTTCACCCCGATCTCGGCCTTCCCGAAGATGTGGGAGGCCAGCGGGGTCTCGTACCCGGAGCTGATCGACCGGCTGCTCGCGACGGCGCTGCGGCGCTCGACCGGACTCCGTTAGCGGATTTGCGGAGGGCGGGCCGGGAGCTTCCCGGCCCGCCCTCGGTGCGTCGGGGACCCGTTCGGCTCAGCCCGGGACGTTGGCCTTGACCGCGCCGCTCAGGGCGGCCGCCGGGTCGAAGGGGTTCTTCGCGGCCCCGGCCGGGACGGTCACCTCGACGTAGGCGGCGCGCATGGTCGTCACGAAGCGGTAGCCGCCGTCGGCGAGCTTCTGCGACCACCAGGTGACGTCGTCGACGCTCGGGGACCAGTCCGAGGCGTGGTCGCCGTCCAGCTCCTCCGGCCGGTCGATGCCGCAGCGCAGCACCGTCCGGGGCGAATCGCCCCAGCCGGCCACGTACGGCGAGGCGGGCGACGGGTCCCGGCGGGCGTGGCCGAGCAGGTCGGCGGGCAGCGCGGCGGCGAGCGCCCGGCAGTACCCGGCCGCCCGGCCGGTCGGCTGCGGGATCTCGACCGCCGGATCGGCCGGGCCCCAGCTGCCGACCAGCGCGACGACGGCGCAGGTCAGGGCGACGGGCAGGGCCAGCCAGCGGACCGGGGCCGGCAGGGCGGTCAGCGCCTCGGGGACGCGCAGTTCTCTGGCCACCCGCCGATGGTAGCCGGGGCCCGGACGGCCGGTACGGGCCGGTGCGCCGGCTCACGGGCACACCGGCTCACGGGTGCACCGGCCTACAGGTGCACCACGGGACAGGTGAGCGTGCGGGTGATGCCGTCGACCTTCTGGACCTGGGCCACCACCATGCGGCCCAGCTCGTCCACCGTCTCGGCCTCGGCCTTGACGATCACGTCGTAGGGGCCGGTGACGTCCTCGGCGCTCAGGACGCCGGGGACCCCGGCGATGGTCCGGGCCACGGCGGTGGCCTTGCCAACCTCGGTCTGGATCAGGATGTATGCCTGTACCACGGGGACCTCCCGGCGGCCGGTTAGGGGGGATAGCCGCCGTGATCGCCCGGTCAGGTGTGTGGGTGGGTGGGCTCACCGGCAGTCTGATCACCACGCTACCGCGCTGCGGGCCGGGGAGGGGAGACCTCGATGCTCCCGAAGGGCGTACGCTGCGCGCGGGGGAGCGCGACGGGGACCGAATCGGATGGAAACGCGAGAGGACGGCAGATGCAGGGGACCGTGGGCGAGCTCGGCGAGTTCGGCCTCATCAGGGAGCTGACCGCCCGGGTACCGCTCACCGATGCCGTCGACCTCGGCCCGGGTGACGACGCCGCGGTGGTACGGGCTCCGGACGGCCGGGTGGTGGCGACCACGGACGTCCTGATCGAGAACCGGCACTTCCGCCGGGACTGGTCCACCGCCTACGACGTGGGCCGCAAGGCCGCCGCCCAGAACCTCGCCGACGTGGCCGCGATGGGGGCGGTGCCGACCGCCATCCTGCTCGGCCTGGTCGCCCCCGCGGACCTGCCGACCACCTGGGCCACCGAGTTGATGGACGGGCTGCGCGACGAGTGCCAGGTGGCCGGGGCGACGGTGGTCGGCGGCGACGTGGTGCGCGGCGACACCGTCACGCTGGCCATCACGGCGCTCGGCGACCTCCAGGGGCGGGCGCCAGTGACGCGCTCCGGCGCGCAGGTCGGCGACGTGGTCGCGGTGACCGGCTGGCTCGGCTGGTCGGCCGCCGGCCTGACCGTCCTCCAACGCGGCTTCCGCTCCCCGCGCGCCTTCGTCGAGGCGCACCGCCGGCCCGAACCGCCGTACCACGCGGGCCCGGCGGCCGCCGATCTGGGCGCGACCTCGATGGTCGACGTGAGCGACGGGCTGGTCGCCGACCTCGGCCACGTCGCCCGGGCCAGCGAGGTGGACATCGACCTCAAGGCCGCCGACTTCGACGTCCCGGCGCAGATGGCCGACATCGGCCAGGCGGTCGGGGTGGACCCGCTGGTCTGGGTGCTCTCCGGCGGCGAGGACCACGCGATCGTCGCCACCTTCCCGCGCGGGATCCAACTCCCGGCCCGCTGGCGGGTGGTGGGCGAGGTGACCGGCCGCCCGACGGGCAGCCGCAGCGGCCGGGTGACGGTCGACGGCGCGCCCTGGGACCGGGTCGGCGGCTGGGACCACTTCGCCGAGTAGCGCGCGGCCGCGCGCCGATCCCCGTACGGCGGGCGGCGCGTGACGCTCCGGTGCGCGGGGGACGGGCTTCGCGGGTGCGTTGTGCGTAGGCTTGCGACACCCCGGCCCGCCCGTCCGGCGCGGGCGGCCCGAACCACTGCGAGCGGGAGCACACCACAGATGCGCATCGGTGTACTGACCAGCGGCGGCGACTGCCCCGGCCTCAACGCGGTGATCCGCTCGGTGGTGCACCGGGGCACCGACGTCCACGGGGACGAGATCGTCGGCATCCTGGACGGCTTCCTCGGACTGATCGAGGGCCGCACCCGGACGGTCACGCACGACGACGTCACCGGCCTGCTCACCCTCGGCGGCACCATCCTGGGCTCGGCCCGGGTCCGGCGGGACCGGATCGCCTGGGCGGTGGAGAACGCCAGGACGCTCGCCCGGGAGATCGGCATCGACGCGCTGATCGCGATCGGCGGCGAGGGGACGCTGACCGCCGCCAAGCTGTTCAGCGACGCCGGACTGCCCGTCGTCGGGGTGCCGAAGACCATCGACAACGACATCGACGCCACCGACGTGACCTTCGGCTTCGACACCGCCGTGCACGTCGCGACCGAGGCGATCGACCGGCTGAAGACCACCGCCGAGTCCCACCAGCGCGTCATGGTGGTCGAGTTGATGGGACGGCACACCGGCTGGATCACCCTCACCGCGGGCATGGCGGGCGGCGCGCACGGCATCCTGATCCCGGAGAAGCCCTTCGACATCGAGGCGGTGGCCCGGATAATCGAGGACCGCTTCGCGCGCGGCAAGAAGTTCGCCATCATCGCCGTCGCCGAGGGCGCCTCCCCGGTGCCCGGCACCATGCGCTTCGACCACGGCGAGGTCGACCAGTACGGCCACCGGACCTTCGGCGGGATCGGCAACCGGCTCGCCCACGAGCTGGAGGACCTGCTCGGCAAGGAGGCCCGCCCCGTCATCCTCGGCCACGTCCAGCGCGGCGGCACCCCGACCGCCCGCGACCGGGTGCTCGCCACCCGGTTCGGCTGGCACGCGGTGGAGGCCGTCCACCAGGGGGCGTTCGGGCACTTCACCGCGCTGCGCCGGACCGGCATCGAACTGCTGCCGATCGGCGACGCGGTGACCCGGCTGAAGACGGTGCCGGAGGACCGCTGGGCGGAGTCCGAAGCGGTGCTGTGAAACGGCGCGGGTAGGTTGGGGCCATGGCTTCGACTGCTCCCCCCCGCGTGCTCACCGTCGCCGGCTCCGACTCCGGCGGCGGCGCCGGCATCCAGGCCGACCTCAAGGCGATGCTCGCCCTCGGCGTCCACGGCATGAGCGTGATCACCGCCGTCACCGCGCAGAACTCGCTCGGTGTCCAGGGCTACTGGGAACTGCCCGCCGAAGCCGTCCGGGCGCAGTTCCGCAGCGTGGTGGACGACATCGGGGTGCAGGCTGTGAAGACCGGGATGCTCGCCTCGGTCGAACTCGTCGAGACCGTCGCCGAGCTGCTGGCCGGGGTGGACGCCCCGGTGGTGGTCGACCCGGTCGGGGTCTCCAAGCACGGGGACGCGCTGCTGGTCGCCGAGGCCGTCGCCACCGTCCGCGAGAAGCTGCTGCCGGTCGCCACCCTGGCCACCCCCAACCTGCACGAGGTGACCCAGCTCACCGGGCTGGCCGTCGAGGACGAGTCGCAGATGCTGGACGCCGCCAAGGCGCTGGTCGACCTCGGGCCGCGCTGGGCGCTGGTCAAGGGCGGCCACCTGCCGGGCGAGGCCGCCGACCTGCTGTACGGCGGACCGGACGAGGTGCACTGGTTCCGGGCACCGCGCTACGACAACCGCCACACCCACGGCACCGGCTGCACGCTGGCCAGCGCGATCGCGGCCGGCCTGGCCAAGGGCGAGCCGCTGCCGCTGGCGGTGGCCTCGGCCAAGGAGTACATCACCGGCGCGATCGCCGGGGGCTTCGCCCTGGGCGCCGGCATCGGCCCGGTCGACCACGCCTGGCGCTGGCGCTAGCGGAGGCCCGGAACGTCCGGAACATCCGGAAAACAGCGGTGGGCGGACTCCTCAGAGGAGCCCGCCCACCACGGTCACGTCCGGAAATCGGCGCAACCGGCCACGGAAACAGTGGAGCCGGCCCATCCGAGGATGAACCGGCTCACTGGAGGACCGGCATGCCGGTCTGCGCGTCAGCGCGAGACCTTACCGGCCTTGATGCACGAGGTGCAGACGTTGAGCCGCTTCGGCGTCCGCCCAATCACAGCGCGCACCGTCTGAATGTTGGGGTTCCAACGACGGGGGGTACGGCGGTGAGAGTGGGAGATGCTGTTGCCGAAGCCCGGCCCCTTGCCGCAGACGTCGCAGTTGGCAGCCACAGGAGTCACTCCAAGACTTCAGATCAGATACTTTCGAAAACCCCACTCAGCCACCAGAACACTCGCGTGAACCAGACCGGACAAGGGGGTGAGCCTGGACGGTTCCAGGCAACCGGAAGAGCATACAACGCTTGCTTCCGTCCCACGAAACTACCATGACCGGCCGAGTGATCGCTCCTGCCCGCCGGACCGGACGGCCCTCCCCGCCCCCCGATAACCTGCCGGTATCACCCCTTGCCGCCGCCCGGCCCGCGTCACCGCCCCGGGCCGCCGCGGCGTCCCGTCCGGAGGAGACCTGGTGCTGCACACGCTCGACGCCCCGGCCGTGCGCACCTGGTGCCAGCTCGCCCTGCGCGCGCTCGGCCAGGCCCGCGAGGAGATCGACGCGCTCAACGTCTACCCCGTCCCGGACGGCGACACCGGCACCAACCTCTACCTGACCGTCGAGTCCGCCGCCGCCGAGGTGGAGAGCCGCTTCGCCGACCCCGCCGCCGACCCGGCCCCCGGGCTGGCCGAGACGGTCCGGGCGATGGCCCGCGGCGCGCTGGTCGGCGCCCGGGGCAACTCCGGGGTGATCCTCGCCCAGTGGCTGCGCGGCACCGCCGAGACGCTCGCCGAGGGCGGCGGCGCCGAACAGCTGCGGGCCGCCCTGCAGCGGGCCGCCGACTCCGCCTACCAGGCCGTCGCGGAGCCCGTCGAGGGCACCCTGCTGACCGTCGCCCGGGTCGCCGCCCGGGAGGCCCACCGGGCCGGGGACGGGCTCGCCCAGGTCGCCGACACCGCCTACCGGGCCGCCCGGGACGCGCTGCGGCACACCCCCGAGCAGCTCGCCGTCCTGGCCGAGAACGGGGTGGTGGACGCCGGCGGGCGCGGCCTGGTGGCCGTCCTCGGCGCGCTCGCCGACGCCGTCGCCGGGCAGCAGCCGATGGGGCCGGTCGCGCTGCGCGGGGACGTCCGGGCCGTGGAGAGCTGCGAGACGCACCTGCGGCCGCCCGGCCCCGGCCACCCCGCCTTCGAGGTCATCTACCTGCTGGACGCCCCCGACGAGGCGCTGCCCGCGCTGCGCGAGCGGCTCGGCGGGCTCGGCGACTCGCTGGTGATCGGCGGCGGCGACGGCCTGTGGAACGTGCACGTCCACGTGGACGACGCGGGCGCCGCCGTGGAGGCCGGGGTCGGCGCCGGGCGCCCGCACCAGATCCGGATCACCCACTTCGCCGAGGCCGCCGCCCGCTCCGGCACCGCCGCCGAGCGCGGCGAACGCGAGGAACGGGCCCGCGCGGTGCTCTCGGTGGTCTCCGGCGGGGGCCTGGCCGAGCTCTGCGAGCAGGCCGGCGCCGTCGTCCTGCACGCCGACCCGGACCGCCCGCCGGCCAGCGCCGAGCTCGCCGACGCGGTGCGCCGCTCGGCCGCCCGCGAGGTCGTCCTGCTGCTCAACGACCCCGAGCTGCGCGCCGCCGCCGGGGCCGCCGCCGACCAGCTGCGCGAGGAGGGGGTGCGGATCGCCGTCCTGCCCACCCGCTCGCCGGTGCAGGGGCTGGCCGCGCTCGCGGTGCACGAGGGCGGCCGCCGCTTCGACGAGGACGTCGTCGCCATGACCTCCGCCGCCGGCGCCACCCGCTACGCGGAGCTGGCCGTCGCCGAGGGGGAGTCCTGGACGATGGCGGGGGTCTGCCAGGCCGGGGACGTGCTCGGGCTGATCGACGGCGACGTCGCGGTGATCGGCGCCGGGCTGGCCGAGGTCGGCGAGAGCGTGCTGGACCGGATGCTCGGGGCCGGCGGCGAACTCGTCACCCTGGTCCTCGGCGGCGGCACCGACGAGGCGCTCGCCGACCGGCTGGTCGCCCACGTCCGGCACCGCCGGCCCGAGGTGGACGCGGTGGTCTTCCACGGCGGGCAGGAACCGGCACCGCTGCTCATCGGGGTGGAGTAGGGGCGGGGGCCGCCCTTGGCCCGGTTTGTCGGCCCGGTGGTGTAAACAAGGCGCTGATGGGCGCTCTCGATGAACCACTGACCAAGCTCGTCGGCGACCGCACCGCGAAGGTGCTCGCCGACAGCCTCAAGCTGCGCACGGTCGGGGACCTGCTGCACCACTACCCGCGCCGCTACGTCGAGCGCGGCCAGCTCACCAGCCTGGACGAGCTGGAGGTCGACGAGCACGTCACCGTGCTGGCCCGGATCGAGAAGGTCACCCTGATCCCGTTCCGCGGCCGCAAGGGCGACCGGCTGGAGGTGGTCGTCACCGACGGCCGCAGCCGGCTCTCGCTGGTCTTCTTCAACCAGGGCTGGCGGCAGAAGGAGCTCAGGGCCGGCGCCCAGGGCCTGTTCGCGGGCAAGGTCGGGGTCTTCAACCGGACCCGCCAGCTGGTCTCGCCGGACTACCAGCTGCTCGACGAGGACGCCGGCTCCGACGCCGCGCGGCAGTTCGCCGGCCGGCTCATCCCGGTGTACGGCGCCAGCGCGCAGATGCCCAGCTGGAAGCTGTCGATCTGCGTCGAGACGGCACTCACCAAGCACCTCGGCGACGTCGGCGAACCGCTGCCCGCCGAACTGCGCGAGCGGCACGACCTGATCCCGCTGCCCGAGGCGCTGGAGCTGATCCACCGTCCGCGCGGCCACGCCGACCGCGAGCGCGCCCAGAGCCGGCTGCGCTGGGACGAGGCCTTCGTGCTCCAGGTCGCCCTCGCGCAGCGCCGGGCCGCCGACTCCGCCCTGCCCGCCAAGCCGCGCGCGGCCCGTGAGGGCGGCCTGCTGGACGCCTTCGACGCCCGGCTGCCGTTCACCCTCACCGAGGGGCAGCGGAAGGTCTCCGCCGAGATCGCCGCCGACCTCGCCACCGACCATCCGATGCACCGCCTCCTCCAGGGCGAGGTCGGCTCCGGCAAGACCCTGGTCGCGCTGCGCGCCATGCTCGCCGTGGTGGACGCGGGCGGCCAGGCGGTGCTGCTGGCGCCCACCGAGGTGCTCGCCCAGCAGCACCACCGCTCGGTCGTCGAGATGATGGGGGACCTCGCCGAGGGCGGCATGCTCGGCGGCTCCGACCTCGGCACCCGGGTGGTGCTGCTGACCGGCTCGATGGGCGTCCCGGCCCGCCGCCAGGCGCTGCTCGACATGGCCTGCGGGGACGCCGGGATCGCCATCGGCACCCATGCGCTGATCGAGGACAAGGTGCAGTTCCAGGACCTCGGCCTGGTCGTGGTGGACGAGCAGCACCGCTTCGGCGTCGAGCAGCGGGACGCGCTGCGGGCCAAGGGCGAGCAGCCGCCGCACCTGCTGGTGATGACCGCCACCCCGATCCCGCGCACCGTCGCGATGACGGTCTTCGGGGACCTGGAGACCTCCGTCCTGGACCAGCTGCCGGCCGGCCGCTCGCCGATCTCCACCCACGTCGTCCCGGCGCTGGAGAAGCCCAACTTCCTCACCCGGGCCTGGGAGCGGGTCCGCGAGGAGGTCGCCAAGGGCCACCAGGCGTACGTGGTCTGCCCCCGGATCGGGGACGAGGAGCCGGCGGCCGACCCGAAGAGGAAGAAGCGCAAGGCCGCCGAGGACGGCTTCGAGGAGGTCGCCGACGCGGGCGCGGAGAGCGACGAACGGCGGCCGCCGCTCTCGGTGGTGGAGACGGCCGAGAAGCTGGCGAAGGGCCCGCTGAGCGGCCTGCGGGTGGAGATCCTGCACGGCCGGCTCGCGCCGGAGGCCAAGGACGAGGTGATGCGCCGCTTCACGGCCGGCGAGGTGGACGTGCTGGTCGCCACCACGGTGATCGAGGTCGGCGTCAACGTCCCCAACTCCACCGCGATGGTCATCATGGACGCCGACCGTTTCGGCGTCTCCCAGTTGCACCAGCTGCGCGGCCGGGTCGGCCGCGGCAGCGCACCGGGCCTGTGCCTGCTGGTCAGCGAGATGCCCGCGGGCAGCGCCGCGCGGGCCCGGCTGGACGCGGTGGCGGGCACCCTGGACGGCTTCGAGCTGTCCCGGATCGACCTCGAACAGCGCCGCGAGGGCGACGTGCTGGGCCAGGCCCAGTCCGGGGTGAAGTCCTCGCTCAAGGTGCTCTCGGTGCTGGAGGACGAGGAGGTCATCCTCACCGCCCGCACCGAGGCCACCCGCCTCGTCGCCGAGGACCCGGACCTGGCCGCCCACCCGGAGCTGCGCACCGCGCTGGAGAGCCTGCTCGACGAGGACCGCGCGGCCTACATGGAGAAGGGCTGAGCCGCCTCCGGACGGGCCGCGCGGCCCCGGAATTGTCAGACCCCCGGGAGAGAATGAAGGTGTTCAGGGCGCACCCCCAAGGTGCGTTCCTGGCACGACACTTGGGGGTCAAGCCATGGCATTCCGTCATCTCAACGAGCTCCCGCTGGGCGACAAGGTCTTCCGGATCGAACTCGCCAGCGACGACGACCGCGAGGTCACCCTCACCCTGACCGGCTGGCGCGAGGGGGCGGCCGCCGCACCGCTCGCCTCGGGCAAGCTCCGCCTGCCGGTCGAGGACGTCGCCTCGCTGCGGATCGCGCTCAACCGCGCGCTGCGGGCGCTGGCGATCGTCGCCGACGTCTCCGAGCCCATCCCCGACCGCGACGTGCTGCGCGAGCTGTACCCCGGCCACGGCGCCCCCTGGGTGCCGCAGCACGAGGAGGAGCTGGTCCGGCGCTTCCACGACGGCGAGACCGTCGCCCGGATCGCCGCCCGCTTCGGCCGCACCCCCGACTCCGTCCGGACCAAGCTGCGCGAGCTCGGGCACGACCCGCGCCGCCCCGAGTTCTGCCCGCCCGACGGCTGCCTGTCCTGGTCCCGCTACGCCTCGCCGGCCCTGCTCGGCGCGAGCGTCCCGGCCCAGTCGGCGGGCTCCGAGGCGAGCTGACCACCCGAGTGCGCGGCCGCGGCCCGGTGGGGGATTCCCCGCCGGGCCGCGGCCGTCCGGCGTGGGCGCGCGTCCGTCCGGCGCGGGCACAGGGCCCGTCCGGCGTGAGCGCGGTGCGGTGATCGGGATAGCGTGGTCGGGCAGCGACGAAAGGACCTCCCACCACCATGACCCGCGTGATCGCCGGGGCGGCCGGCGGCCGCCGGCTGGCCGTACCGCCCGGCCGGGGCACCCGCCCGACCTCCGACAAGGCCCGTGAGGCGATGTTCTCCACCCTGGAGGCGCTGCGCGGCACCCTGCACGGGGTCCGGATGCTGGACCTGTTCGGCGGATCCGGCGCGGTCGGGCTGGAGGCGCTGTCCCGCGGCGCCGAGCACGTCCTGCTGGTCGAGGCGGACGCCCAGGCGGCCCGGGTGATCCGGGAGAACGTCCGGACGATCGGCCTGCCGGGGGCCGAGGTGCGGGCCGCCAAGGCGGAGAAGGTGATCGTCGGCCCGCCCCCGCAGAGCCCGTACGACCTGGTCTTCCTCGACCCGCCGTACGCGGTCACCGACGAGGAGGTCCGCGAGATGCTGATCACACTCCTGGCCGGGGGCTGGCTCGCGGAGGACACGCTCGTCACCGTGGAGCGCAGCACCCGCGGCGGCGGGTTCGTCTGGCCCGAGGGTTTCGAGGAGCTGCGCTCCCGCCGTTACGGCGAGGGCACGCTCTGGTACGGTCGCGCCGCCGCCGCGGCCGGCGAGCAGGAGTAGCGGGCCGCGGCCCGCAGCAGCCGTCACCCCACGAGGGAGCACACACGCCATGCGCCGAGCCGTCTGTCCCGGTTCGTTCGACCCGATCACCAACGGCCACCTCGACATCATCGAGCGGGCCTCGAAGCTGTACGACGTGGTGCATGTCGCGGTCCTGATCAACCGGAACAAGCAGGGCATGTTCACCGTCGAGGAGCGGATCGGCCTGATCGAGGAGGTCACCGCCGGCTTCGGGAACGTGGTGGTCGAGTCGCACCACGGCCTGCTGGTGGACTACTGCCGGGAGCGCGGCATCCCCGCGATCATCAAGGGCCTGCGCGCGGTCAGCGACTTCGACTACGAGCTCCAGATGGCCCAGATGAACCACGGGCTGACCGGGGTGGAGACGCTGTTCGTGCCGACCTCGCCGACGTACAGCTTCCTCTCCTCGACGCTGGTCAAGGAGGTCGCCTCGTACGGGGGCGACGTCTCGCACCTGCTGCCGGAGACGGTGCACGGCCGGCTGGTCGAGCGGATCGCGGAGCGCAAGGCGGCGCAGTAGTCCACTGCCTGTCGGTTCCTGCCGGTTCGTCACGTCATGTCCGTTTACCCGGAGACCGGTTCGGCTCAGGCGTTGTGACCCCGCTGGGCAGTGGCCGTACAGTCTGTATCCCTGCCCCGCGGTGAGGTTCACCGCGTCGGGCCTGCCTCCGCCGGACCGTCGGCGGCACACGGAAAGACGAAGCCCCGTGGACGTGCAGAACAAGGTCGACGAGATCGTGGCGGCGGTCGAGAACGCCCGCTCGATGCCGATGTCGGCCTCCTGCGTGGTGAACCGGGCCGAGCTGATCGGCCTGCTCAACGACCTCAGGTCGGCCCTGCCCGCCGAACTCGCCCAGGCCCAGTCGGTGATGGCCGACCACGAGCAGGTGGTGGCCGGCGCCCAGGCCGAGGCGGACCTGATCATCCAGGGCGCGCACGCCGAGCGCGGCTCGCTGATCTCCGACACCGAGGTGGTCCGCCAGGCCCAGGCGCAGGCCGACCGGATCCTCGCCGAGGCGCGTGCCGAGGTCGACGCCAAGCTGGCCGAGGCCGACGACTACGTGGACAGCAAGCTCGCCAACTTCGAGGTCGTGCTCACCAAGACGCTCGGCGCCGTCGGCCGCGGCCGCACCAAGCTGCGCGGCGACTCCAGCGTCTTCGAGGCCGAGCCCGAGGGCGAGAGCGACGGCGAGGAGTTCCGCCCGCAGCGGATCAGCCCGAGCCCCGAGGTCGACGAGTACGTCGATGTGAAGCTCGCCACCCTGGAGAACGTGCTCGGCGCCACCCTGGAGGCGGTCGGCAAGGGCCGGGACAAGCTGCTCGGCAAGCGGCCCATCGACGAGCTGGGCGCCTACCTGGCCGCCGCCGACCAGGCCCAGGAGGCCAAGGAGCGCGCCGAGGCCGTGGCCGCGGGCTTCGCCCACGACCCCGACGGCGGGGACATCGCCTGGTACCGCGAGGACGTCCCGCAGCAGCAGACCTGGCCGGAGCAGACCCCGGCCGCGGCCGGCTGGCAGGCCCCCGGCACCGACCAGTACGCGGCCGCCCAGCAGCCCGGCGGGCAGTACGCCGAGGTGTACGGCGGCGGCTACGACCCGGCCGGCCAGGGGGACCCGTACAACACCCAGTGGGGCCAGCAGCAGGGCGGCTACCAGCAGCAGGGCTACCCGGACCAGCGGCAGGAGGGCTACGGCTATCCCCAGCAGCAGCCGGGCTACGCCGCGCAGCCGTACGACGACTACGCCTACCCCCAGCAGCCCGCCCTCCCGCCGGCCGTGCCGCACCAGCAGCAGGGGCACGGGCAGGCCCAGGGCCACGGACAGGCGCAGGCGCAGGCCCAGGGCCAGGGTCTGGACGAGACCAGCTTCTTCGACACCAGCATGATCGACATGACCAGGCTGCGGGAGCTCGGCGGCCGCTGAACCGGCCCCGCCGCGACGGTGCGGGAGTCTCCTGACGGGACCGAAGTTGGGCCTGACGGGAGACTCCGGTAGTCTGACCACTCCGGCCTCTCCATGTCCGGCTGTTGGCTTGCCCGCGCAACGCCGACCGGACGGAGACGCAATCGAAGAACCCCCCATGGAAGTCAGGACACCGTGAACCGCCTCGACCACCGCGACCCCCTCGTGTTCGACACGCACGAGCTCGGTCGTCGCCCGGGCTCGATGCGCAAGGTGAGCCGGACCCTGGAGGCCCCCGAGGGCTTCGGGATCATCGACGTGATCGGCGTGCCGGAGAAGAGCCCGATCGAGCTGGACCTCCGCCTGGAGTCCGTGGTCGAGGGCGTGCTGGTCACCGGCACGGCCGAGGCGGGCGTCGAGGGCGAGTGCGTCCGCTGCCTGGAGCCCGTCGAGTTCGACATCGACGTGGACTTCCAGGAGCTGTACTACTACCCGGAGTCCGACGAGCGCCACCGCGCCCGGACCACCGGGACCGAGGACCTCGACGAGGACTCGGAAGAAGAGACTTACCGTCTGGAGGGCGACTTCTTCGACCTCCGGCCGGTGCTGCGTGACGCGGTGGTGCTCGCACTGCCGCTGCAGCCGGTGTGCCAGGAAGACTGCCTGGGCCTGTGCTCCGAATGCGGAGCGCGCCTGAGCGACGACCCGGCGCACCACCACGATGCCGCCGACCCCCGGTGGGCGGCTCTGCAGGGACTCTCCGCCGCCCCCGGCGACGAGGGTGACGGATCTAAGAACAGCGACACCCGTGAGGGTCTCGCCGAGAACCAGGAGAAGTAGCCGTGGCTGTTCCGAAGCGGAAGATGTCGCGCAGCAACACGCGCCACCGTCGGTCCAACTGGAAGGCCGTTGTTCCGGCCCTCGTGGCGTGCGACCGCTGCCACGAGCCGAAGCTGGGCCACATCGCGTGCCCGAGCTGCGGCACGTACAACCGTCGCCAGGTCCTCTCGGTCTGATCGGCGGGGTGTACGGATCGATGTCGGACGGTAACTCCACCCGCAAGGCGACCATCGCCCCGAAGGGTTCCTCTTCGGGCGGCGGCAAGGCCGGCGGGCCGGCTTCGACCGAATACGACGTTCTGGAAGGGCGCCTCGGGTACACGCTCGAGCGCGCCCTTCTGGTACGTGCCCTGACCCACCGCTCGTACGCGTACGAGAACGGTGGGCTGCCCACCAACGAGCGCCTGGAGTTCCTCGGCGACTCGGTGCTGGGCCTCGTGGTGACCGACACCCTCTACCGCGTCCACCCGGACGTCCCGGAGGGCACGCTCGCCAAACTGCGCGCCGCGGTGGTCAACTCCCGCGCGCTCGCGGACGTCGGCCGCGGCCTGGAGCTCGGCACGTTCATCCGCCTCGGCAAGGGCGAGGAGGGTACCGGCGGCCGCGACAAGTCGTCGATCCTCGCCGACACCGTCGAGGCCGTGATCGGCGCCATCTACCTGGACCAGGGACTGGACGCGGCCACCGAGTTCGTCCACCGGCTGTTCGACCCGCTGATCGAGGAGTCCTCTCAGCTCGGCGCCGGCCTGGACTGGAAGACCAGCCTCCAGGAGCTCACCGCCTCGGTGGGCATCGGAGTGCCGGAGTACGTGGTCATGGAGTCCGGTCCGGACCACGAGAAGACCTTCACCGCGGCGGCCCGGGTGGCCGGCGAGGACTTCGGCAGCGGCGTCGGCCGCTCGAAGAAGGAAGCCGAGCAGAAGGCCGCCGAGAGCGCCTGGCGCGCGATCAAGGAGAAGTACGCCGACCGGCTGCCCGCCGGCGCGTGATCCCGCAGTAGCCTTCACTCCTGCTGATCCGTACCGAGCAGGAGGCGTGTTCCCGTGCCCGAACTTCCCGAGGTCGAGGTCGTCCGCCGTGGTCTGGCCACCTGGGTGGCCGGACGGACGGTCGCCGACGTCCAGGTGCTGCACCCGCGCGCGGTGCGCCGCCAGTCGGCCGGCGCGGCGGACTTCACCGCCCGGCTGACCGGCACCACCCTCGGCACCGCGCAGCGGCGCGGCAAGTACCTGTGGGTGCCGCTGGCCGGCACCGGGGCGGGGTTCTCGCTGATCGGCCACCTCGGGATGAGCGGCCAACTCCTCGTCCAGGACCCGTCCGTACCCGACGAGACCCACCTGCGGGTCCGGCTGCGCTTCGCCGACGGCGGGCGCGAACTGCGCTTCGTCGACCAGCGGACCTTCGGCGGCCTGGCGGTCGAGGAGGCCGAGGACGGGGACCCGGAGGGCACCCCGGTCTCGATCGCGCACATCGCCCGCGACCCGCTCGACGCACGCTTCGACGACGCCGCCTTCGTGGCCGCGCTGCGCGCCAAGCGGACCACCGTCAAGCGCGCCCTGCTCGACCAGACCCTGATCAGCGGCGTCGGCAACATCTACGCCGACGAGGCGCTGTGGCGCTCCAGGCTGCACTACGACCGCCCGACCGCGACGCTCACCCGCCCGCAGGCCCTGCTGCTGCTGGCCAACGCCCGGGACGTGATGAGCGCGGCGCTCGCCGTCGGCGGCACCAGCTTCGACAGCCTCTACGTCAACGTGAACGGCGAGAGCGGCTACTTCTCCCGGGACCTCGACGCCTACGGCCGCGAGCAGGAGCCCTGCCGCCGCTGCGGCACCCCGATCCGGCGGGCGGCCTGGATGAACCGCTCCAGTTACTTCTGCCCCCGCTGCCAGCGCGTGCCGCGCGCCCGCAGCGAGGGCTGAGGCGGGCTACTTCCGGGCGAGTTCGGGTTCGTCGGCGGCCGGTTCCCCGGGCGTGCCGTGGGTGTCCTGGCCGAAGTAGGCGACCCCGACCGCGGCGACCACCGCCAGCAGGAAGCCGATCACGCCGAGCCAGCCCAGGCCGGCCTTGGAGGAGTCGCCGAGCCAGAGCACGCCGACCGCGCCGGGCAGCACCGTCTCGCCGACCACCAGCGCGGCGGTCGCGCCGTTCACCGAGCCGATCTGGAGCGCCACGGTGTGGATGTACATGCCGCCGATGCCGCCGACCAGGACCGCGTACAGCGCCGGGTCGGAGAGCAGCTCGCCGAGCGCGAACGGCTCGATGCCGTTGAGGATGCGCACCCCGACGCCCAGGGCGCCGAAGCCGAGGCCGGAGAGCAGGCCGGCGACGATCGCGCCGTTGGCGCCCATCCGCCGCACCAGCAGGCTGCCGCCGACCAGCAGCACGGTGGTGACGATCAGCAGCCACCAGTGGAAGGCCATCGCGGTGTGGTGGCCGCCCTCCGGCCCGGCCGAGACGGCCAGCAGCACCAGCGCCGAGCAGAGCACGGCGATCGAGGCCCACTCCAGCTGCTTGAGCCGGATGCCCAGCAGCTTGATGCTGAGCACCGCGGTGATCACCAGGTTGGCGCTGATGATGGTCTGGGAGAGGAACAGCGGCAGCAGCCGGGCGGCCAGCGCGCCGAGCCCGAAGCCGATCAGGTCGAGCACCGTGCCGAGGATGAACTCCCAGGTGACGGCGGCCTTCGCGGTCGAGGACAGGCTCGGGCCGCCGTGCTCGGTGGTCGAGCTGGTGGCGCCCTTGGCCGCCTCCTCCCGGGCGGAGCGGCGGGATCCGACAGCCTGGAGGACCGAGCCGGTGCCGTAGCAGGCGGATGCCGCCACGGCGGTGACGAGGCCGATGATCACCGAGAACTCCGATCGGGAGGTGGGTCGAGAACGGTCTGGGTAAAGAAAGGGCAATGGGACCGGTGGTCCGGGACCACTATGCCCGCCCGCACGGTACGGTCGGCACGCCCCCCGGAGTGCCCCGGAGCGGGGCCGGGCCTGCCGGGACGTACGTTCGGCGGCCTCCCGCGGTTCCCGCGCGGGCCCCGACTCAGGGGTCACCGGGGGAAACATCATCCCCGAGGAGGGGGCGGCCCCGGCGGTCGGCGGGGAGTCTTGTCAGTACCAGTATGCGAAGGGTATGGCGTGCTCAGGGGCCGGTCACGGTAGCGTCGGGGGCATGAGAACCCTTGCACGACGTTCCCGGGGCGCCGGGCCGCTAGCCCTGGTGGCGGCGCTGCTCGGGCTGCTGCTCCTGCTGGCACCCGCGGCCTCGGCGGCCGGCGGCCTGAGCGACGCCACCGCCGCCCTGAAGAAGGGCCAGGTCTACGTCGACCCGGCCATGACCAGCCGCTTCAGTCAGGCCCAGGCCGACGCCCTGACCAAGAAGATCGACAAGGCCGACAAGCCGATCTTCGTCGCGGTCGTCCCCGACTCGCCGGCCTTCGCCAAGGCGACGGTCTTCAAGGACCTCCGCACCACGGTCGGCGTCGACGGCGTCTACGCGGTCTGGCGCGGTGACCAGTTCACCGCCCGCGCCGACCGCGGCGCGCTCGCCGCCGGCGTCCCGGAGCGGATCTCCGGCGCGGCCTTCCGCTCCCACAACGGCGACATCGACGCCACCCTGAACGACTTCGTCGACCAGGCCGCCCCGCAGACCAAGGGCACCGGGGTCAACCACAGCACCTCGATCGCCTGGGTGGTCATCCCGGTGGTGCTGGTCGCGCTGGCCGGCGCCGGCGTCTTCCTCCTGTTCCGCCGCGCCAAGCAGCGCAAGGAGGCACAGGCCCGGGCCGAGCTGGAGCAGCTGCGCCGGGTGGTGGACGAGGACATCACCGCCTTCGGCGTGGAGCTGGAGCGGCTCGACTTCAGCCCGGCCGCGGCCGACGCGGACGACGCCCAGCGCACCGACTACAGCCACGCCCTGGACTCGTACGAGAAGTCCAAGCGGCTGATGGACGAGGCGAAGAAGCCCGAGGACGTCAAGCAGGTCACCGAGGCGATCGAGGACGGCCGCTTCTCGCTGGCCACCCTGGCCGCCCGGCGGGAGAAGAAGCCGCTGCCCGAGCGCCGTCCCCCGTGCTTCATGGACCCGCGGCACGGCCCGTCCGTCAAGGACGTGGACTGGACTCCGGCCGGCGGCGCCGCGCGCACCGTCCCGGTCTGCCAGGCCGACGCGGACCGGCTCGCGGCCGGCCTCGACCCGGCCATCCGCACCGTCGACACCGAGCACGGCCCGCAGCCGTACTGGAACGCCGGCCCGGCGTACGCGCCCTGGGCGGGCGGCTACTTCGGCGGCTTCGGTGGCGGCGGCCTGCTGCCGGGCCTGCTGGTCGGCACCATGCTCGGCTCGATGATGAGCTCCCCGGCCTACGCGGCCGCGCCGATGATGGACGGTGGCCACGGCTACCAGGACCAGCACGAGGGCGGTGACTTCACCGGCGGCGACTTCAACGGCGGCGACTTCGGCGGGTTCGGCGGCGGTGGCGACTTCGGTGGCGGCGGCGGCGACTTCGGCGGCGGGGACTGGTAACCCGCTCGACCGACCGCACGCTCCCGCGGCCCCGCCGGTTCTCCGGCGGGGCCGCTCCCGTTCGCGCGGGGGCGTCGTCCGCGGAGGCGGGCCGGGGCCGAGCTGTGACCGGGAGCGCGGACGGTTAGGGTCGGGGGCATGCACGGTCGCGACGCCCACAGTGAGGAACCGGTCCGGGTGACCGCCTGGGTCCGGGGGAAGGTCCAGCAGGTCGGGTTCCGCTGGTGGACCAGGGCACGGGCGCTGGAGATCGGACTGAGCGGCTACGCCAGCAACCTCGGCGACGGCCGGGTGCAGGTGGTGGCCGAGGGGCTCGCGGCCGACTGCGAGCAGCTGCTGGCCCGGCTGCGCGGCCCGGGGACCCCGGGGAACGTCAGCGGGGTCACCGAGATCTGGACGGCCGTCGGCCCTGGCTACGAGGGTTTCGAGATCCGCTGAGCCGCGCCGGGCCGGGCCGCCGGCGGTGCTCCGCGCGGGCTCCCGGGAAAAGATCCGGAACCGGCGGTGTCACGAGGTTGCCATCCGGGCAGACTCGTGGTTGACTCCGCATCGAACGATGATCCACGAGCACGCGGTGGACCCGTCCCGAAGCCCCCCCAGGCGTGATGACACCGCCGGGCAGGTGACAGGGGAGCGGTAGCGTGCGGTGATCGTGTTGACCCTTTCCGTCTTTGGTGAGACGCTGGAAGCCCGCGCACACGACCGCGTTCTCCCGGTAGGCGCATGCCCCCGTGAGCCCAGCTCACGGTGGTTGTGCCGCAGTGCCCAGCCAGCACTTCCGGTGACGCGCCGCGCGTGCGTCCCCCTTCCCCCTAGACCTGTACCGTTCCGGTTCGGTCACTCAGCGTGGAGGACCATTCATCATGGCAAAGGCGCTTCTCGGGTACGTCGGCGGCCCCGACCCGCGAATGCTCTCCGAGATGCGACGGCTTCAGCAGCGCGTCCAGGACCTTGAAGCGGAGCTCCTTCGGATGCAGGCTGAGAACGACGCTCTCACCGCTGTCGCTGACGAGCACTCGCTGCTCAACAGCATCGATCTGGATCAGCGGGAGCCGGCTCTCACCTGAGTCCCGCCCGGTCCTCGCAGATCGACGCCGTTGCGCACCGAGCCGCCCCGAAAGGGACGCAGCTTGCAAGGGACGCCCTGATGTGGCGTCCCTTCGTCGTGTCCGGCTCCGGATACAGTCGGTTCCCGTCTGAGCGATAGAGGGGACCGGCCGCGTGCACCTGAAGAGTCTGACGCTGCGCGGGTTCAAGTCCTTCGCCTCCAGCACCACCCTGCGCTTCGAGCCCGGCATCACCTGCGTCGTCGGCCCGAACGGCTCCGGCAAGTCGAACGTGGTCGACGCGCTGTCCTGGGTGATGGGCGAGCAGGGCGCCAAGTCGCTGCGCGGCGGCAAGATGGAGGACGTCATCTTCGCCGGGACCAGCGGGCGCGCCCCGCTCGGCCGGGCCGAGGTCAGCCTCACCGTCGACAACACCGACGGCGCCCTGCCGATCGACTACTCCGAGGTGACCATCACCCGGACCATGTTCCGCAACGGCGGCAGCGAGTACGCCCTCAACGGTGAGACCTGCCGCCTGCTGGACATCCAGGAGCTGCTCTCCGACTCCGGCATCGGCCGCGAGATGCACGTCATCGTCGGGCAGGGCCAGCTGGACTCCGTGCTGCACGCCGACCCGATGGGCCGGCGCGCCTTCATCGAGGAGGCGGCCGGCGTCCTCAAGCACCGCAAGCGCAAGGAGAAGGCGCTGCGGAAGCTGGACGCGATGCAGGCCAACCTCAACCGGGTCCAGGACCTGGTGGCCGAACTGCGCCGCCAGCTCGGACCGCTCGGCCGGCAGGCCCGGATCGCCCGCCGGGCCGCCGGCATCCAGGCCGACCTGCGCGACGCCCGGCTGCGGCTGCTCGCCGACGACCTGTGCGCGCTCCGCCGGGCCGTCGAGGCCGAGGTCGCGGACGAACTGGCGCTGCGGCTGCGCCGCACCACCGTCGAGCAGGAGCTGGCCCGGGCGGTGCAGCGCGAACGCGTCCTGGAGGCGCAGGTCGAGCAGCTCGGCCCCGGACTGGAGACCGCCCGGCAGACCTGGTACCGGCTCTCCGCGCTCGCCGAGCGCACCCGCGGCACCGTCGGGCTGGCCGAGGCCCGCGCCCGGCACGCCGTCGCCGGGGGCCGGGGCGAGGAGCGGCGCGGGCGCGACCCGGAGGACACGGAACGGGAGGCCGCGCGGGTCCGCGAGGAGGAGGCCGCGCTGACCGAGGCGCTGGAGGAGGCGCGGTACGCGCTGGCCGAGGCGGTCGAGCGCAAGGACGGACTGGAGCGGGAGCTGGCTGCCGAGGAGCGCCGGCTGCGGGACGCCGCCCGGGCCATCGCCGACCGCCGGGAGGGCCTGGCCAGGCTGCAGGGGCAGGCCGCCGCCGCCCGGTCCAGGGCCGCCGCCGCGCAGGCCGAGATCGGCCGGCTCGCCGAGGCCAGGGACGAGGCGCTGCTGCGCGCCGAGGCCGCCCGGGGCGAGCTGGACGAACTCCAGCGGCAGGTGGACGGCCTGGCCGGGGAGGACGAGCAGGCCGAGGCCCGGTACCGGCGGGCGCGCGAGCACCTCGCTGCGGTGGAAGGGGAGCTGGCCGCGGCCCGGGAGGCATCCGCCGCCGCCGAGCGCGAGCGGGCCGGGCTGACCGCACGGCACGAGGCGCTCTCCCTCGGCCTGCGCCGCAAGGACGGCACCGGCGCGCTGCTGGACGCGGGGGAGCGGCTGGGCGGGCTGCTCGGCCCGGCGGCCGCGCTGCTGCGGATCGAGCCGGGGTACGAGGTGCCGCTCGCCGCCGCGCTCGGTGCGGCGGCCGACGCGGTGGCCGTCGACTCGCCGTCCACCGCCGCCGGGGCGCTGCGACTGCTGCGGGCCGAGGACGCCGGCCGGGCCGCGCTGCTGATCGCCGGTACCGCCGGCTCCGCCGAGGCGGCCGAGCCGGCGGGGGAGCTGCCGGACGGGGCCCGCTGGGCGGCCGAACTGGTCGACGGCCCGGCCGAGTTGCTCGGCGCGGTCCGGCGGCTGCTGGCCGGGGTGGCGGTGGTCGCGGACCTCGACCGGGCGCTGCGGCTGGTCGCCGGGCACCCCGCGCTGTGCGCCGTCACCGCCGACGGGGACCGGCTCGGCGTCGGCTTCGCCCAGGGCGGCTCCGGCGGCGCGCCGAGCCTGCTGGAGACCCGGGCCGCGGTGGACGAGGCGGCCCGGGCGATCGGCGAACTCACCGTCCGCTGCGCAGAGTCGGCCGAGCGGCTGGCCCGACTCGCCGGGCAGCGACGGGAGTCGGCCGCCGAGGTGGAGCAACTCGCCGAGCGGAGACGGCAGGAGGAGAAGGAGCGGGCCCAGGTCGCCGGGGCGCTCGGCCGGCTCGGCGGGCAGGCCCGCGCCGCCGCCGGCGAGGCCGGTCGGCTGTCGGACGCCGCCGCCCGCGCCGAGCAGGGGCTGGCCGAACTGCTGGACGGCGCCGAGGAGCTGGCGCGGCGCCTGGCCGCCGCCGAGGAGTCGGCCCAGGCCGGGGAGGACGAGCCGGACGCCGCCGAACAGCAGCGGCTGGCCGGGGCCGCGAGCGACGCCCGGCAGGCCGAGCTGGAGGCCCGGCTCGCGGTGCGCACCCACGAGGAGCGGGTCCGCGCCCTGGCCGGCCGGGCCGACCAGCTGGACCGGGCCGCCCGCGCCGAGCGCGAGGCGCGCGCCCGGGCCGCCGAGCGCCGCCGGCGCGCCGAGCACGACGCCTCGGTGGCGAACGCCGTCGCGGCGGGCGCCCGGCAGCTGCTGGCCCGCCTGGAGGTGTCGCTGGCCCGCGCGGACGCCGGGCGGGCGGCCGTCGAACAGGCGCGGGCCGAGCGCGAGCACGAGCTGCGCGCGCACCGGGAGCACGGCCGCGGGCTCAAGGAGGAGCTGGACAAGCTGGTCGACGCCGGGCACCGGGACGAGGTGCTGCGGGCCGAGAAGCGGCTGCGGATCGAGCAGCTGGAGGCCCGCGCGCTGGAGGAGTTCGGCATCGACGGCGGCGAGCTGCTCGCCTCGTACGGGCCGGACCAGCCCGTCCCGCCGTCCACGCCCGAGGAGGGGGCGGAACCGGGCGAGCCGTACCCGTACGTCCGGGCCGAGCAGGAGAAGCGGCTGCGGGCGGCCGAGAAGGCGTACCAGCAGCTCGGCAAGGTCAACCCGCTGGCGCTGGAGGAGTTCGCCGCGCTGGAGGAGCGCCACCGGTTCCTCGGCGAGCAGCTGGACGACCTCAAGCGCAGCCGGCGCGACCTGCTGGACATCGTCCGGGAGGTGGACCAGCGGGTCGAGCAGCTGTTCACCTCGGCGTACCACGACACCGCCGCCCAGTTCGAGGGCGTCTTCGCCCGGCTCTTCCCGGGCGGGGAGGGCCGGCTGGTGCTGACCGACCCGGAGAACATGCTCGCCACCGGGGTCGAGGTCGAGGCCCGGCCGCCGGGCAAGAAGGTCAAGCGGCTGTCGCTGCTGTCCGGCGGCGAGCGCTCGCTGACCGCGGTGGCGCTGCTGGTCGCGATCTTCAAGGCCCGGCCCAGCCCGTTCTACGTGATGGACGAGGTGGAGGCGGCGCTGGACGAGACCAACCTGCGCCGGCTGATCGGGATCATGGAGGAGCTGCGGGAGAGCTCCCAGCTGATCGTGATCACCCACCAGAAGCTCACCATGGAGTCGGCCGACGCCCTCTACGGCGTGACCATGAAGGGCGACGGCATCTCGCAGGTGATCAGCCAGCGGCTGCGCGAAGAGCACCGGGAGCGCCGGCCGCGGGCCGTACGAACCGCATCGGTGTAGGGCGGCTGCGGTCCATCCGGGCTCCGGTCGCGGATACTGGAGCGGATATGGAATACGTGATCCTTGCCGTAGTCATCGCCGTGGTCGCCATCGGCGCGATCGCCGGCCTCGTCGTTTCCGGCAGACGACGCCAGCAGCTGCCCCCGAAGTCGCAGGCGCCGGTCATCACGGCGCCGAAGCCCACCCCGCAGGAGCCCCAGGTCGGCGAGGAGGCCGCGCCGCCGACCGAGGCGCCCCGCCGCACCGTCGAGGAGGTGCAACTCCCGGAGGCCGAGGCGCCCGCCGAGGCCGAGGCCACCGAGGTCGAGGCCGTCGAGGCCGCTGAGGCGGCCCCGGCCATCGAGGTGCCCGAGCCCACCGCCGGCCGGCTGGTCCGGCTGCGCTCGCGGCTCTCCCGCTCGCAGAACTCGCTCGGCAAGGGCCTGCTCTCGCTGCTCTCCCGCGAGCACCTGGACGAGGACACCTGGGAGGAGATCGAGGAGACGCTGCTCACCGCGGACGTCGGCGTCGCCCCCACCCAGGAGCTGGTCGAGCGGCTGCGCACCCGGGTGAAGGTGCTCGGCACCCGCACCCCCGACGAGCTGCGCGCGCTGCTGCGCGAGGAGCTGGTCGAGCTGGTCGGCAAGGACTCCGACCGTGCCGTGCGCTCCACCAAGCACGAGGAGGGCCCGGCGGTGGTCCTGGTGGTCGGCGTCAACGGCGTCGGCAAGACCACCACGACCGGCAAGCTGGCCCGCGTCCTGGTCGCCGACGGCCGTACGGTGGTGCTCGGCGCCGCCGACACCTTCCGCGCCGCCGCCGCCGACCAGCTCCAGACCTGGGGCGAGCGGGTGGGCGCGCGCACCGTGCGCGGCCCGGAGGGCGGGGACCCGGCCTCGATCGCCTTCGACGCGGTCAAGGAGGGCATCGCCGAGGGCGCGGACACCGTGCTGATCGACACCGCCGGCCGCCTGCACACCAAGACCGGCCTGATGGACGAGCTGGGCAAGGTCAAGCGGGTCGTCGAGAAGCACGGCCCGGTGGACGAGGTGCTGCTGGTGCTGGACGCCACCACCGGCCAGAACGGCCTGATCCAGGCCCGGGTGTTCGCCGAGGTGGTCGACATCACCGGCATCGTGCTGACCAAGCTGGACGGCACCGCCAAGGGCGGCATCGTGGTCGCGGTCCAGCGCGAGCTGGGCGTGCCGGTCAAGCTGATCGGCCTGGGCGAGGGCGCGGACGACCTGGCCCCGTTCGAGCCGGGGGCGTTCGTGGACGCGCTGATCGGCGACTGACAGCCTCCGCGAAGCGTTCGATCAGGGAAGCGCACGAAGGGCCCGCCCCCTCCAGGGGGCGGGCCCTTCCGCGTGCCGGGACGGGGCGGTCAGGAGGCCATCCAGGCCGGCTCGGCGGTGCGCTCGCGGCCGCGGTGGCAGGCGTAGGCGAGGGTGCCGAGCAGCAGCCGGGCCTCCGGCGGGCAGCCCGCGTTGTCGCGGGTGGGGCGGCGCAGCCAGCGGACCGGGCCGAGGCCGCCGAGGACGGTGGGCGGGGCGGCGACGTGGCCGCCCTCGCCGTGGCAGACCAGGTCGAGCGCGGCGTCGTCCCAGCCCATCCGGTACAGCAGGTCGGGCAGGCGCCGGGCGGTGCCGGCGGCGACCAGGAACTGGAGCCGGCCGGTGGGGGGCGCGAGCACCGGGCCCACCTGGGTGCCCATCCGCTCCAGCCGGACCAGGGCCTGGAGGCCGGCCTGCTCGGGGACGTCCAGGACGTCGAAGGCGCGGCCGGTGGGGAACAGCACCGCGCCCTCGGTGCGGGCGGCGCGGGCCCGGCCGCCGCCCCGCACGGGGTGCAGGCCGGGCGCGGCGCAGCGGGGGGAGCCGCAGGGACAGCGGGGCGGGGCGGTGGCGCCGGCGACCGGGGTGCCGGTCTCCGGATCGCCGGTGACGACCGCCCAGCCCCAGCGGCCGGTGTACTCCGCGGCGGCCTGGGACGCGGTGACCTTGGTGCGGCGGCGCGCGCCCAGCGGTGCCAGCCGCAGGTGCCCCAGTCGAAGTTCGCCGAACAGGTTGTCCATGCCTCCCCCAACAGGTTCTTGTTGCCGATGGTTACGGGACGGTGACTGTGTGTCGATTGTCAGCCGTGTGGTGCGTAGTGCGGTGGCGGCGCGCAGCGCGTGGTGTGCGCCTGTTCCGGCGGTGCGCCTCGGGCGCCGCCTTGTGGGGGCGGCGCCGATGCCGGATCGTCGTGTTCGTGGGGCTGTCGCCGTCCCGAGTGGACGGTGAACTCGCCTGTGGCTGCGGTGGGTTGCGGGTTCCGCCGGGTCCTCCGGGATGGGCCGGGGGACTTGGCGGCCCGCATATGCCGGGCCGTCGGGACTCCCTAAGTGAAGCGTGTGCCCCCGGGCTTCGGTTCACTCCTGGGGGTGGCGAAAGGTGGCGTTTCGCCAGGGGCGCTCCCACGGGCCCCTCACGGGGCATTACGTTCAGCGTGCGGATGTCGTCGAGGAGTCTGTCCCGGGCCGTCGGGCAAAGGGAGTTGGGAATCTGACGGATCGTCCGCAACGATGGCACACCAGTGCGAGGGCGCTGCGGTACGGCGGCGCCGCGGCACCTCAGGCACGGCACGTCTGGCAAGAGCCCGCAACCGTCGGGCGGTCACGATCGGGGGCCCCGGTAGGGGCCGGGCGGGATGGGGACGTTACCCATGGCAGAGAAGCAACCGAATGAGAAGCTGACCACGTGGTTCGCCCGCAGTGGCTGGTCCAAGGGCGAGTTGGCCCGCCAGGTCAACCGCAAGGCCCGGCAGATCGGCGCCCACCACGTGTCCACCGACACCTCCCGGGTGCGCCGCTGGCTCGACGGCGAGCAGCCCCGCGAGCCGATCCCCAAGATCATGTCGGAACTCTTCTCCGAGCGGTTCGGCTCGGTGGTCTCCATCGAGGACCTCGGCCTGCGCGCCGCGATCCCGGTCTCCACCGTGGGCGGCGGCGTCGACCTGCCGTGGAGCGGCCAGCAGACCGTCCAGCTGATCAGCGACTACTCCCGCAGCGACCTCATGCTCAACCGCCGGGGCTTCCTCGGCACCTCACTCGCGCTGACCGCGGGCGCCGCGCTGATCGAGCCGATGCAGCGCTGGCTCGCCCCCGGCCCGAGCGGCGTCCCCACCCCGATCCTCACCGCGGCCAACGGCGGCGAGGCCTTCACCGGCCGGCTCTCCGAACCCGAGCTCGAACTGCTGGAGCAGACCACGGTCATGTTCCGGCAGTGGGACGCCCAGAACGGCGGCGGGCTGCGCCGCAAGGCCGTCGTCGGCCAGCTGCACGAGGTCACCGACCTGCTCCAGGAGACGTACAGCGAGGACACCACCAAGCGGCTGTTCCGGCTCACCGCCGAACTCGCCCACCTGGCCGGGTGGATGTCGTACGACGTCGGGATGCACCCGAGCGCGCAGAAGTACTACGTGCTCGCCCTGCACGCGGCCAAGGAGGCCGGCGACCGCCCGTTCGGCGCGCTGATCCTCACCGACATGAGCCGCCAGATGATCCACCTCAACCGGGGCGAGGACGCCCTGGAGCTCATCCACCTGGCCCAGTACGGCAGCCGCGACGCCGCCACCCCGCGCCAGCAGTCCCTGCTGTACGCGATGGAGGCGCGCGCCTACGCCACCATCGGCGAGGTCAACCGCTGCGCCCGGGCGATCCGGCTGGCCGAGGACACCTTCACCGACATCCGGGACGGGGACCAGGACCCGGACTGGCTGAAGTTCTTCTCGCCGGCCGAGCTGAACGCCGAGAACGCCCACTCCTTCCGCGACCTCGCGTACCACTCGGACAACGCCGAGCTGTACGCCTCGCTGTCCGCGCCGGTGATGGAGACCGCGGTCGACCTGTTCCGCCAGGACGCCGACCACGTGCGCTCGTACGCCTTCAACCTGATCGGCATGGCCAGCGTCCACCTGCTGCAGAAGGAGGCCGAGCAGGCGGTGGTGATGGCCGAGCAGGCGGTGGACATCGCCACCAAGGTGCGCTCGGAGCGGCTGAACTCCCGGGTCCGCAAGACCACGGAGGCCGCGTCGGCCCGGTTCAAGGGCGTGGACGCGGTGAGCCGGCTCAAGGAGCGGGTGGTCCAGGACATCCCGGAGTTCGTCTCGGTGGTCTGACCGGGGGCCCGCCAGGGCCGTCCGAAGGAAAAGCTCCACCGACCGTGGCGGCCGCCGCCGTCACGGTCGGTGGCATGTCCGGCAGCCGATGGTCCGGCCCGGCCGGGCCGCGGCGGCCGCGGTTCACGCAGCCGTAACCCGCGCGTCGCACGCGTCACCGCGGTGAAACAACCGGCCGCACCGGCCGAAACCAGCCTTCGGCACGCTCCTCCTCAACGCCGACACCCCGGGTGGCACCACGGGACGGGTCCCCGGGTGCGGATCGGCCTGGACGCAGAGGAGACGCCGATGCCGGACGGCTTCAGCGCGGGCGACACCGCCTTCGTACTCATCAGTGCGGCCCTGGTCATGCTGATGACCCCAGGGCTGGCCTTCTTCTACGGGGGCATGGTCAGGGCCAAGAGCACGCTGAACATGCTGGCGATGAGCTTCCTCTCGCTCGGCATCGTCAGCGTGCTGTGGGTCCTCTACGGCTACTCGCTCAGCTTCGGGTCCGACTCCTTCGCCGGCCTGATCGGCAACCTGGACCACCTCGGGATGCGCGGCCTCGGCCTCGACGAGCTGACCGGCTCCATCCCGGTCACCGCCTTCGCGCTGTTCCAGCTGATGTTCGCGGTCATCACCCCGGCGCTGATCAGCGGCGCCGTCGCGGACCGGGCCAGATTCGCCGCCTGGGGCCTGTTCATCGCGCTCTGGGTGACGGTCGTCTACTTCCCGGTCGCGCACTGGGTGTTCTTCTTCGACGGCGGCCACGGCGGCTGGCTGGGCGACCGCAACGGCGTGATCGACTTCGCCGGCGGGACGGCCGTGCACATCAACGCGGGCGTCGCCGGCCTCGCGCTCTGCCTGGTGCTGGGCAAGCGGATCGGCTTCAAGAAGGACCCGATGCGCCCGCACAGCCTGCCGCTGGTGATGCTCGGCTCCGGGCTGCTCTGGTTCGGCTGGTTCGGCTTCAACGCGGGCTCGGCGCTGGCCGCCAACGGCGTCGCCGCGATGGCCATGGTGAACACCCAGGTCGCCACCGGTGCGGCGCTGGTCGGCTGGCTGGTCTACGAGCGGTTCAGGCACGGCGCCTTCACCACGCTGGGCGCCGCCTCCGGCGCGGTGGCCGGACTGGTCGCGATCACCCCGGCCTGCGGCTCGGTCAGCCCGCTCGGCGCGGTGGCGATCGGACTGGTCGCGGGCGCGGTCTGCTGCGCCGCCGTCTCGCTCAAGTACCGCTGGGGCTTCGACGACTCGCTCGACGTGGTGGGCGTGCACGCGGTCGGCGGGGCGGTGGGCTCGCTGCTGGTCGGCCTGTTCGCCACCGGCGGGGTCGGCCAGGGCGTCAAGGGCCTGTTCTACGGGGGCGGGATCGGCCAGCTGGGCAAGCAGGCGATGGGCGTGGCGGTGGTCGCGGCGTACTCCTTCGTGCTGTCCTGGCTGCTGGCCAAGGCGGTCGACCGGCTGGTCGGCTTCCGGGTCTCCGGCGAGGTCGAGACGGCCGGCATCGACCAGGCCGAACACGCCGAGTCCGCCTACGATTTCACCGCCGTGGGCGCGGGGCTGGCCCGGGCCCTGCCGGGCCTGGCCGCCGCTGCCGCGACGTCCGCCGCCGAGCGGTCCGCCGGACGGTCCACCGAACGGACCGGCGAACGGACCGGCGTCGCGGAACCCGGTGCCGCCGCCAAGCCCGCCGTGCAGCCCGCCGAGAAGAGGACCGAGGTCGACGCCCGATGAAGCTCATCACCGCCGTGATCAAGCCGTACCGACTGGACGAGGTGAAGTCCGCCCTCCAGGCCTTCGGGGTGCACGGCCTCACCGTCACCGAGGCCAGCGGCTACGGCCGCCAGCGCGGCCACACCGAGGTGTACCGGGGGGCCGAGTACACCGTGGACCTGGTACCGAAGGTCAGGATCGAGGTCCTGGTCGAGGACGAGGACGCCGAGGACCTGATCGACGTCCTGGTGAAGGCCGCCCGGACCGGGAAGATCGGCGACGGCAAGGTGTGGAGCGTGCCCGTCGACACCGCCGTACGGGTCCGCACCGGCGAGCGCGGCCCGGACGCCCTGTAGCCCGGCGGCCGGTCGCCCCGCGCCGGACGGCGGGCCCGTTCACCCGGGAGGGTGCGGGTCCGCCCGGCGGCGTACCGGCGCTTCCGTACCGGCCTCTCCGGAGCGGCCTCCCCGGACCGGCCGAACGGCCGAACGGTCGACCCGAGGGCAGGACGGTTCACCAGCAGGACGGTTCACCCAGCACGACGGACGGGACCCACGCGCATGACCACCGAGACCAGCCCCTCCGACCCCGTCGACCCCTCCGACCCCGTCGGCTGTGCCGCCGCCGCCCGGGCCGCGCTGCTCGCCGCCCCCGGCCCGGGCGGCCGCCCCCGCCGCCGGGCGCTCGCCCGGCTCACCGACGACTGGCTGGCCGGGCTGCTCGCGGCCGCCGGCGACCCGCCCGGCGTCGCGCTGGTCGCGGTCGGCGGCTACGGGCGGGGCGAGCTGTCCCCGCGCAGCGACCTGGACGTCCTGCTGCTGCACGACGGTCCGGTCGCCGGGGAGCTGCCCGAGCGGATCTGGTACCCGGTCTGGGACTCGGGCGCCAGGCTCGACCACGCGGTGCGCACCGTCGCGGAGGCCCGCGCGGTCGCCGCCGCCGACCTCAAGGCCCAGCTCGGCCTGCTGGACGCCCGGCACCTCGCCGGGGACCGGGCGCTCACCGACGCGCTGCGCGCCGCGGTGCTCACCGACTGGCGCGCGAGCGCCCCCGCGCGCCTGCCCGAGCTGCGCGAGCTGGGCCGCGAGCGGGCCGAACGGCAGGGTGAGCTGTCCTTCCTGCTGGAGCCCGACCTCAAGGAGGCCCGCGGCGGCCTGCGCGATGTCGTGGCGCTGGACGCGATCGCCGCCAGCTGGCTGGCCGACGCGCCCCGGGACGGCCTGGACGACGCCGCGCGGTGGCTGGCCGATGTGCGGGACGCCCTGCACCTGGTCACCGGCCGGGCCACCGACCGGCTCGGCCTCCAGGACCAGGACCAGGTCGCCGAGCGGCTCGGGGTGCTGGACGCCGACACCCTGCTGCGCCGGGTCTACGAGGCCGCCCGCACCGTCGCGTACGCGGGCGACGTCACCTGGCGGGCGGTGGACCGGGTGCTCGCGGCCCGCGGCGGCCGCGGCCGGCGGGTGCGCCGGCTGGGCATCCCGTTCGCCGGCACCGGACGCGGCGCCGGCGCGGTGGCCCGGGGCGCGGTCGAGCGGCGGCCGCTCGCCGAGGGCGTGGTCGAGCAGGACGGCGAGGCCGTGCTCGCCCAGGGCGCCCGACCGGCCGCCGACCCGGTGCTGCCGCTGCGCGCCGCGGCCGCCGCCGCGCAGAACGGGCTGACCGTCTCGTACGCCACGGTGCGCCGGCTGGCCGCCGAGTGCCGCCCGCTGCCGGTGCCCTGGCCGGACGAGGCGCGCGAGCAGCTGGTCACCCTGCTGGGCGCGGGGGAGTCGGCCGTCCCGGTGTGGGAGGCGCTGGAGGCGGAGGGGCTGGTCCGCCGGCTGATCCCGGACTGGGAGCGGGTGCGCTGCCGTCCGCAGCGCAACGCGGTGCACCGCTGGACGGTGGACCGGCACCTGGTGGAGACGGCGGTGCGGGCCGCCGCGATGACCCGCCGGGTGGCCCGCCCGGACCTGCTGCTGGTCGCCGCGCTGCTGCACGACATCGGCAAGGGCTGGCCGGGGGACCACAGCGAGGCCGGCGAGGTGATCGTCCGCGACCTCGGCGCCCGGATGGGCTTCGGCCCCGAGGACACCGAGACCCTGGCGGTGCTGGTCCGCCACCACCTGATGCTGGTGGACACCGCGACCCGGCGCGATCCGGACGACCCGGCCACCGTCGAGGCGGTCACCAAGGTGGTCGCCACCCTGCCCGAGCTGGAGCTGCTGCACGCGCTCACCGAGGCGGACGCGCTGGCCACCGGCCCGGCCGCGTGGAGCGGCTGGCGGGCCTCGCTGGTGGAGGGCCTGGTGGCCCGGGCCGCGGACCGGCTGGCCGGGGCGGGCACCCCGCCGGCGGAGAGCGCGCCGACCGCAGAGCAGGAGCGGCTCGCGGTCGAGGCCGCCCGGACCGGGCAGCCGGCGCTGTCGCTGCGGGCCCGGTCCGAGGGGGCGGAGCCGGGCGCCGAGCCGATGGGCGTCGAGCTGAACCTGGCCGTCCCGGACCGGCCCGGGCTGCTCGGCACCGCCGCCGGGGTGCTCGCGCTGCACCGGCTGGCCGTCCGCTCGGCCGGGCTGCGCGAGCTGGACCCGGTGGGCGCCGGGCCGGTGCTGCTGCTGTCCTGGCGGGTGGCGGCCGAGTACGGCGAGCTGCCGGAGGCGGCCCGGCTGCGGGCCGACCTGCGCCGGGCGCTGGACGGCTCGCTGGACGTCACCCGCCGCCTCGCCGAGCGGGACGCCGCGGCCCCGCGCCGCCGGGGCATCCCCACCCCGCCGCCGCTGGTCGCGGTGGCGCCCGCGGTGGCCTCGGCGACCGCGACCGTGCTGGAGGTCCGCGCGCACGACGCCCCCGGGCTGCTGCACCGGATCGGCCGGGCGCTGGACGGGGCGGGCGTGCGGGTGCGCACCGCGCACGTCTCCACGCTGGGCGCGGAGGCCGTCGACTCGTTCTACCTGACCGACGGGGCGGGCCGTCCGCTGACCGCCCGGCGGGCCGGCGAGGTGGCGGCGGCGGTCCGGGCCGCACTGGGCTGACGCGCCCCGGAGGGCTCCGGCGGCGGGGGCCGTCGGGCCTCGGCGGCGAGGGTGGAGGAGCGCCCGGAACGGGGGTGGAGGAGCTTCGGGAGCAGGGGTGGAGACCGTACCCGGGGCGGCCGGATACCCTGGGGGGCGACGACCGTACCGATTCCGATGCCGCAGAGGACCCGCGACGACGTGTTCGACACCCTTTCCGATCGCCTCGCAGCGACGTTCAAGAACCTCCGGGGCAAGGGCCGCCTGAGCGAGGCGGACATCGACGCCACCGCCCGCGAGATCCGCATCGCGCTGCTGGAGGCGGACGTCGCGCTGCCGGTCGTCCGGGCCTTCATCAAGCAGGTCAAGGAGCGGGCGCTCGGCGTCGAGGTCTCCGGTGCGCTGAACCCGGCGCAGCAGATCATCAAGATCGTCAACGAGGAGCTCATCTCCATCCTCGGTGGCGAGACCCGACGGGTGCGGTTCGCCAAGAGCGGCCCGACGGTGATCATGCTGGCCGGTCTCCAGGGCGCCGGTAAGACCACCCTGGCGGGCAAGCTCGGCCACTGGCTGAAGAAGCAGAAGCACACCCCGCTGCTGGTCGCCTGCGACCTCCAGCGCCCCAACGCGGTCAACCAGCTCCAGGTGGTCGCCGAGCGCGCCGGCGTGGCCTTCTACGGCCCGCAGCCGGGCAACGGCGTCGGCGACCCGGTGCAGGTGGCCAAGGACTCGATCGAGTACGCCAAGCAGAAGCAGTACGACGTCGTCGTCGTCGACACCGCCGGCCGCCTGGGCATCGACGCCGAGCTGATGCAGCAGGCCGCCGACATCCGCGCCGCGGTGAACCCGGACGAGGTCCTGTTCGTCGTCGACGCGATGATCGGCCAGGACGCGGTCACCACCGCGCAGGCCTTCCTCGACGGCGTCGACTTCACCGGCGTGGTGCTCTCCAAGCTCGACGGCGACGCCCGCGGCGGTGCCGCCCTGTCGGTCGCGCACGTCACCGGCCGGCAGATCATGTTCGCCTCCAACGGCGAGAAAGTCGACGACTTCGACGCCTTCCACCCGGACCGGATGGCCTCGCGCATCCTCGGCATGGGTGACGTCCTCTCGCTGATCGAGAAGGCCGAGCAGACCTTCTCGCAGGAGGAGGCGGAGAAGATCGCCGCCAAGCTGCGCGGCGGTCCGAAGCAGTTCACCCTGGACGACTTCCTGTCCCAGCTGGAGCAGGTCCAGAAGATGGGCTCGATCTCCAAGCTGCTCGGCATGCTGCCCGGCATGGGCCAGATCCGGGACCAGATCAACAACATCGACGACAAGGACGTCAACCGGGTCGGCGCGATCATCAAGTCGATGACCCCGGCCGAGCGGGCCGAGCCGGAGCTGATCAACGGCTCCCGCCGGGCCCGCATCGCCAAGGGCTCCGGTGTCCAGGTCGGCGAGGTGAAGAACCTGGTCGAGCGGTTCTTCGACGCCCGCAAGATGATGTCCGCGATGGCCTCCGGCAAGGGCATGCCCGGCATGCCGGGGATCCCGGGCATGGGCGGCGGCGCCAAGAAGTCCGGCAAGAAGGCCCCGCAGGCCAAGGGCAAGCGCAAGAGCGGCAACCCGCTGAAGCGCGCCCAGGAGGAGGCCGCGGCCGCCGAGCGCCGCGCGCTCGGCCCGGGCGCCGGCCAGGGCCCGGCGGACGGCGGCGCGTTCGGCCTCGGCGCGGGCAAGGGCCCGGCCGACTTCGAGCTGCCCAAGGAGTTCAAGGACCTGCTGTAGTCCTCCGACCGGCTCCCGTCGGCCCGTCGTCCGGTGTTTCCGGGCGGCGGGCCGATCGCGTGTCCGATGATGGGGGCATGCGAGTGATGATCAGGGCCCCGAGGGCCGAGGACACGGCCGGGTACGCCGAAGCGGTCCGGCGGTCCGCCGAACACATCGGACGGTGGAACCCGGTCGAGCCGGACGGACTGCCCGACCTGCTGAAGCGCCAGGGGTCCGGGCTGCGCACCTTCCTGATCGTCGACCGGGAGACCGGCGGACTGGTCGGCAAGGTGAACGTCGCCAACATCGTGATGGGCCGGTTCTGCAACGCCTCGCTGGGCTACGACTCGTACGTCCCGTTCAACGGCACCGGGCGGATGACCGAGGGCATGCGGCTGGTCGTGGACCGCTGCTTCGCCCCGCAGACCGCCGACGGGCTCGGGCTGCACCGGCTGGAGATCAACGTGCAGCCGGAGAACGAGCGCTCGATCGCGATGGCCAAGCGGCTGGGCTTCCGGCACGAGGGCTTCACCCCGCGGATGCTGTTCCTCCAGGGGGACTGGCGCGACCACGAGCGGTTCGCGCTGACCGCCGAGGAGTGGCCGGGCGCAGCGGCATAGTCGCTGGTGGGAGGGGTCGGCGCGGCCGTCCGGCGGTCCGGGCGCGGCGTTGCGATTGGCCCGCCCGAGCACCTGTCCGTATTGTCCGATGGGTGACCGAACCCGTGCCGCCACGTCAGACCCCCGACCAGCCCTGGCGTTCGGAGGGCGCCCCGCCCCCGCCGCCGCCCAAGCGCCGGATGCCCGGCGGCTGGGTGGGCCTCGCCCTCACCGCCCTCGTGGTGTTCCTGATCTCGGACCTGCTGCTGTCCTTCTTCGGCCCCGCCGGTGCCACCACGATCTCGTACACCGAGTTCAACAACCAGCTGAACAAGGGCAACATCACCAAGATCTACGCCAAGGGCGACGCGATCGAGGGCACCCTCAAGAGCGCCCAGCCCAAGCCGGACGGCGGCAAGGGCGACTACACCGAGTTCGACACCCAGCGGCCCTCCTTCGCGGGCGACAACCTCTGGACCACCCTGCAGCAGCAGGGCGTCGAGGTCACCGCCACCTCGCCGGTCCAGCAGCGCAGCTTCCTCACCAACCTGCTGATCTCGCTCGCCCCGATGCTGCTGCTGATCTTCATCTGGGTGCTGCTCGCCCGCCGGATGGCCGGCGGGCTCGGCGGCGGACCGCTCGGCCGCAAGGCCCCGCCGAAGCCGGTCACCGCCGAGGAGGGCAAGCGCACCACCTTCGCCGACGTGGCCGGCATCGACGAGGTCGAGGCCGAACTCACCGAGGTCGTCGACTACTTGAAGAACCCCGAGCGGTACCGCAGGCTCGGCGCCAAGATGCCGCGCGGCGTGCTGCTGAGCGGCCCGCCCGGAACCGGCAAGACCCTGCTGGCCCGGGCCGTGGCCGGCGAGGCGAACGTGCCGTTCTTCTCCGCCTCCGCCTCCGAGTTCATCGAGATGATCGTCGGCGTCGGCGCCAGCCGGGTCCGCGAGCTGTTCGCCGAGGCCCGCAAGGTCGCCCCGGCGATCATCTTCATCGACGAGATCGACACCATCGGCCGCCAGCGCGGCGCCGGCGGCGGCATGGGCGGGCACGACGAGCGCGAGCAGACCCTCAACCAGATCCTCACCGAGATGGACGGCTTCAGCGGCTCCGAGGGCGTCATCGTGATCGCCGCGACCAACCGGGCGGACGTGCTCGACCCGGCCCTGCTGCGCCCCGGCCGCTTCGACCGGCGGATCACCGTCAGCCCGCCCGACCGGGAGGGCCGCGCGGCGATCCTGCGCATCCACAGCCGCAGCGTCCCGCTGGCGGGCGACACCGACCTCAACCAGCTGGCCAAGGTCACGCCGGGGATGACCGGCGCCGAACTCGCCAACCTGGTCAACGAGGCCGCGCTGCTGGCCGTCAAGCGCAAGCAGGACGCGGTCAACGAGCGGGACCTCTCGGACGCGCTGGAGAAGGTCCAGCTCGGCGCGGTGCGGCCGCTGGTGATGCCGCAGGAGGAGCGCGAGCGCACGGCGTACCACGAGAGCGGGCACGCGCTGCTGGGCATGCTCCAGCCCGGTGCGGACCCGGTCCGCAAGATCACCATCGTGCCGCGCGGCCGGGCGCTCGGCGTCACGCTCTCCACCCCGGAGAACGACCGCTACTCGTACACCGAGCCGTACCTGCGCGGCCGGATCATCGGCGCGCTCGGCGGCATGGCGGCCGAGCAGGTGGTCTACGGGGTGATCACCACCGGTGCGGAGAGCGACCTGGAACAGGTCACCAACATCGCCCGCGGGATGGCCGGACGCTGGGGGATGAGCGAGCGGGTCGGCCGGCTCACCGCGGTGCCCTCCGACCCGCAGGGCGCGTACGGGCTCTCCGCCGCGCCGACCACCCTGGACGCGGTGGACGAGGAGGCGCGGCGGATCGTCTCCGAGTGCTACGACGACGCGGTGCGGATCCTGACCGAGCAGCGGCACCGGCTGGACGCGCTGGCCGCGGCGCTGCTGGAGGCGGAGACGCTGGACGAGGCGGCGGCGTACCGGGCGGCGGGGGTGCCGCGGGAGGGCTCCGAGGGGGCCGAGGGTTCCGACGGGCCGGCCGGCGGGTCCGGCGGGCCTGGTGGGTCCGACGGGGCCGACGGGGCCGACGGGAAGTCGATCGACCGGGCGTGAAGCCGGGGGCCGGGGCGCTCGCCATGGTGGCGGGCGCCCCCGGTTTTTCGTCCCCTCTGCGGACTCCTCGCCCCTCCTCTGCGGCCTCCTCGCCCCTCCTCGCCCCTCCTCGTCCCGCCTAGCGCGACCGTTCGGCGACCAGGTAGCGGAACAGGTTCTCCATCCGTACCGAGCCGTCCGCGCGCAGGTACGGCTGGAGCACCTCCTCCAGCTCCTTGGCCACCAGCGAGGCCCCGGAGAACTCCTCGGCCGGCTCGAACAGGCCGGTGGAGAGCAGCCCGCGCACCGCGCTGTCGAGGTCGGCGTAGGCGAACGGGCAGCTCACCCGGCCGCTGCCGGCCGGACGCAGGCCGGCCGGGGCCAGCAGGTCCTCCAGCGCGCCGGGCGCGCTCAGCTCGAACGGGTCGCGCGCGGTGGTCCGGCCCGCCATCCGCCGGGCCACGTCCAGCACCGGGGCGCTCTCGCAGCGCTCCGGCGGGCCCCAGGCGGCCAGCACCACGTGCCCGCCCGGGAGGGTGAGCCGGGCGGCCTCGGCGACCACCGGCCCGGCGTCGGCGGCCCCGGGCAGCTGCTCGAAAACCGTCACCAGCGAATGGGCCGAGCGGGCGACGGCCGCCGACGTCCGGGGCCCCGCGCACACCCGCAGCCGGCGGTCGTGGGCCAGCTCGCGCAGCTCGTCCCGCGGCTCCTGCCCGGCGACCTGGGCGCCCCGGCCGGCCGCGAGCAGCAGGGCCAGCCCGGAGCGGCAGCCCAGGCCCAGCACGCTGCTCGCCGGGCCGACCTCCAGCCGGTCGTAGACCGCCTCGTAGAGCGGCACCAGCATGCGTTCCTGGATCTCCGCCCAGTCGCGCGCCCGCGCGGGGCGGGCCGCCCCGGTCCGCGGGTGGTGCGGGCGTGCGCCCGTCGGTCGTGCGGTCGTGCCGGTCGTGCCGGTCGTGCGAGCTGAAGCCATGGCGGCCTCCCATCCGGTCCTTCGGTGCGCTGCTACGGCTCCCCCAAAGTCCCGCCCCACACCAGCGAACAGCGGGTCGGGCCCGGCGTCCAGAGGGGTGCAGGGTGGTGCGCGCGTGTCGCGGTGGTGCGCCCCCGCCCGGTGATACCGATTCGAAACCGGGGCCCCGGGCCCCGTACCATTCGCCCCATGGCTAAGGCACCCGTTCTCACCCCTCAGGCGGAAGACTTCCCGCGCTGGTACCAGGACCTCATCAACAAGGCCGAGCTGGCCGACAACGGTCCGGTGCGCGGCACCATGGTCATCCGACCGTACGGCTACGGCCTGTGGGAGCGGATGCAGCAGGAGATGGACGCGCGGATCAAGAAGGCCGGCGCGCAGAACGCCTACTTCCCGATGTTCATCCCGCAGTCCTACCTGACCAAGGAGGCCGAGCACGTCGAGGGCTTCGCCCCCGAGCTCGCGGTGGTCACCCACGGCGGCGGCAAGCAGCTGGAGGAGCCGGTCGTCGTCCGGCCGACCTCCGAGACGATCATCAACGAGTACTTCTCGAAGTGGGTGCAGAGCCACCGCGACCTGCCCCTGCTGATCAACCAGTGGGCCAACGTGGTCCGTTGGGAGCTCCGCCCGCGCGTCTTCCTGCGCACCACCGAGTTCCTCTGGCAGGAGGGCCACACCGCCCACGCCACCTACGAGGACGCCCGCGAGTACGCCTCGATGATCCACACCCAGGTCTACGGCGACTTCATGACGAACGTGCTCGGCATCGACGTCGTGCTCGGCCGCAAGACCGCCAAGGAGCGCTTCGCCGGCGCCATCAACACCCTCACCCTCGAGGGCATGATGGGCGACGGCAAGGCGCTGCAGATGGGCACCAGCCACGAGCTGGGCCAGAACTTCGCCAAGGCGTTCAACACCACCTACCAGCTGCAGGGCGCCGAGCGCGAGTACGTCTGGCAGACCTCCTGGGGCGTCTCGACCCGCATGGTCGGCGGCCTGATCATGTCCCACGGCGACGACAACGGCCTGCGGGTGCCCCCGCGCCTGGCCGCCGTCCAGGCCGTCGTGCTCGCGATCAAGGGCGACGACGCGGTCATCGCCAAGGTCCGCGAGATCGGCGCCCAGCTGGAGGCCGTCGGCATCCGGGTCGTGGTCGACGACCGCACCGACACCCCGTTCGGCCGCCGTGCCGTCGACTGGGAGCTCAAGGGCGTTCCGCTGCGCATCGAGGTCGGCCCGCGCGACCTGGAGAACGGCACCGCGATGCTGGCCCGCCGCATCCCGGGCGGCAAGGAGCCGGTCTCCATCGACGCCCTGGCCGCGCTGCTCCCGGGCGTGCTGGAGGAGGACCAGGCGCTGCTGCTGCGCCAGTCCCGCGAGCGCCGCGAGTCCCGCACGGTCGACGTCAAGACCATCGACGAGGCCATCGAGGCCGCCGCGACCGGCTGGGGCCGGATCTCCTGGGCCGACCTCGGCGCGGAGGGCGAGGCCAAGCTGGCCGAGCAGGGCGTCACGGTCCGCTGCATCGTCGCGGCCGACGGCTCGGTGCCGCTGGCGGACGACCAGGAAGGCAATGTCGCGCTCGTCGCCCGGGCGTACTGACATCCGTTCGGTGTTCGGTGGATGTCCGGTGGATGTCCGCCGGACGCCGGTCGCCCACGGGTAATGACCGGCACCGGCGACATTTGCCCGGAATGCGGATGGGTAAGAATCCGGTAACTGTTCCGGTGCGTCCCCGCGGGGGACATCCCTACTGGCCGGTCAACTCCCGGTATTAACCGAATAGCGGTACGGTGTACGGCCCGTGGCCCTGTCAATCCGGCAGGCCCACGGGCCGTACGTCCTGGGTGGCGACAGCCCGCCCCCCGGACGGAATTCATCAGGCCCGCCGACGTTGCGACGGGCCCAAACCGGCAGGGGGTTGGTCTTGCGTCAGATCCGGAACGCGCAATTCGCGCGCGGCCTCGCATTCCTGGGAGTTCCCTGTGAATTCCCCGGGAACGAGAACATGCGGAACATCGGCTCGCACTCCATCGTTGGTCTAGCGTGAGCACGACACAGCCCCTCGTTCTCGCGGCCGAACTGGCCGCCGCCTGGAGTGACATCCAGGCCTACCACCAGGACCTTCCCGATCTGGCCTCGCCCGAGGCCCTGATCGGCGAGTCCTCCTCGGCCTGCGGGACGCGGCTCGGTTTCGAGCGCCTCCTCCACGAGGCCGCCCACGGTCTGGCCGCGGCCCGGGACATCCGGGACACCTCGCGCGCCGGCCGCTACCACAACCGGCGCTTCCTGATGCTCGCTTCCGAGCTGGGCCTGGCGCACCCGGTCGAGCCGCACGCGAGCAGCGGCTTCTCCCAGGTGACCATGCTCAAGGAGACCCAGGAGCGGTACGCCGAGACCATCGAACGCCTGGACCGTGCCCTCGGGGCGCACCAGGAGGCGGTGGCCGGCGACGGCGCGACGCGCGCCTTCCGCGGTCCGGCGGCCCGGCACGGCTCCTCCGGGGGCGGCGTGCGGGTCAAGGCGGTCTGCGGGTGCGGGCGCAACGTCCGGGTCGTTCCCTCGGTGCTCGCGCAGGCGTCCATCGTCTGCGGCGCGTGCCAGCAGCCGTTCAAGATCGCTTAAGTCGCTCACGCCGCTCACGTCGCTTGAGCGGTCGACGTCCCGACGGGCTGCTGTGCGGGCAGCGGTCCGGCCGGATGGGCGGCGCGGAGCGGAGTGGAGCGGTACGGGCGGTGCACGCGGGGCCGGCGGTACCGGCAGCGGCGGCAGCGCCGAGTGAGCGGTGACAGGCGGTAGCAGTACCGGGCAGTACAGGCGGTACAGGCCGTACGAGCAGTACGGAACGAGCGGTACAGCAGGACAGCGGTGATGTCTTCGGGTTGGACCGGGAGCGGGGGCTCCCGGTCGAGCCCTGACCGGGAGCCCGGTCCCGCGTACAGGCGGTTCTCGCCGATGTGGCAGAATGGACAGCCGAGTACTCGGCAGCCGAGCAGGACCCCTCTCTCCTACGGCTGGCGTGTCCCTTGAACGGTCCGCCCCGCAACCCCACGCGACGGCGAGCCCGCTCACCCACGTCAACACCAGGAGAATCCACTCCCGTGGCAGTCAAGATCAAGCTGAAGCGTCTCGGCAAGATTCGCTCCCCGCACTACCGCATCGTCGTCGCCGACGCCCGCACCAAGCGTGACGGTCGCGCGATCGAGGAGATCGGCATCTACCAGCCGACCTACAACCCCTCGAAGATCGAGGTCGACAGCGACCGCGCCCAGTACTGGCTGTCCGTCGGCGCCCAGCCGACCGAGCCGGTGCTCGCCATCCTGAAGCTGACCGGCGACTGGCAGAAGTTCAAGGGCCTGCCGGCTCCGGCTCCGCTGCTCGTTGCCGAGCCGAAGGTCGAGGACTTCTCGCACCTGTTCGCGAAGGCCGTCGCCGGCTTCGAGGACGCCACCACCGGTGTCGCCATCACCCCGAAGGCCAAGAAGTCGGACAAGGCCGAGGCCGAGTCCGACGCCGCCGCCGAGGCCTGATCGTGATCGAGGACGCCCTCGACCACCTGGTGAAGGGCATCGTCGAGCACCCCGACGAGGTGCAGGTGCGCTCGCGCAACCTGCGTCGGGGGAACACCATCGAGGTGCGAGTGCACCCCGATGACCTCGGCAAGGTGATCGGCCGGGGCGGCCGTACGGCGCGCGCTCTGCGCACCGTGGTCGGCGCCCTCGGCGGTCGCAACGTCCGGGTCGACCTGGTCGACGTGGACAACATTCGCTGACGCCGCTGCTCGTTCAGCCGTCAGGGCTTGTGAGGCCGACCGGGACGCATGTCGTCCCGGTCGGCCTTTCGCATTTCCGTCAGCATTTCCGTCGCTTCATGGCTTAGCAGTCCGTCGCTTCGCAGCCCGTCGCTTTTCGTTGCGGCTCAGGAACTCCAGGAGAACGATCACCGTGCAGCTCGTCGTCGGCAAGATCGGCCGTGCCCACGGCATCAGGGGGGACGTCAGTGTCGAGGTCCGCACCGACGAGCCGGAACTCCGGCTCGGCCCCGGTGCCGTCCTGCTCACCGACCCCGCGTCGACCGGACCGCTGACCGTCGAGTCCGGCCGGGTGCACAGCGGCCGACTGCTGCTGCGCTTCGCCGGCGTCAAGGACCGCAACGCGGCCGAGGCCCTCCGTGGCACCGTGCTCATCTCCGAGGTCGACCCGGAGGAGAGCCCCGAGGACCCGGAGGAGTACTACGACCACCAGCTGATCGGCCTGGACGTGGTGCTGCTGGACGGCACCCCGGTCGGCGAGCTGACCGAGATCGTCCACCTGCCCTACCAGGACCTGCTCACGGTCAAGAAGGCCGACGGGACGGAGGTGCTGGTGCCCTTCGTCAGCCAGATCGTGCCGACCATTGACCTGGAGAACCAGCGCGCCGTGATCACCCCGCCGCCCGGGCTGATCGACATGGAGCAGGCCGAGGTCGCGGGGACCTCCTCGGCCGAGCGCGGCGAGGACTCGGAGGAGTCGGAGTGACCGTCGAGGAGCGCGCCGGGGCGGGTGTCGAGGTCGGCGCCGAGGCGGCGTCGAGCGGTGCGGTGTCGACTGGTGCGGTGTCCGGCGGGGTGCAGAGCGGCATGCGGATCGACGTCGTCACGATCTTCCCGGAGTACCTGGAGCCGCTGGACGTCTCGCTGGTCGGCAAGGCCCGCGCCCGCGGGCAGCTGGACGTGCACGTCCACGACCTGCGCGGATGGACCCACGACGTGCACCGCACGGTCGACGACAGCCCGTACGGCGGCGGCCCCGGCATGGTGATGAAGCCCGAGCCGTGGGGCGAGGCGCTGGACGCGGTGGTCGCCGGCGGCCCCGAGGGCCAGGTGCCCACCCTGGTCGTGCCGACCCCGAGCGGGCGCCCGTTCACCCAGGAGCTCGCCCAGGAACTGGCCGGGCGCCCCTGGCTGGCCTTCACCCCCGCCCGGTACGAGGGCATCGACCGCCGGGTGATCGAGGAGGCCGCCACCCGGATGCCGGTGGTCGAGGCCTCGATCGGCGACTACGTGCTGGCCGGCGGCGAGGTCGCCGTGCTGGTGATGGTCGAGGCGATCGCCCGACTGCTGCCCGGAGTGCTCGGCAACGCCGAGTCCCACCGCGACGACTCCTTCGCGCCGGGCGCGATGGCCGACCTGCTGGAGGGCCCGGTCTACACCAAGCCCGCCGAGTGGCGCGGCCGTACGGTGCCGGACGTGCTGCTCAGCGGCAACCACGGCAAGATCGCCCGCTGGCGCCGCGAGCAGGCCTTCGCCCGGACCCTGGCGAACCGGCCCGACCTGGTCGAGCGCTGGCAGTACGGCGCCTTCGACAAGAAGGAGCGCGAGGCGCTGAGCATCCTCGGCCTGGCCTGGGACGAGGGGCTCGGCCGATTTCGGTCCACGGCCGTTGATGTGGAAGAATAGGCGGCTGCTGTCTGTCGCTGGTTCCCTCCTGTAGGGGACACGTGGACCGGCGCCCTCGCCACGGGGGGATCGCCGTCAGCCGATGCGGCCCGCAGCGAACCCCATTGTGACGATTTTCCGTGGGCGGCCCGTGGCGCCTGCGATGGAGAGCAACATGAGCAACAAGCTCGCTGCTGTCGACGCGGCCTCGCTGCGTAGCGACATCCCGGCCTTCCGCGCCGGTGACACCCTGAAGGTTCACGTCCGGGTCATCGAGGGCAACCGCTCCCGTGTCCAGGTCTTCCAGGGCGTCGTCATCCGCCGCCACGGCGCCGGCATCGGTGAGACCTTCACCGTTCGCAAGGTCAGCTTCAACGTCGGCGTGGAGCGCACCTTCCCGGTGCACACCCCGGTCGTCGAGAAGATCGAGGTCGTGACCCGCGGTGCGGTTCGCCGCGCCAAGCTGTACTACCTGCGTGACCTCCGCGGCAAGGCCGCGAAGATCAAGGAGAAGCGCGACCGCTGATCCACCGGCCCCCGGCCTCGCCGGGGGATCGGAACGCTCTGAGGGGGCCGAGTGGCCGCAAGGTAAGCTCACCCCCCGATGAGCACGCACGAACCACCCGCGGACCGCGACGGCAGTCCCGCACCCACCGGTGCGGACTCGCTGTCGCGGTCCGCGGTCGTTTCCGGGGGTGGCGTCGTCGGCGCGGAGCGCGCCGACGGGCCTGAACACGCTGAGGTACTGGAGCAGGCCGAGGGCCCGGAGCGGACCGGCGGCTCCGGCGGCGACGGCTCGAGCCAGTCGGACGGGTCGGACGAGTCGGAGCAGGACGAGGAGCCCGGGCGCTCGCGTTCGCGGGACCTGCTGCTGTTGGTCGGGATCTGCCTGACGGCCCTGCTGCTGGTGAACGCCTTCGTCGCGCGTCCCTTCTCGGTGCCCTCCGGGTCGATGGAGGAGACCCTGCGTCCCGGCGACCGGCTGGTCGCGTACCAGCTCGCCTACGCCTTCGGCGGCCATCCCCAGCGGGGCGACGTCGTGGTCTTCGACGGGAGGGGCTCCTTCCTCCGCGAGTCGGCGAAGCCGCCCGGTTTCTGGGACGGCCTGCGCTCGTTCGCCCAGGACCTCGGGCTGGCCCCGGCCGGGGACACCGTCTACGTCAAGCGCGTGATCGGCGTCGGCGGGGACCGGGTGACCAGCACCGGGCCGGGCGCGCCGATCACCGTCAACGGCGTGCCGATCGACGAGACCTCCTACCTGTCCCCGGGCGACGACCCGTCGAGCGTGGCCTTCGACATCGTCGTGCCGGCCGGCAAGCTGTGGGTGATGGGCGACCACCGCAGCGCCTCCCGGGACTCCCGCGACCACCTCGGCGATCCCGGTGGCGGCTTCGTGCCCGAGAAGAAGGTGATCGGCCGGGCGGACTGGGTGGTCTACCCGTTCTCGCGCTGGACCAGCCTGGACCGGCCCGCGGCCTTCGCCGCGACTGCGGGGACAGGCGGTCATGGGGACCAGGGGTAGGGGGCGGCTCGACGACCGCCCGGCTGCCGGAGGCCCGACTGGCCCGACTGCGGGGGGACCGGCCGCAGGGGGTCCGGCTTCGGCCGGTCCGGTGCGCGGTGGACCGGGGGAGGAAGGCGCGGCAGGCCGTGGACCGGCAGGGGCCCCGTCGGCGCGCGGCCGGGCCGAGCGCCGTCGCAGTGCCCGCAAGGCCGCCCGTCGGCGCAAGCGCTCGCTGGTCCGCGAAGTGCCCATGATCGTCCTGGTGGCCCTGCTGGTGGCGCTGGTGATGAAGACCTTCCTGGTCCAGGTGTTCGTGATCCCCTCGGGTTCGATGGAGCAGACCATCCTGATCGGGGACCGGGTACTGGTGGACAAGCTGACCCCCTGGTTCGGCAGTGAGCCGCAGCGCGGCGACATCGTGGTGTTCAAGGACCCGGGCGGCTGGCTGGAGCGCGACCGCAAGCCGTCCGAGGACGGCCCGGTGCTGGGTGCGGCCAAGCAGGTGCTGACCTTCGTCGGACTGCTGCCCTCCGACAACGAGCAGGACCTGATCAAGCGGGTGATCGGCGTCGGCGGGGACACCGTCGAGTGCTGCGACGCGCAGGGGCGCCTCAGCGTCAACGGCCACCCGGTGGAGGAGTCCTACCTCGCGCCCGGCAACCCGCCGTCCCGGCAGGCCTTCAGGATCCAGGTGCCGCAGGGGCGGCTGTGGGTCATGGGTGACCACCGGGACGTCTCCGCCGACTCCCGTTTCCACATGGGCAATCCGGGACAGGGGACGATCCCGCTGAGCGGCGTGGTCGGTCGCGCGTTCGTGACCGCCTGGCCGCTGAACCGCTTCCATCAACTCGATGCGCCCGGTTCACTCTCCTCTCTCGCCCGGATGCCGCAGGCTGGCGGAACTGCCGCGGGATCGGTGGGCGTTGGGCCGGTTCCTGCGGAACCGCCGCTCGTTATGGGGGTGTTGGGCATCCTTCCGCTCGTCGTTCGCCGGTCGGGGCGGCCTCCGGAGTGAGCCGCACCGGCCGCCGACCGGACGGGCCTCGCGTGTGGGACCGCGAGCCGGATGCCTTGGAGTGATAGAGAAGTGCAGGTGCGGCCGGGAGTGGTCCTGGTCGCGGGCCGAGGCTGTGCTGGTGTCAGGGGAGTCCGCGGTGGGCAGCCCTGAGGCGTTCATGGTCGTGGTGAGCGTGGTGCCCGCTGTGCGGCACTCTGAGCGCGGGCGCGCGGGCGTCCGCACAGCAGGGAGGAGACGTTGTGGGGGATTTGGTGATCGGCGCCCGATCAGGCGCCGGAGAGCCCGAGGGCCCAGGCCGTCGGGCGGACCGGTCCACCGAGTCCGCGGCCTCCTCGGCCTCGGTCGAGGACGCGGCGGCGCAGACCGCCGACGGGCAGGGCGGTGCCGGGTCGGAGGACTCCCCGGGCTCCCAGCACGCGGAGGCCGAGCCCGCGGACGGCTCGGAGTCGGAGGCTCCGTCCAAGCCGCGCAAGCAGCGCTCGTTCTGGAAGGAACTGCCGATCCTGGTCGGCATCGCGCTCATCCTCGCGCTGGTGATCAAGACGTTCTTCGTCCAGGCGTTCTCCATTCCGTCGGAATCGATGCAGAACACGCTGCAGGTCGGCGACCGCGTCCTGGTCGACAAGCTGACCCCGTGGTTCGGGGCCGAACCCGAGCGCGGTGAGGTCGTGGTGTTCCACGACCCGGGCGGCTGGCTGAGCGACGAGCCGACCCAGCAGAGCAGCAACTCCTTCCTCCGCGGTGTGCAGGACGTGCTCAGCTTCGTCGGCCTGATGCCCTCCGCCAACGAGAAGGACCTGATCAAGCGGGTCATCGCGGTCGGCGGGGACACCGTCGAGTGCGAGGGCGAGGGGCCGGTCAAGGTCAACGGCGTCGCGCTCAACGAGCCGTACGTCTACCAGGGCAACACCCCGTGCGGCGACCACCCGTTCGGCCCGGTCAAGGTGCCCAAGGACCGGATCTGGGTCATGGGCGACCACCGCGCCAACTCGCTGGACTCCCGCTTCCACATGGACCAGCCGGGCGGCGGCACCGTCCCGGTGGACAACGTGATCGGGCGTGCCTTCGTGGTGGCCTGGCCGGTCGGCCACTGGTCGACGCTGCCGGTGCCGGACACCTTCGACCAGAAGGGCCTGGCGGCGGCCGCGCCGATGGCGCCCCCCGTGGCCGGTGCGGTGGGGGCCGTCGCCCTGCTCCCGCTGGTGCGGCGGGTGCGAGGCCGGGCGGAGAGCCGCAAGGAGTCCTGAGCTCCACCGGATCGTGTTCCGCCGGGTTGGCCCCGGCTCTTGCGCGGGCCGTGGTACCGACGAGTAATCTGCTCGGACGTGCCACGGCCCGCCGGCTTTTCCGCCCGAGCCTCCGGCGTGCCAGTGATGTTCTCCGGTCGGCCAGAGGTGGACGGTGTCGATGAGCAGTGTCGTGGAGCAGACGGCCGACCACCCGACCGCGCCCGCCCGTGCGGGCCGTCGGCCCGCCGCGGTGCTGCAGGGCGTCGCCCTGGCACTCGGGCTGGTGCTGATGGTCGGCGGCTTCGCGCTGATCGCGATCGACTACCGGCCGTACAAGATCCCCACCGCCTCGATGCACCCGACGCTGCGCGTCGGGGACACCGTGCTCGCCCGCAAGGTCGGCGGCGGCGACATCGGGCGGGGCGACGTGGTGGTCTTCCGGGACCAGGCCTGGGGCGGCGAACTCATGGTCAAGCGGGTGGTCGCGGTCGGCGGGGACACCGTCGCCACCAGCGGGGCCGATCACCGGCTGACGGTCGACGGGCAGCCGGTGGACGAGCCCTACCTCGCGACGCAGGGCGGCCAGGGCCAGCCGTTCAGCGTGACGGTGCCGCAGGGCCGGCTGTTCCTGCTCGGCGACAACCGGGTGGGCTCGCTGGACTCCCGCACCCACCTGGAGGTGGACGGCGGGACCGTCCCGGCCGAGGCCGTCGAGGCGAGGGTCGAGGCCACCGTGCTGCCCTTCGGCCGGACGGGCCTGCTCGACCGGGTCACGGACTTCGACGGCTTCGCGGGCCCGAAGGCCTCGCAGCCGGGGCCGCTGGAGCCCTCCGCCTACGCCGCCGTCGCGGGCGCGGCGCTGATCCTGGTGACCTCGGCGGTGGGCGGGGCGGCGGGTCTGGCCCGCCGGCTCCGGGGGCGCAGCTCCTGATCGGGGCCGTCGCCCCGCGGGCCGCTCTGTCGAACATCGCCCCGGACGACCGCGCCGGGTGGCAGGATCGGTAACGCCACCGATGCGAACGGAAGGAGCGTGGAGCGCCGCCATGACAGCACGGCGCCGCAGAGCGGCGCGGATCCTGCTGCTGGACGGGCTGGACCGCATCCTCCTCTTCCTGGGGGCCGACCCGGCCACTCCGGGGGAGACGTGGTGGTTCACGCCCGGGGGAGGCTTGGAGGCGGGGGAGGACGTGCGGGAGGCCGCCGAGCGGGAGCTCGCCGAGGAGACCGGCCTGCGGGGTGTGGACCTGGGGCCCTTGGTGGCGTACGGCACGGTGTCGTTCTCCTTTCAGGGACAGCGCTACGAGCAGGAGCAGTGGTTCCACCTGGCCCGGACCACGGAGACGGTGCTGGACCACTCGGGCATGGGCGCCGACGAGCACGCCCAGTTGCTCGCGGCGCGTTGGTGGACGGTCGAGGAACTGAGCGGGACCGCCGAGACGGTCTATCCGGTCGGTCTGGCGGACTTCCTGGAGCGGCTGCTGGTCGAGGGCCCGCCGGTGGATCCGGTACGGCTCTGACCGTGGGTGCGGTGGTCCACAATGGGTGGACGTGACAAGTTGAGGGGACGCCTGGATGAGTGCCGAAGATCTCGAGAAGTACGAGACCGAGATGGAGCTCAAGCTCTACCGGGAGTACCGGGACGTCGTCGGCCTGTTCAAGTACGTGATCGAGACCGAACGACGGTTCTACCTCACCAACGACTACGAGCTGCAGGTGCACTCGGTCCAGGGCGAGGTGTTCTTCGAGGTGTCGATGGCGGATGCGTGGGTCTGGGACATGTACCGGCCGGCCCGGTTCGTCCGCAAGGTCCGGGTGCTGACCTTCAAGGACGTGAACATCGAGGAACTCGCGAAGAGCGATCTGGAGCTGCCCTCGGACGAGTCCGGCTTCGGGAACTGACGTTGGACGACTCCGTCCCGCGTTGTCCAGCCGAATTTCGCGGGAACGGGGCTTCTCACCCCTGCGGGTGACAGGAGTTGTCCACAGGTCCGAGTTATCCACAGGGAACGGGAATTCCCGGGCCTCGCCGTGCGCGTTGGGGCAGCCTCCTCGGCGGAGGTGGTCACCATGCAGCACACCGTCGTGCAGGACCAGGCCGTACCGGACACGGCCGCAGCCGGGAAGGCCCCGCGGGCGATCCCGGACCGCAGCACCAGGAACGGGCTCGGCCGGTACGGGGAGCGGGTCGCCGCCCGCCGCCTCGCGGAGGCCGGGCTCCGCATCCTGGACCTCAACTGGCGCTGCGCCGAGGGCGAGCTGGACATCGTCGCCCTCGACGGCGACATCGTGGCGGTCTGCGAGGTGAAGACCCGCTCCGAGCGGGGTTTCCAGCAGCCCACCGAGGCCATCGACCGGGCCAAGGCCGCCCGGCTGCAACGCCTGGCCGAGCGCTGGATGGCCGAGCGCTGGCCCGATCACTTCGCCCGGCTGGCCGGCCCCGGCTACGACCCGGGGCCCACCGATCCGCAGTGGCCTCCCGCCCCACCGGGCGGGGTGCGGATCGACTTGGTCGCGGTGGTCAACCGGGCGCGGGGTGCGGCCCTGGTCGACCACCTGCGGGGGGTGGTCTGAGATGGCCTTCGCCCGTACCTGTTCCGTCGCGCTCGTCGGCGTCGACGGAGTGATCGTCGAGGTCCAGGCCGATCTGGAGCCCGGGGTGGCCGCGTTCACCCTGGTCGGCCTGCCCGACAAGGCGCTCACCGAGGCCCGCGACCGGGTCCGTGCCGCGGTCGTGAACAGCGGCGAGGCCTGGCCGCAGCGGAAGCTGACGGTCGGCCTCAGCCCCGCCTCGGTGCCCAAGAGCGGCAGCGGCTTCGACCTCGCGGTGGCCTGTGCCGTGCTGGCCGCCGCCGAACGGCTCGACCCCTCCGCGATCGCCGACCTGCTGATCATCGGCGAGCTGGGGCTGGACGGCCGGGTGCGGCCGGTCAGAGGGGTGCTGCCGTCGGTGCTGGCCGCCGCCGACGCCGGGTACCAGCGGGTCGTGGTCGCCGAGCAGACCGCACCCGAGGCCTCGCTCGTCCCCGGGGTGACGGTGATCGGCGTCCGCAGCCTGCGCCAGCTCGTCGCCATCCTGACCGGCGCGGCGGCACCGGAGGAGCCGCCCGATCCGATCGGAGGCAGGCCCGATCCGCTGATGGCCGGCCTGATGCTGCCCAGCGCCGGCGTGCGGGGCCTGCCCGACGACAGGGCGGCCCGGCTGGACATGGCGGACGTGGCCGGCCAGTACGAGGCCCGACGGGCGCTGGAGATCGCCGCGGCCGGAGGGCACCACCTCTACCTGAAGGGCCCGCCGGGCGCGGGCAAGACGATGCTGGCGGAGCGGTTGCCCGCGCTGCTCCCGCCGCTGACCCAGAAGGAGGCGCTGGAGGTCACCGCCGTCCACTCGGTGGCGGGGCTGCTCCCGGCCGGGCGCCCACTGATCGACACCGCGCCCTACTGCGCCCCGCACCACTCCACGACGATGCCGGCCATCGTCGGCGGCGGCAGCGGTATGCCGAGACCGGGAGCGGTCTCGCTGGCCCACCGGGGCGTGCTCTTCCTGGACGAGGCACCGGAGTTCCCGGTCCGGGTGCTCGACGCGCTGCGCCAGCCGCTGGAGTCGGGCGAGGTGGTGATCGCCCGCTCGGCCGGATCACTGCGGCTCCCGGCCCGCTTCCTGCTCTGCCTGGCGGCCAACCCCTGTCCGTGCGGCCGGTACTCGCGGCGGGGCGAGGGCTGTGAGTGCACCCCCGCCATGGTCAGCCGCTACCAGGGGCGGCTGTCCGGGCCGCTGCTGGACCGGGTCGACCTCCAGGTCCAGGTGGCCCCGGTGACCAGGGTCGAGCTCATGGACCGGGACACCACGGCGGAGACCACCGAGACCGTCGCGGCCCGGGTGCTGGCCGCGCGGGAGCGGGCGGCGGCCCGGCTGGCGAACACCCCGTGGCGGACCAACGCGGAGGTCCCGGGCCACGAGCTGCGCACCCGCTGGCAGCTCACGGCCGGCGCACTCAACGACGCCGCACGGCAGTTGGAGCGGGGGCTGCTGACCGCCCGGGGGCTGGACCGGGTGCTCCGGGTCGCCTGGACGGTGGCCGACCTCGCCGGCCGCGACCGGCCGGACCAACGGGACGTGCGCACCGCCCTGGTCCTGCGCACCGGGGTGGAGCACGGACTGCCGCTGACCGAGCGGGTCTTCGGGCGGCTCGGCGGGATCCCGGCCCAGCGCGCCAGCCCGGACGGCGACTTGTCCGGGGAGTCCGAGGCGCCTGACGAGCGTTCGCGAAACCAGAAGGGTGAGGCATGAACCAGTTGCTGAGACAACCTCGAATTCCCGGTGGTTCCGATGCCGGGCCCGGCCCCGGGGCCACCACCGAGACCGAGCCGGAACGCCTCGCCCGGGTGCTGCTCGGCCGACTCAGCGAGCCGGGCGACGCGGTGGTCGGTCGATGGCTCGCTCAACTTCCCGCCGTCGACGTGGTGAAGGCGATCCGGGACGGGACGGTGCCAGACCACCCGGGACTGGACGCCACCCGACTGTCCGGGTACCAGGCGCGGCTCCCGGGGCTGGACCCGCGGATGGACCTGAATCGGGTACGGGACGTCGGTGGGCGGTTCATCATTCCGGGGGACACGGAATGGCCCAGCCAACTCGACGACCTGGGTGACGGACGCCCGATCGGGCTCTGGGTGACAGGCACCGGCTCGCTGCGGCTGCTCGCGCTCCGCTCGGTCGCGATGGTGGGCTCCCGCGCCTGTACGGCCTACGGCGCCCACGTCGCGGGGGAGCTGTCCGCCCAACTGGCCGAGCGCGGCTGGGTGGTCGTCTCCGGAGCCGCCTACGGGATCGACGCGGCCGCGCACCGTGGGGCGCTCGCGGTCGGTGGGACGACCGCCGCCGTACTCGCCTGCGGCGTCGACGTGGCCTATCCCAAGGGCAACGCCGAACTGATCCGGCGGATCGGCGTCCAGGGCCTGCTGGTCAGCGAACTCCCGCCCGGGGAGCACCCGAACCGCTTCCGCTTCGTCCTCCGCAACCGGGTCATCGCGGCGCTCACCCGGGGGACGGTGGTGGTCGAGGCGGCGGTGCGCAGCGGTGCCCTGAGCACGGCCCGACGGGCGCGGGACCTCAACCGCCACACCATGGGTGTCGCGGGCCCGGTGACCTCGGAACTCTCCGCCGGGGTGCACGCCCTGATCCGCAGTGGCGGTGCCACCCTGGTCACCGACGCGGCCGAGATCACCGAGCTGATCGGGGCGATCGGGGAGGACCTCGCGCCGCAGCGCAGCGGCCCGGTGCTCCCGCGCGACCTGCTGGAGCCGGCGGTGGCCCGGGTGCTGGAGGCCGTACCGGCGACGGCGGAGGGCGCGCCGGTCGAGCGGCTGGCCCGGCAGTCCGGCCTCCCGCCGGACGAAGTCCTGCAACGGCTCTACGAGCTGGGGTCGCTCGGCTACGTGGAGCGGCACGGCGCGCACTGGCGCGTGGTGCGGAGGAGGTGAGCGCTGGGACCGGGAACACGTTTGGGTAGAGGGAACGCATGTCGGATCCGCCCGGCTGACCTGCCGATCCGGTTCTGCTGTCCGTCGCCCGGATCCGGTGTGCGAACGCCACCGGATCGGGGGACGACCGAGTGGCGGTAGCGCTTTGCAGTGAGTTGGTCACGCTACGCTCCACATGCCTTCCCTATCAGCACATGACTCGGCAGAACGGCGCAGACCAACGCATGCCCACACACATTCCCGGACACAGAGTGACCGGTGGCGCTCGGTCCTCGGGAGGGCCGCGGACCGAGCGGCGCCCCGCGTCCGACTACCCGTCCAAGTCGGCGGGGACGATGGGAGGCCTGTCCCGCCAGGGCGGGCGGCCGACGGTGGTGCCCCAGCCTACGGATGCGGCCCGGGGTGCCGAGCCGGCCCCGGGCGCCGGCGCGGCCGACCTCGACGGCGCGCCTGTCGGGGCGCCCGCCGGTGTGCCCCCCGGCGCGGTCGCGGCCGGCGCGCCCCGGCCGCCCGGCAGTGCGCCGGCCCGGGGCGCCACCTCTCCGGCGCTCGCCTCGCCGGTGTCCCCGCTCCGCCGGGAGAAGGCGGCGGACGGCGGCCAGGGGCAGGATGTCCGGGAGGTCGCGGCCCAGGGGCGCACCGCCCTCGAAGAGCTCTGGCGCTCCTACAAGGAGACCGGGGACCAGCGGCTGCGGGAGCAGCTGATCCTCCACTACTCACCGCTCGTCAAGTACGTGGCGGGGCGGGTCGGGGTCGGCCTGCCCTCCAACGTCGAACAGGCGGACTTCGTCTCCTCGGGGGTCTTCGGGCTGATCGACGCGATCGAGAAGTTCGACATCGACCGCGCCATCAAGTTCGAGACCTACGCGATCAGCCGCATCCGGGGCGCGATCATCGACGAGCTGCGCGCCCTGGACTGGATCCCGCGCTCGGTGCGGCAGAAGGCGAAGGCGGTCGAGCGGACGTACGCGACGCTGGAGGCCCGGCTGCGCCGGACGCCGCACGAGCCCGAGGTCGCGGCCGAGATGGGCATCGCGATCGAGGACCTGCACGCCATCTTCAGCCAGCTGTCGCTCGCCAACGTGGTCGCGCTGGACGAACTGCTCCACCCGGTGGGGGAGGGCGGCGACCGGCTGAGCCTGATGGACACCCTGGTCGACCACGGTGCGGACAACCCGGTCGAGGTGGCCGAGGACCGCGAGCTGCGCAGACTGCTGGCCCAGGCGGTCAACACCCTCCCCGAGCGGGAGAAGACGGTGGTGACGCTCTACTACTACGAGGGTCTCACCCTCGCCGAGATCGGGCAGGTGCTGGGGGTGACGGAGAGTCGGGTGAGTCAGATCCACACCAAGTCCGTCCTCCAGCTGCGCGCCAAGCTGTCGGACATCCGGTAGGGCGCCGACGACAAGGGCGCCGGCAGCCGGGGACCGACAGCAAGGGCGCCGGCAGCGAAGGTGCCGGCCGGAGGGGTGTCTGCCGTCGGTCGTCAGAAGCCGGTCGCCGGGCCCGGGCCCCGTTCCGATGCGCGGCGCCGTACCGGCCGGAGGTAGGGCTCCGTACAGTGGGACCGTGCCGAAGATCCGAGCGGCCACGGTGGCCGAGCATCGCCAGCTCCAGCGGGCAGCCCTCCTCGATGCTGCCCGCATCCTGCTGACCGAGGGTGGCATGGAGGCCCTGACCTTCCCCGCGCTCGCGGCGCGCGCCGGGCTGGCGCGCTCCTCGGTCTACGAGTACTTCCGCTCCCGCGCCGCCGTGGTCGAGGCGCTCTGTGAGGTGGACCTCCCGCTCTGGGCGGCCGAGATCGAGGCCGGGATGGCGAGCTGCGACACCGCCGTCGAGCGGATCGAGGCCTACGTCCGGGGCCAGCTGGCACTGGCCGCCGACCCCCGGCACCGCGCGGTGGTGGCGATCTCGGCGCTGGAGCTCGACGAGGCCGCGCGTGAGCGGATCAGGGCGGCGCACGGCAGGCTGGCCGGTCTGGTCGGCCGGACGCTGGAGGAACTCGGCCACGAGCAGCCCCGGCTCGCCGCGGCCCTGGTCCAGGGCGTCGTGGAGGCGGCGACCCGCAGGGCCGAGCAGGCCGCGACCGGGGGCCGCGCCGGCTGTGCGACCGAGAGCCCCGAGGAGATCGCCGACGCCGCCGTCGCGATGGTGCTGCGCGGGCTCGTCCGCGCCTGAGCCCGGCTCCGGGCCTGCCCTCGACCCCGGCCCAGGCCCTGACCCGCACCCCACCCCCGGCCCGGCGCCCTACCCGTCCCCGCCGTCCAGTGGCAGCAGCCGGGCCGTGCCCGCGCCGAAGAGGGCCAGCGGGTCGAGGTAGCGGTTTCCGCGCAGCAGCCCCCAGTGCAGGCAGTCGCGCCCGGCGCAGTGCCGCCCGTTTGGAGCGAGCAGTCCGATCGTCTGTCCGGCGGCCACCGGGGTGCCGACCGGGACGGTGCCGGTGACGGGCAGATAGGTGGTCCGGAGCGGGGGAGAGCCCGAGCCCGGGTGGGAGACGGTCACCACCGGCCGTCCCGCCACCGGCCCGGAGAACGTGACCACTCCGGGAGCCGCCGCCCGGACCTCCGCCCCGGGTGCGGCGGCGAGGTCCACCCCCCGGTGCCCGGCGGCCCAGACCTTCGCCGGCGGCTCGAACCGGCCCAGCACCCCGTCCGGGCCACCCACCGGCCAGGCCCGCGCACCACCCCGCCCGGCCTCGCCGCCCGGGCCCGGGACGCCGACCGCACCGACCGCACCGACGGCACCGAAGCCTCCCAAAGCCCGTGAGGCTCCTGAGACGCCCGAGGCATAGGAAGCCCCCGGCGCCGCGAGCACGACCACGAGCACCACCGCCACCCACAGCGGCAGCACCCCGTGAGCCCGCCGACCGGCCCGACCCACCTGGCCCACCCCGATCACCCCGATCACCCCGATCACCCCACCGAACCACCCGCGACCAGTCATGCCCGCAGGCTCGCCCCCGCGCCGCCCCCGCACCACCCACATTCGGATTCCTGTGGACAAACCGCCCCCACGCCCGAGCGCCATCCCCCGGGCGGGTGTACGGGCGCCGCCATCCGGTGTACAAACGGCATACCGGTGACGGACCCGGGGCAGGCGGTCGACCGACCCGCGTCCGCCCCCGCACCCGCCTCCGCGCCCACGCCGAGCTCCACCTCCGACTCCACCCCCGGCCGCCCCGCGCGACCCGCCCCGACCCCGCCGCCGTCCCACGGGAACGCTGCCGCCGCCCCACCGGAACCCGCCCACCCCGGCCGTTCCCCGGGCTCCTCCCAGGTCCTCGGCGGGCCCCCGGCCACGCGTGGAGTCGCCCGCCCCTCGGCGCTTCCCGTACACTTCACACGCGACCCGGTCCGCCGGGTCGACTTCGCACGCCCCGCCACCGGCGGCCGGACGCGGTTCGTCCGCAGCCCCGCCAGGTGCGAGTGCCGCTCGGTCCGCCGAGCCCGACCGGCCCCCGGGCCGGAAGGGTGGTAGCGGCTCGGCACGTTCGGGGCGTCAGGCGTGGCTGTCACCTGGCCGCCACGGACAAACCGAGACTGACCCGGCTGTGGGCTATCGCTGCGACGCAGTGCCGCTGCCGGGCCGTAACACCAAGGAGTACGGCAATGGCCGTCGTCACGATGCGGGAGCTGCTGGAGAGCGGCGTCCACTTCGGTCACCAGACCCGCCGCTGGAACCCGAAGATGAAGCGCTTCATCATCACCGAGCGCAACGGCATCTACATCATCGACCTCCTGCAGTCGCTGAACTACATCGACCGCGCCTTCGAGTTCATCAAGGAGACCGTTGCCCACGGCGGCAGCGTCCTCTTCGTCGGCACGAAGAAGCAGGCCCAGGAGGCCATCGCCGAGCAGGCCACCCGCGTGGGCATGCCCTACGTGAACCAGCGCTGGCTCGGCGGCATGCTGACCAACTTCTCGACCGTCTACAAGCGCCTTCAGCGTCTGAAGGAGCTCGGCGAGCTGGACTTCTCGGACGTGGCCGGCTCCGGTCTCACCAAGAAGGAGCTCCTGGTCCTCCAGCGCGAGCACGACAAGCTGGAGAAGACCCTCGGCGGTATCCGCGACATGCAGCGCGTTCCCAGCGCCGTCTGGATCGTGGACACCAAGAAGGAGCACATCGCGGTCGGCGAGGCCCGGAAGCTCAACATCCCGGTCGTCGCCATCCTCGACACCAACTGTGACCCGGACGAGGTCGACTACAAGATCCCGGGCAACGACGACGCGATCCGCTCCGTCACCCTGCTGACCCGCGTGATCGCCGACGCCGTGGCCGAGGGCCTGAAGTCCCGCGCCGGTGTCGCCAAGGGCGACGCCAAGGCCGAGCCGGGCGCCGACCAGCCGCTGGCCGCCTGGGAGAAGGACCTCATCGAGGGCGAGAAGAAGGCCGAGGAGGCCCCCGCCGAGGCCGCCGCCGAGGCCCCCGCCGCCGAGGAGGCCGCTGTCGAGGCCCCCGCCACCGAGGCGCCGGCCGAGCAGGCCTGACGTACCAAGGGTGAGGGGCACCGGCCGGTACGAAGCCGGCAGGTGCCCCTCTCTCCCGCGCCGGGACCGAACCAGCGGTCCCGGCGCATCCCCACGCAGACACGCGAGACGCGAGAAGAGATTCACACCATGGCGAACTTCACCGCCGCGGACGTCAAGAAGCTCCGTGAGCTCACCGGCGCCGGCATGATGGACTGCAAGAAGGCCCTGGACGAGGCCGAGGGCAACGTCGAGAAGGCCGTCGAGCTCCTGCGCATCAAGGGCCAGAAGGGCGTTGCCAAGCGCGAGGGCCGTGACGCCTCCAACGGCGCCGTCGCCGCGCTCATCGCCGAGGACAAGAAGTCCGGCGTTCTGGTCGAGCTGAACTGCGAGACGGACTTCGTCGCCAAGGGTGACAACTTCGTCCAGGTCGCCGACGCCATCGCCGCCCACGTCGCGAAGACCGCCCCGGCCGACCTGGACGCCGCCCTGGCTTCCGAGATCGAGGCCGGCAAGACCGTCCAGCAGTTCGTCGACGAGGCCAACGCGACCCTGGGCGAGAAGATCGTCTTCCGTCGCTTCGCCCAGTTCGACGGTGACGGCTTCGTCGCGGTCTACCTCCACAAGACCAGCCCCGACCTGCCGCCGGCCGTCGGCGTCCTGGTCGAGCTGGACAAGGAGAACGCCGAGGTCGCCAAGGACGTCGCGCAGCACATCGCCGCCTTCGCGCCGAAGTACCTGTCCCGCGAGGAGATCCCGGCCGAGGAGCTCGAGAACGAGCGCCGCGTCGCCGAGGCCACCGCCCGCGAGGAGGGCAAGCCGGAGGCCGCCCTGTCGAAGATCGTCGAGGGCCGCGTCACGGGCTTCGTGAAGGAGAACTCCGTCCTGGAGCAGGCCTTCGCGAAGGACAACAAGAAGACCGTCGCCAAGGTCCTCGAGGAGAACGGCGTCGCCCTCAAGCGCTTCGCCCGCTTCCGCGTCGGCGCCTGAGCCACGTTCCACCTGGTCCCCGGCCCCCTTACGCTGGGAACCGCCCCCGCCCGCTGACCGGGGCGGGAGGAACGCCGAACGGGCTCACCCCGCGCCTACCGCCAACGGGCGGGCTCGCGTCGGCACCATGAACGACGAGGAGGCCATTGCCGTGCAGGACACCGAACCGGTTCCCGCGGCAGTGGCCTCCTCGCGTGTACGCGCAGGCCGGGCATCCGCACACCCGCGTCTGTGACCAGTAGGTGCAAAAAGGAGAAGTCCATGCAGGAGACGCAGGAGACCGCGCAGGACCCCAAGGCCGGCTCGCGCCGCCGGGTGCTGCTCAAGCTGTCCGGTGAAGCCTTCGCCGGTGGTGGCGGGCTCGGCGTCGACCCGGACGTCGTGCACGCGATCGCCCGGGAGATCGCCACCGTCGTCCGTGCCGGTACCGAGGTCGCGGTGGTCATCGGCGGCGGCAACTTCTTCCGGGGTGCCGAGCTCCAGGTCCGCGGCATGGACCGGGCCCGCTCCGACTACATGGGCATGCTCGGCACCGTCATGAACTGCCTGGCGCTGCAGGACTTCCTGGTCAAGGAAGGCATCGAGACCCGGGTCCAGACCGCCATCACCATGGGCCAGGTCGCCGAGCCGTACCTGCCGCTGCGGGCCGTCCGGCACCTGGAGAAGGGCCGCGTGGTGATCTTCGGCGCCGGTATGGGCATGCCGTACTTCTCCACCGACACCACGGCCGTCCAGCGCGCCCTGGAGATCCACGCCGACGTCCTGCTGATGGGCAAGAACGGCGTGGACGGCGTCTACGACTCCGACCCGCGGACCAACCCGGACGCGGTCAAGTTCGACGCGCTGGAGTACTCCGAGGTCATCGCGCGCGACCTCAAGGTCGCCGACCTCACCGCGATCACGCTGTGCAAGGACAACAACCTGCCGATGCTGGTCTTCGAGCTGCTGGCGGAGGGCAATATCGCGCGTGCGGTGAAGAGTGAGAAGATCGGCACACTCATCAGCCAGGATTCTGTCCGGGCCTGAGCAGCAACCAGCCGTACGGGACGGCGGCGGCGCCGTGACCGGCCGCCGCGCCGACACCGGTCGGGACAACAGCAGATGAACCGGACAGGGAGACCACAGTGATCGAAGAGACCCTCCTCGAGGCCGAGGAGAAGATGGAGAAGGCCGTCAGCGTCGCCAAGGACGACCTCGCGGCCATCCGCACCGGCCGCGCGCACCCGGCGATGTTCGCCAAGATCGTCGCGGAGTACTACGGCGCCGTGACGCCGATCAACCAGCTGGCCTCCTTCTCGGTGCCGGAGCCGCGGATGGCGGTCGTCTCGCCGTTCGACAAGACCGCGCTGAAGGCCATCGAGCAGGCGATCCGCGACTCCGACCTGGGCGTCAACCCGTCCAACGACGGCTCGATCATCCGCGTGGTGCTGCCCGAGCTGACCGAGGAGCGCCGCCGGGAGTTCATCAAGATCGCCCGCACCAAGGGCGAGGACGCCAAGGTCTCGATCCGCGCTGTGCGCCGCAAGGCCAAGGACGCGATCGACAAGCTGGTGAAGGACGGCGAGGTCGGCGAGGACGACGGCCGCCGCGGCGAGAAGGAGCTCGACGACACCACGGCCAAGTACGTGGCCCAGGTCGACGAGCTGCTGAAGCACAAGGAAGCCGAGCTGCTCGAGGTCTGATGAACGACGCCCCTGACGCCCCCGGCTACTGGGGCCCGTCCGACCAGCAGTTCCAGCCCTACCGCCCGGCGCCGCACCCGCAGGCCGCCCCTGTCCCGGCCCACCCGGCGCCGGGGTACGGCGCGCGGCCTGCGGCGCCGGCCCCGGGGCATCCCGGTCACCCGGGCGGCCACGCCGTGCCCCCGGGCACGCCGGGCGTCCCCCCGGGAGCGCCGGGCCTCCGTTCGGATCAGCCGCAGCAGCCTCCGGTGTACTGGGGCGGCGACGCGGAGGAGACTCAGGTCATGCCTCCCGTACCGGCCGAGCCCGGCCCGCCGCCCGGCACGCCCGACCACGGTCGGTCGGCCGGCCGTGGTCGGCCCGCGGCCCACGGGCGGCCCGCCACCGGCGGCCCGGCCGACCCCGCCGAGGGGCAGGCCCGGGGGGCCGGTCGGCTGAGCGGCCCGCTGTTCCGGGACGAACAGCCCGAGCCGGCGCCGCCGGGCGTCACGGAGACGGTCGTGCTGCGCGCGATATCCGACGACGCCGCCCCCGGTCACGGCACCCCGCCGCACCCGGGGGCACCGGTGCATCCCGCGCCGCCGGCGAACCACCTGGCGGCCGGGCAGCCCCGCTTCGTGCCGTCGTCCCTCCCAGGGCAGGAGACACCCGTGGCCGCCCAGCCCGCTCCGCAGCCGCAGCCGCGCAAGCAGCGCGGCGGCCGTAACCTCCAGGCCGCCATAGGCGTGGGCGTCGGCCTCGGTGCGGTGATCATCGCCTCGCTGTTCGTGGTGAAGGCGCTGTTCCTGGTCGTCGTGATGGCCGCGGTCGCGGTCGGCGTCTGGGAGCTGACCAGCCGGCTCGCCGAGCGCAAGCAGATCAAGGCGCCGCTGGTCCCGCTGGTCGTGGGCGGCATCGCGATGGTCGCCACCGGCTACTGGTCCGGCATCCAGTGGGCCGCCGCCTCGCTCGCGCTGACCGGGCTGGCGGTGATGGTCTGGCGGATGGCCGAGCCGCCGGAGGACTACCTGCGGGACATAACGGCAGGCGTGTTCACGGCCTTCTACGTGCCGTTCCTGGCCACCTTCGTGGCGATGATGCTGGCGGCCGACGACGGCCCCCAGCGGATCGTGCTCTTCCTGATCGTGACGATCTGCAGCGACACCGGCGCCTACGCGGTGGGCTACAAGTTCGGGAAGACCAAGCTGGCCCCGACGATCAGCCCGGGCAAGACCCGCGAGGGCCTGGCCGGCGGCATCGGCCTGTCGATGCTGGCGGGCGCGCTGCTGATGGAGCTGATCATCGACGGCGGCAGCTGGTGGCAGGGCCTGATCCTGGGCGGCTGCGCGGCGGTCACCGCGACCCTGGGCGACCTGGGCGAGTCGATGATCAAGCGCGACCTCGGGATCAAGGACATGGGCACGCTGCTGCCCGGCCACGGCGGCATCATGGACCGGCTGGACTCGCTCCTGCCGACCGCCCCGGTGGTCTGGCTGCTGCTGGCGGCCTTCGTCGGCAGCTGACCCGCCCGGGCGGGACGTACGAGGTGAGGGCCCCGGACGCCAGGCGTCCGGGGCCCTCGCGCGTCTGCGACACTGGAACAACCATGCCTAAGCCCGGAGAACTCACCTTTGTCGCGCCGCGCGGCGCCAAGCCCCCGCGACACCTCGCCGACCTGAGCCCCGCCGAGCGCAAGGAGGCCGTCGCCGAGCTGGGCGAGCAGCCGTTCCGCGCCAAGCAGCTCTCCAACCACTACTTCGGCCGGATGTCGAACGACCCGGCGAGCTGGACGGACATCCCCGCCGCCAGCCGGGAGAAGCTCACTGGGAGCCTGCTGCCCGAGCTGATGTCGGTGGTCCGGCACGTCTCCTGCGACGACGACGCCACCCGCAAGACGCTCTGGAAGCTGTTCGACGGCACGCTCGTGGAATCCGTGCTGATGCGCTACCCGGACCGGGTCACCATGTGCATCAGCTCGCAGGCCGGCTGCGGCATGAACTGCCCGTTCTGCGCCACCGGCCAGGCCGGTCTGACCCGCAACCTGTCCACCGGCGAGATCGTCGAGCAGATCGCCTCCGGGATGCGCGCGCTCAAGGCGGGGGAGATCCCCGGCGGCGAGGCGCGGCTGTCCAACGTGGTCTTCATGGGCATGGGCGAGCCGCTGGCCAACTACAACCGGGTGCTGGCCGCGATCCGCCGGCTGACCGACCCGGCCCCGGACGGCTTCGGCCTGTCCCAGCGCGGCATCACGGTCTCCACCGTCGGCCTCGTTCCGGCGATGAACCGGTTCGCCGACGAGGGCCTCAGCTGCCGTCTGGCGCTGTCGCTGCACGCCCCGGACGACGAGCTGCGCGACGAGCTGGTCCCGGTGAACACCCGGTGGAAGGTCGCCGAGGTGCTGGACGCGGCCTGGAACTACGCGGAGAAGTCCGGCCGCCGGATCTCCATCGAGTACGCGCTGATCAAGGACATCAACGACCAGGCCTGGCGGGCCGACCTGCTCGGCCGCCTGATCAAGAACCACCGGGTGCACGTCAACCTGATCCCGCTGAACCCGACCCCGGGTTCCAAGTGGACGGCCTCCCGGCCCGAGGACGAGCGCGAGTTCGTCCGCCGCCTCCAGTCGCACGGCGTGCCGACGACCGTCCGCGACACCCGCGGCCAGGAGATCGACGGCGCCTGCGGCCAGCTCGCCGCGGCGGGCTAGGACAGGCGCCAGGCGCGTGGCGCGGGTCAGCGCAGGCCGGCGGCCGCCAGTGCGGCGGTCGCCCCGCCGGTCAGCAGCAGTGTGCTGCCCACCGCGAGGGTGCGCAGCGCGACCGCGCCGAACAGCAGCCGGGGCGAGGTGCCGAGGCGCAGCAGCGCGTCGGTGACCTCCCGGCGGTCGGTGCGGACCTCGGCGAGCCGGGTGACCACCGCGGCGGCCGCGCAGCCGAGCACCAGGCAGGCCTCGACCGCGGGCAGCGCGTCGGCGCTGTCGGGCGTGCCGATCCAGTAGCGGACGGTGGTGAGCACCAGCGCGACGGCGAGGGTGAGCACGGCCAGCGGTGCGCCGAGCCGCCGGGCCTGGGCGGTGAGCCCGCGCCCGGCCAGCAGCCGCAGCGGGGTGGGCCGTCCGACGGCGAGCAGCCGCCCGGCCCAGCCCAGCAGCGGGCCGGTGAGCAGGGCGAGGCCGAGCGCGCTGGCGGCCCAGCCGCCGAGGGCGGCGGTGCTGGTGCTGCCGAGCCCGGCGGGCAGGTGGATCGGGCGGCCGTCGGCGGCGGCGCCGGGGCGCAGGGCGATGAGTTCGAGCGCGGCGCCGATGACGCCCAGTCCGGTCGCCAGGGCGATCCGCCAGACGCCGAAGCCGGTCGGGGCCTGGGTGCGGCCGCCGGGCAGGGTCTCGGTGACGGGCACCGCGCAGGCGGCGGCGGTGCCGGCGGTGAGCGGGACCAGGGCGAGCAGGGCGACCGGTGCGGCGGCCGGCAGCGGCACGCCCATGCCGAGGTCGGGGGCGAGCCCGGGCCCGGCGACGTCGTTGCGCAGCACCAGGAAGGCCAGCAGGGTCAGCACGCTGCCGAGGGTGGAGGCGAGCGCGACCTCGCCGGCGATCAGCGTCCGGATCCGGTGGGAGCCGGCTCCGGCGGCGGTGAGGCCGGCGATCCGCTCGGGTCGCCGGGCGGGCACCGCGCGGGCGGCGACGGCCGCGAACCAGGCGACGGCGGCGAGCGGGGGCAGGCACCAGAGCAGCCGGGCCAGCGGGCCGGCGCCGCCGGCCGGGTCGCTCATCGCCCGGCCGAGGGAGCGCAGCAGGAAGGCGGCGACCACGGCGGCGGCCAGCGCGGTGAGCAGCCAGCGGCCGAGGTCGGGCACCCGGTAGCCCCGGGCCAGACGGAAATAGAACACGTCGACTCTTTCAGCGGCTCGGCGGCGTTCGGTGGCTCGGCGTTCGGCGGCCCGGCGCCGTCAGCGGCGGGTGGCCGTGACGGCGGGCGCCCCGTTGGCCCCGGGGGCGGTGGTGCCGCGGGGGACGGGGGCGACGGGGGCGGTGAGCCGTCCGTCGACGAGGGCGACAGCGCGGTCCGCGAACCGGACGAGTTCGGCGTCGTGGGTGGCCAGGACGAGGGTGAGCTGGTGGGACCGGGCCGCGCTGGTCAGTATCCGCATGACCTGGTCGGCGGCCTCGCGGTGCAGCGGGGCGGTGGGGTCGTCGGCGAAGACCACGGGCGGCAGCGGGGCCAGGGCGCGGGCGACGGCGACCCGCTGGCGCCGGCTCTGGACGAGCCGATCGGGGCGCAGCCGGGCGCAGTCGCCGACGTCGAGGCGTTCCAGCCACTCGTCGGCGGCGGTGTAGGCGGCCTTGTTGCCGGCCCCGGCGAGCAGCAGCGGCAGGGCGACGTTCTCCCGGGCGGTCAGTTCGGGCACCAGGTGGGGCTCCGAGCCGACGAAGCCGAAGCGGTCGCGGCGCAGCCGTTCGCGGCCGGCTCGGGCGAGGGTGTGCACGGGGGCGCTGTTGAACCAGACCTCGCCCTCGTCGACCGGGAGCTGCGCGGAGAGGCAGCCGAGCAGGGTGCTCTTGCCGGAGCCGCGCGGGCCGGTGACGGCGAGCACCTCGCCCTCGCGGACGCCGATCGAGATGCCGCGCAGGGCGGGGGTGCCGTCATGGGACTTGACGATCCCTCGGGCCCACAGCACGTCGTTGTCAGGCGGTGCCGCTGACATGAGGATCCATCCTGGGTGGCCGCAGGGATATGACAGTCGTCAGATTAGAACGAGGGGGCCGGGTCGCGGTTGCGGCGCACTGGTCCATCACGGGCAAATCACCCGCATTCAGGCATGTTTGGTCGTACGACTGTGATGTTGAGCGGACCGGGGACGCCGAAGGGCGGCCCCGCGGGGAGCGGGGCCGCCCTTCGGCGGAGGGTGGGGAAGAAGGCTCAGGGGATCAGATCTTCGCCCACGCGTCGGTGAGGCTGGTCCGCAGGATCTGCTCGATCTCGTCGAAGGTCGACTGGTCGGAGATCAGCGGCGGGGCCAGCTGGATGACCGGGTCGCCACGGTCGTCGGCGCGGCAGTACAGGCCGTTGTCGAAGAGGGCCTTCGACAGGAAGCCGTAGAGGACGCGCTCGACCTCCTCGTCGTTGAACGACTCCTTGGTGACCTTGTCCTTCACGAGCTCGATGCCGTAGAAGTACCCGTTGCCGCGGACGTCGCCGACGATCGGCAGGTCGCGCAGCTTGTCCAGGGTGCCCAGGAACGCCGACTCGTTGTCGAGCACGTGCTGGTTCAGGCCCTCGCGCTCGAAGATGTCGAGGTTGGCCAGCGCCACCGCGGAGGAGACCGGGTGGCCACCGAAGGTGTAGCCGTGCAGGAAGGTGTTGTCACCCTTGTAGAACGGCTCGGCGAGGCGGTCCGAGATGATCGTGGCGCCGATCGGGGAGTAGCCCGAGGTCATGCCCTTGGCGCAGGTGATCATGTCGGGCTGGTAGCCGAACTTGTCGGCGCCGAACATGGTGCCCAGGCGGCCGAAGGCGCAGATGACCTCGTCCGAGACCAGCAGCACGTCGTGGCGGTCGCAGATCTCGCGCAGGCGCTGGAAGTACCCGGGCGGCGGCGGGAAGCAGCCACCGGCGTTCTGCACCGGCTCGACGAAGACGGCGGCGACGGTCTCGGCGCCCTCGTTGAGGATGGCCACCTCGATCTCGTCGGCGCACCAGCGGCCGTAGGCCTCGGGGTCGACCGTGCCGTCGGGGCCCTCGAGGAAGGCCGGGGCGCGGTAGATGTTGGTGTTGGGCGCCTTGTGGGTGCCCGGGACCAGCGGCTCGAACGGGGCCTTCAGGCCCGGCAGGCCGGTGATCGACAGGGCGCCCTGCGGGGTGCCGTGGTAGGCGACGGCGCGCGAGATGACCTTGTACTTGGTCGGCTTGCCGGTCAGCTTGAAGTACTGCTTGGCGAGCTTCCAGGCGGTCTCGACGGCCTCGCCGCCACCGGTGGAGAAGAAGACCTTGTTCAGGTCGCCCGGGGCGTAGTTGGCCAGGCGCTCGGCCAGTTCGACGGCCTTCGGGTGGGCGTAGCTCCACACCGGGAAGAAGGCGAGCTCCTTGGCCTGCTTGGCGGCGGCCTCGGCGAGCTCCTCACGGCCGTGGCCGGCCTGGACGACGAACAGGCCGGCGAGGCCGTCGAGGTACTTGCGTCCCTTGTCGTCCCAGACGTAGGTGCCCTCGCCCTTGACGATCGTCGGCACGGGGGAGTTCTCGTACGACGACATGCGGGTGAAGTGCATCCACAGGTGGTCGTAGGCGGTCTTGGAAAGGTCCTTCTGCGCCGGGTCGGCTGTCATCGGGTGCCCCAGGTGTAGGTCTGTTTCCGGAGCTTCAGGTAAACGAAGCTCTCGGTGCTCCGCACGCCGGGAAGCGCGCGGATGCGCTTGTTGATCATTTCGAGCAGGTGCTCGTCGTCCTCGCAGACCAGTTCGGCCAGGAGGTCGAACGAGCCTGCGGTGCAGACGACGTAGTCGACCTCGTCGAGGGCGGCCAACGCGTCGGCGACGGGTTCGATGTCGCCCTCGACCCGGATGCCGACCATCGCCTGGCGGGTGAAGCCGACGGTGAGCGGGTCCGTGACGGCGACGATCTGCATCACGCCCTGGTCGAGCAGCTTCTGGACGCGCTGCCGCACGGCCGCCTCGGACAGGCCGACGGCCTTGCCGATGGCGGCGTACGGGCGGCGCCCGTCCTCCTGGAGCTGCTCGATGATCGCCTTGGAGGCGGCGTCGAGGGGAACGCTGGCGTTCCGGTCGCGGTTGGCCACGCGGCCACTGTGCCTGATCGTTCGCGCGTTCGCAAGCGTGGAAACTGCTGATTTCGTCGTGATCTTGGAAAACGTATGCGGATTTCATTGCCGGAGCGCACTCCGCCTGTCGATACCAGCAGTCGTGCGGCTACCCTGGCACCGTACGCGCGCGCCCCCGAGGGCCGCCGCACGTACCGCCACCAGTGGACCGCGCCGCTCCGGGTGCGGCCACTCGGGACCCTTCGTACGCCGGACCCGCCGACGTACCATGGCGCCGGAATCTGCAACGCCGCAGGCCCAGACCGAGGAGAGATCCGTGAGCGACCTTCGCACGCTGCGCAACTACATCAACGGTGAGTTCGTCGACGCGGTCGACGGCCGCACGCTCGACATCGTCGACCCGACCACCGGCGAGGTCTACGCGACGTCGCCGCTGTCCGGTGCCGCTGACGTGGACGCCGCCATGGCCTCGGCCGCCGCCGCGTTCCCGATCTGGCGCGACTCCACCCCGAGCACCCGGCAGAAGCTGCTGCTCAAGATCGCCGACGCGGTCGAGGCCCGCGCCGACGAGATCGTCGACACCGAGGTGCGCAACACCGGCAAGCCCCGCGCGCTGACCCTCTCCGAGGAGATCGGCCCGATGGTGGACCAGATCCGGTTCTTCGCCGGTGCGGCCCGCATGCTGGAGGGCAAGGCCGCCGGTGAGTACATGGACGGGATGACCTCGATCATCCGCCGCGAGCCGGTCGGCGTCTGCGCCCAGGTCGCGCCGTGGAACTACCCGATGATGATGGCCGTCTGGAAGTTCGCCCCGGCCATCGCCGCGGGCAACGCCGTCGTGCTGAAGCCCTCCGACACCACCCCGGCCTCCACCGTGCTGCTGGCCGAGATCATCGGCGGCGTGCTCAAGGAGCTGGAGCTGCCGGCCGGCGTCTTCAACGTCATCTGCGGCGACCGCGAGACCGGCAAGCTGATGGTCGAGCACAAGACCCCGGCGATGGCCTCCATCACCGGCTCGGTGCGCGCCGGCATCTCGGTCGCCGAGTCCGCTTCCAAGGACGTCAAGCGCGTCCACCTGGAGCTGGGCGGCAAGGCCCCGGTCGTGGTCTTCGAGGACGCCGACATCGCCGAGGCCGTCGAGGGCATCTCGGTGGCGGGCTACTTCAACGCCGGCCAGGACTGTACGGCCGCCACCCGCGTGCTGGTCCACGAGTCGATCCACGACGCCTTCGTCGAGGCGCTGGCCAAGGCCGCGGCCGAGACCAAGACCGGCGGCGTGGACGACGAGGACGTGCTGTACGGCCCGCTGAACAACGCCAACCAGCTGAAGCAGGTCTCCGGCTTCATCGAGCGGCTGCCCGCCCACGCCAAGGTCGAGGCCGGTGGCCACCGGGTCGGCGACAAGGGGTACTTCTACGCCCCGACCGTCGTCTCCGGCCTGAACCAGGACGACGAGATCATCCAGAACGAGGTCTTCGGCCCGGTCATCACCGTGCAGAAGTTCACCGACGAGGACCAGGCCGTCGAGTACGCCAACGGCGTCGAGTTCGCGCTGGCCTCCTCGGTGTGGACCAAGGACCACGCCCGCGCCATGCGGATGTCGCGCCGCCTGGACTTCGGCTGCGTCTGGATCAACACCCACATCCCGCTGGTCGCCGAGATGCCGCACGGCGGCTTCAAGAAGTCCGGCTACGGCAAGGACCTGTCGGCGTACGGCTTCGAGGACTACACCCGGGTGAAGCACGTCATGACCGCGATCTGATCAATTGATCACCGGCTGAACCGACCATGGGCCCGGGTCTTCTCGACCCGGGCCCTGTGTCTTTGCACCCTGTCGACGGTTGGCGCGACCGGCTGACAGGATGGAACTGCCCTTCGGGGACGGGCCCGCCCTAGCCTTACCGGCATGAGCATTCCCACCGCTGACTCAGCCGCCGGCCAGGCCGTCAAGGCCGTCGACCGCGCGCACGTCTTCCACTCGTGGTCCGCCCAGGCGCTGATCGACCCCCTCGCGGTGGCCGGCGCCGAGGGCTCGTACTTCTGGGACTACGACGGCAACCGCTACCTCGACTTCTCCTCGCAGCTGGTCAACACCAACATCGGCCACCAGCACCCGAAGGTGGTCGCCGCGATCCAGGAGCAGGCGGCGAAGCTCTGCACCATCGCCCCCGGCTTCGCGGTCGAGGCGCGCAGCGAGGCCGCCCGGCTGATCGCCGAGCGCACCCCCGGCGACCTGGACAAGATCTTCTTCACCAACGGCGGCGCCGAGGCCAACGAGAACGCCATCCGGCTGGCCCGGCTGCACACCGGCCGGCAGAAGGTGCTGTCCACCTACCGCTCGTACCACGGCGCCACCGCCAACGCGATCGCCCTCACCGGCGACCCGCGGCGCTGGCCCAACGAGAGCGGCGTCTCCGGCGTGGTGCACTTCTGGGGGCCGTACGCCTACCGCTCCAACTTCCACGCCGAGAACGAGGCGCAGGAGTGCGAGCGCGCGCTGGAGCACCTGGAGCAGGTGATCGCGTTCGAGGGGCCCGGCACCGTCGCGGCGATCATCCTGGAGACCGTGGTCGGCACCGCGGGCATCCTGGTCCCGCCGGCCGGCTACCTGGCCGGGGTGCGGGAGATCTGCGACCGCTACGGGATCGTGTTCATCCTGGACGAGGTGATGGCCGGCTTCGGCCGCACCGGCGAGTGGTTCGCCGCCGACCACTGGGGCGTCACCCCGGACCTGCTCACCTTCGCCAAGGGCGTCAACTCGGGCTACGTGCCGCTGGGCGGCGTGGCGATCAGCGCCGAGATCGCGGCCACCTTCGCCGAGCGGCCCTTCCCCGGCGGGCTCACCTACTCCGGCCACCCGCTGGCCTGCGCCTCCGCGGTGGCGACCATCACCACCATGGCGGAGGAGGGCATCGTCGAGAACGCCAAGCACATCGGCGAGACGGTGCTCGGCCCCGGCCTGCGCGAGCTGGCCGAGCGGCACCCGTCGATCGGCGAGGTCCGCGGCCTCGGCGTGTTCTGGGCGCTGGACCTGGTGAAGAGCCGGGAGACCCGCGAGCCGCTGGTGCCCTACAACGCGGCCGGCGCCGCCAACGCGCCGATGGGCGAGCTGGCCGCGGCCTGCAAGCAGCGCGGGCTCTGGCCGTTCGTCAACATGAACCGCTTCCACGTCGTCCCGCCGTGCACCGTCACCGAGGAGGAGGCCAAGACCGGCCTCGCGGTCCTGGACGAGGTGCTGTCGCTCACCGACGCGCACACTGTCTGACGTACCAACCAGGACGGCCCCGAGCACCCGCGTGCCCGGGGCCGTCCCACGCTCCGGAAGGCCGCTCATGCCCAGCAGCTCCACCCTGACCCGCCGTCCTCCCGCCTCCAGCCCCGTCCGCCGGCGTTCCGTGCTCGGCGGGGCCGCGCTGCTCGGCGCCGGCGTGCTGACCGGTTGCGGCATCCCGGCCGCGTACGTGGCCGAGGACCGCCGCTCGGCGCCGGACCGTTCGGAGGACGACAAGCGGCTCGTCTTCTCCAACTGGACGCAGTACATCGACACCGACGACGCGGGCGGGCGCCCCACCCTGGACGCCTTCAGCGAGAAGACCGGGATCGCGGTCGGCTACACCGAGGACATCAACGACAACGACGAGTTCTTCGGCAAGATCAGCCCGGTGCTCACCCAGGGCGCCGCCCCCGGCCGGGACCTGATGGTGATCAGCGACTGGATGGCCGGGCGGTACGTCTCGCTGGGCTGGGTGCAGGCGATGGACCGGGCCAACCTGCCCAACGTCACGGCCAACCTGGACCCGCAGCTGGCCGACCCGGCCTTCGACCCCGGGCGCCGGCGCAGCGTGCCGTGGCAGTCCGGGATCACCGGCATCGCCTACAACCGCAAGGCGCTCGGCCGGGAGATCAGGTCCACCGCCGACCTGTGGGCGCCCGACCTCAAGGGCCGGGTCACGCTGTTCGCCGGGCTGGACGAGGCGCTCGGGCTGCTGATGCTCTCCCAGGGCGCGGACATCGCGAAGTTCACCGACGACGACGCGCGCCGGGCGATGGACCTGGTGCAGAAGTCGGTGGACAGCGGCCACGTCCGGCGCTTCACCGGCAACGACTACACCAGCGACCTCGCCTCCGGTGCGGCGCTCGCCTGCCAGGCCTACTCCGGCGACGCCGTTCAGCTCACCGCCGAGAACCCGGACATCGAGTTCGTGGTGCCGGAGGAGGGCGGCGAGCTGTGGGCGGAGAGCCTGATGATCCCCAACCGGGCCGCCCACAAGCGCAACGCCGAGCTGCTGATCGACTACTACTACCAGCCCGAGGTGGCCGCCGAACTCGCCGCGTTCGTCCAGTACATCTGCCCGGTGCCGGCCGCCCGCGAGGTGCTGGCGGCCAGCGGCGACAAGGAGAAGGCCGAACTCGCCGAGAACCCGCTGGTGTTCCCGACCGACGGGATGCGCGCCCGGCTGCACACCATGCGCGACGTCACCTCGGCCGAGCGGCCCGAGCTGCACAAGGTCTGGGGGCGCATCACCGGGGTGTGACCGCTACCGCCGGACGGCGTCCAGGGCGAGCAGCGCCACGTGCAGGGAGAGGCAGGACTCCACCTGGTCGAGGTCGACGCCGAGGATCCGCTCGACCTTGTGCAGCCGGTCGTAGAAGGACGGCCGGGACAGGTGCGCGGCGTCCGCGGCGGCCGACTTGTTCCGGCCCTGCTCCAGGTAGATCCGCAGCATCTGCACCAACTGGCCGTTGTGCTCGGCGTCGTGGGCCAGCAGCGGGCCCAACTCCCGCTCCACGTACGTCTGCAGCCGGGCGTCGTCGCGCAGCAGGTGGAGCAGGCCGCGCAGCCGGACGTCCGGCAGGCGGTAGTAGGAGGAGCTGCGGCCGCCGGGCGCGTCGTGCAGGGCGGCGTCGGCGACCTGGGTGGCCTCCAGCAGGGTGCGCCGGGCGTCGCGCACCGAGCCGACCGAGGAGCCGACCGCGACCACCGGGCCCGCCGGGTCGCCGCCCTCCCGTCCGGCCTCGGCGGACATCCGGCGCAGCGCGGCGGAGAGGGCGTCCAGCGAGGCGTGCTCGTCCTGCTGGGTGCCGAGCGTGATCAGCAGCCCGACGGCCTCGTCGTCCAGCGCGCCGACCAGGGCGGTCAGCCGGCAGGCCCGGACGGCGCCGGCGGCCAGTTCGGTGAAGTCGCGCAGCCGGGCCTGCGCCTCCAGCGCGGCCGGGATCGGGCCGCGCCGCTGCCGCAGCACCACGCCGACCAGCCGGCGGCCCTCCAGCGGGATGCCGAGGGCCTGGGCGCGCAGCGCCGCCTCGGAGACGGTCAGCGCATGGGTGAGGATGCCGGACAGCAGGGTGCGGTGGGTCTGCCGCTCCAGGCTCTCCCGGTCGCGCACCACCAGCCGGTTGAGCGCCAGTGCGGAGGCGCCGCGCTCCAGCAGCATGGTGTGCGGGTGGGCCTCGCCCTCGGGCAGCGGGCCGGGCTCCTGCACCAGCACCAGCCGGCCCCAGTCCTGGCCGCGGGCTCCGACGGTGGTGACCAGCCAGCCGCTGCGCGGGTCGTGGCCGGTGCGCCCGGCCGGACGGACGCCGCGCGAGCGGCGCTCCCAGTCCTCCAGCACCTCGGCCTCCGGGCGTCCGGCGGCGTCGTGGGCGAGCACCTGGTGGGCCAGGTTCTCCAGGACGACGGGGGCGCCGGCCATCCGGGACACCTGGCGGATCACCTCGGGCGGCTCGGCGCCCTCCACCACCAGCTCGTTGAAGACCTGGTGGACCGACTCGGAGATCCGCAGCTGCTCCAGCTGGGAGTTGACCACCAGGGCGTGCACGGCCTCGGTGACGGCGACGAAGCGCAGCTCGCGGCGGAGCGTGATCAGCGGCAGTCCGCGCTGCTCGGCGGCGTTGACCAGGGCGCGGGGGAGCGAGTCGAAGTAGCGCCGCCCGAACTCGACGACCAGGCCGGCCACCCCGACCTCGTCCAGCTCGCGCACGTAGCGGGCCAGGCCCTCGCGGTCCTCGGGCAGCGCGATGCCGGTGGTCAGCACCAGTTCGCCGCCGCGGAGCATCCCGGCGACGTCGGGCAGTTCGCTGACGTGGACCCAGCGGACCGGCCGCTCCAGGTGGTCGGCGCCGGCCACCACCTGGGGCAGGCCGCGCCGCATCACGTCGAGGTCGAGGACTCGGGCGACGGTGGGGAGCATCGCGGGCCTCCGGGGCTGTGGAGAGCGGAGCCGGGGCTCCGGGCGTTCTGGTTTCGGGTGACGCGGTCAGGGTGACGCGGTCGGGGTGTGCGGTCAGGGTCGTGCAGTCAGGGTGTCAGGTAAATCATCCATCCCCCCGACGACCTGTTGCCCTGCCCGCACCCTTGCACCCTGTAAGGCCCTTCGTGCCGAGGTTGTCGAAGTGACCCTTGTCACCCCAACCCCGCAGCAGGCAAGGTCAGCGGGACCGCAGACCCCCACCGCGGACGCGTGACCCCGCAGCGGTCGAACCACGGCACTTGGAGGAACCAGATGGACCTGACCGACTTCGGCCCGGGCGCGCAGTACATCGCGGGACGCCAGACCAGGGGGAGCGGCGAGCCCTTCCAGGTCGTCAACCCCGCCGACGGCAGCGTGGTCGAGCAGGTCGCGCTGGCCACCGCCGGGGACGTGGACACCGCCGTCGCCGCCGCCAGGGCGGCCCTGCCCGGCTGGTCCTCGGCCACCCCCGGTGCGCGCTCCGAGGCGCTCACCCGGCTGGCCGCCGTGCTGGCCGGGGCGGCCGACGACCTGGCCCGGGTGGAGACCGCGCAGACCGGCAAGCCGGTCAAGCTGGCCACCGAGTTCGACGTGCCCGGCACCGTCGACAACGCCGCCTTCTTCGCCGGCGCCGCCCGCAACCTGGAGGGCAAGGCGGCCGGCGAGTACTCCGGCGACCACACCTCGTACGTGCGGCGCGAGGCGGTCGGCGTGGTCGGCTCGATCTCGCCGTGGAACTACCCGCTGCAGATGGCCGCCTGGAAGATCCTCCCGGCGATCGCCGCGGGCAACACCATCGTGCTCAAGCCGGCCGAGCTGACCCCGCTGACCTCGCTGATGTTCGCCCGGGCCTGCACCGCCGCCGGCATCCCGGACGGCGTGGTCAACGTGGTCACCGGCGCCGGGCGCACCGCGGGCGAGCACCTGGTCGGGCACCCGGACGTCGCGATGGTCTCCTTCACCGGCTCCACCGGCGTCGGCAAGCGGGTCGCCGAGATCGCCACCGCGGGCGTCAAGCGCACCCACCTGGAGCTCGGCGGCAAGGCCCCGTTCGTGGTCTTCGACGACGCCGACCTGGACGCCGCGGTGCACGGAGCGGTCGCGGCCTCGCTGATCAACGGCGGCCAGGACTGCACCGCCGCCACCCGCGCCTACGTCCAGCGCCCGCTGTACGACGCCTTCGTGGCCGGGGTGGCCGAGCTGTACGCGGCGATCCGGATCGGCGACCCGCTGAACCCGCGCACCGACCTCGGCCCGCTGGTCTCGTACGCCCACCGGGACCGGGTGGCCGGCTTCGTGGAGCGCGCCCGCTCGTACGCCACCGTGGTCACCGGCGGCCGGGCCCCGGAGAAGGGCCACGACGGCACCGACCTCACCCGGGGCGCGTACTACCGGCCGACCCTGATCACCGGCGCGGCCCAGGACAGCGAGGTCGTGCAGGGCGAGATCTTCGGCCCGGTGCTGGTGGTGCTGCCCTTCGACGGCGACGACGAGGGCCTGCGGCTGGCCAACGACACCCCGTACGGGCTGGCCGCCTCCGCCTGGACGAGCAACGTGCACCGCTCGCTGCGCGCCACCCGGGAGATCGCGGCCGGCTGCGTCTGGGTCAACGACCACATCCCGATCATCAGCGAGATGCCGCACGGCGGCTACAAGGCGTCCGGCTACGGCAAGGACATGTCCCAGTACTCGCTGGACGAGTACACCCAGGTCAAGCACGTCATGTTCGACACCACCGCGGTGGCCCGCAAGGACTGGCACCGCACCGTCTTCGGAGACAGATAACCCCCGGACCACGCGGGTGCCCCCACACCCCATCTCCCCCAGGAGGCCCGTTCCATGGCGTTCAACGAGCTCACCGACGGTCTGCCCGAACCGGTCCGAAGGGCCTGGGAACGCAGTCTGACCAGCGGCCGGGCCGCGCTCGGCCGCCGCACCCTGCTGCGCGCCGCCGCGCTGAGCGCCGGAGCGGGCACCCTGGCCGCCTGCGGGATCCCGGCGGCCCCCCGGGCGACCGGCGACTCGACCGCGAACGCCGCCAAGGACCTCTCGGAGACGCAGAAGGAGGTCGACTTCTCCAACTGGCCGCTGTACGTGGACACGGACGAGAAGGACAAGGAGAAGCACGGCACCCTGGAGGCCTTCACCGAGGCCACCGGGATCAAGGTGAAGTACAACGAGGACGTCAACGACAACGTCGAGTTCTTCGGGAAGATCAAGCCGCAGCTCGCCTCCGGCCAGGACACCGGCCGCGACCTGATGGTGCTCACCGACTGGATGGCCGCCCGGCTGATCCGGCTCGGCTGGGTGCAGAAGCTCAACCCGGCGAACGTCACCACCGCGATCACCAATATCGAGTCGCGCTTCCGCGCCCCCGACTGGGACCCGGGGCGGCTCTACTCCTACCCGTGGGCCGGCATCCAGACCGTCGTCGCGTACAACCGGAAGGCGACCAGGGGGAAGGAGGTCACCAGCGTCTCCCAGCTGCTGGACGATCCCGACCTCAAGGGCCGGGTCACCTTCCTCTCCGAGATGCGCGACAGCATCGGGATGGTCCTGCTGGACCAGGGCAGGAGCACCGAGAGGTTCACCGCCGACGACTTCGACGGCGCGGTCGCCCGCCTCCAGAAGGCCGTCGACAGCAAGCAGATCCGCCGCTTCACCGGCAACGACTACGGCCAGGAGCTCTCCGCCGGCGACATCGCGGCCTGCATCGCCTGGGGCGGCGACCTGATCCAACTGCGCGCCGACAACCCGGACATCGAGTTCGTCATCCCGGAGAAGGGCTACATCGCCTCGACCGACAACATGCTGGTCCCGGCCAGGGCCCAGCACAAGGCGAACGCGGAGAAGCTGATCGACTTCTACTATCAGCCGAAGATCGCGGCGCAGCTGGTCGCGGGCATCGGCTTCGTCTCCGCCGTCACCGGGATGAAGGACGAGCTCGCCGGCATCGCCCCGGACACCGCGGCCAACCCGCTGGTCGTACCCACCCCCGAGATGGCGGGCAGGGCGCACGTGTTCCGCACGCTCTCCGAGAGCGAGGAGAGCGACTTCGAGCAGAAGTTCTCCAAGCTCATCGGCGCCTGACCCCCGCTCCCGGCAGAGAATCCCAGGAAGACACCACCCCATGACAGACCAGCAGCGCGACGCGGCCGTCGGCGGCGACGTCCGGCTCACCGGCATCGGCAAGACCTACGGCTCCTTCACCGCCGTCCACCCGCTCGACCTGACCGTCCCGCAGGGCTCGTTCTTCGCCCTGCTCGGCGCCTCCGGCTGCGGCAAGACCACCACCCTGCGCATGATCGCCGGCCTGGAGGAGCCCACCAGCGGCACCGTCCTGATCGGCGGCCAGGACGTCACCGCCCTGCCCCCGTACAAGCGGCCGGTGAACACCGTCTTCCAGAGCTACGCGCTCTTCCCGCACCTGGACATCTTCGAGAACGTCGCCTTCGGCCTGCGCCGGCGCGGCAGGAAGGACGTCAGGAAGCAGGTCGAGGAGATGCTGGAGCTGGTCGAGCTCGGCCAGTACGCCCGGCGCAAGCCGCACCAGCTCTCCGGCGGCCAGCAGCAGCGCGTCGCGGTCGCCCGCGCACTGATCAACCACCCGCAGGTGCTGCTCCTGGACGAGCCGCTCGGCGCGCTCGACCTCAAGCTCCGCCGCCAGATGCAGCTGGAGCTCAAGCGGATCCAGACCGAGGTCGGCATCACCTTCGTGCACGTCACCCACGACCAGGAGGAGGCCATGACCATGGCCGACACCATCGCGGTGATGAACGGCGGCCGGGTCGAGCAGCTGGGCGCCCCCGCCGACCTGTACGAGAACCCCGCCACCACCTTCGTGGCCAACTTCCTCGGCCAGTCCAACCTGCTGCCCGCCGAGGTCACCGGCACCGAGGGCGGCGACCTGCTGCTCAGCGCGGCCGGCGCCCGCCTCGCGGTGCCGAAGGCGCGCTGCGCCACCGACGCCAAGCGCGTCCACCTGGGCGTGCGCCCGGAGAAGATCACCATCACCCACGCCTCCGAGCAGGTCGCCGACGGCCGCAACCGGCTGGCCGGCACGGTGCTCGACTCCAGCTTCATCGGCGTCTCCACCCAGTACGTGGTGCGCACCGACGGCGGCCAGGAGGTCACCGTCTTCGAGCAGAACATGGAGCGCGACGCGCGGATCGTCCCCGGCGCCGCCGTCCAGCTGCACTGGAACCCGGCGCACTCCTTCGCCCTCGACGCCGCCCAGGCGATCGACGCGGGCACCGCGGAGGAGGCCGCATGACCGCCACCACCCCGGCCGCGCCACCCCAGGTCATACCGCTGGAGGGACCGGCGCCGAAGCCCAGGCGCAAGCTCACCCCGTACTGGCTGCTGCTTCCCGGCATCGCCTGGCTGGTCGTCTTCTTCGCCGTCCCGCTGGTCTACCAGGCGTCGACCTCGCTGCAGAGCGGCTCGCTCGAAGAGGGCTTCAAGGTCACCTGGCACATATCGACCTACTGGGACGCCCTGGTCGAGTACCGGTGGCACTTCCTGCGCTCGTTCTCCTACGCGGCCGTCGCCACCGTGCTCTGCCTGGCCGTCGGCTACCCGCTCGCGTACACGATCGCCTTCAAGGCGAGCAAGCGCTGGCGCAACGTCATCCTGATCCTGGTCATCGCGCCGTTCTTCACCAGCTTCCTGATCCGCACGCTGGCCTGGAAGACCATCCTGTCCGACGGCGGCCCGGTGGTCGGCGCGCTGAACGCGCTGCACGTCCTGGACGTCACCAACCTGCTCGGCCTGACCAGCGGCGACCGGGTGCTGGCCACGCCGCTCGCCGTGGTCTGCGGCCTGACCTACAACTTCCTGCCGTTCATGATCCTGCCGCTGTACACCTCGCTGGAGCGGATCGACCCGCGCCTGCACGAGGCGGCCGGCGACCTCTACGCCCGGCCGTTCACCACCTTCCGCAAGGTCACCTTCCCGATCTCGCTGCCGGGCGTGGTCGCGGGCACCCTGCTGACCTTCATCCCCGCCTCCGGCGACTACATCAACGCCCAGCTGCTGGGCTCGCCGAGCGAGCAGATGGTCGGCAACGGCATCCAGAAGCAGTTCCTGAACGTGCTCGACTACCCCACGGCCGCCGCGCTGAGCTTCATCCTGATGGCCCTGATCCTGGGCATGGTGACGGTCTACATGCGCAAGGCCGGGACGGAGGATCTGGTCTGATGTCCCGGATTTCCAAGTGGATCCGCGCCCACCTGGTGGTGCTGGCCGGCCTGCTGGCCCTCGCCTACCTGGTGCTGCCCAACCTGGTCGTGCTCGCCTTCTCGTTCAACAAGCCGGTGGGCAAGTTCAACTACGAGTGGAACGAGTTCTCCACCGACGCCTGGACCAGCCCCTGCGGCGTGGCCGACATGTGCCAGTCGCTCTCGCTCAGCCTGCAGATCGCGGTGCTCGCCACCGTCGGCGCCACCGTGCTCGGCACCATGGTCGCCTTCGCACTGGCCCGCTACCGCTTCCGCGGCCGCTCGGCCACCACCGCGATGATCTTCCTGCCGATGGCCATGCCCGAGGTGGTCATGGCCGCCTCGCTCGGGACGCTCTTCCTCAACATGCGCATCCCGTTCGGGTTCACCACCATCCTCATCGCCCACATCATGTTCTGCCTCAGCTTCGTGGTGACGGCGGTCAAGGCGCGCGTGATGAGCATGGACCCGAGGCTCGAACAGGCCGCCCAGGACCTCTACGCGACCCCCGTCCAGACCTTCCTGAGGGTCACCCTGCCGCTGGCGGCGCCCGGCATCGCGGCGGGCGCGCTGCTCAGCTTCGCGCTCTCCTTCGACGACTTCATCATCACCCAGTTCAACTCGGGGCCGACCACGGTCACCTTCCCGATGTTCGTCTGGGGCGCCTCGCAGCGCGGCATCCCGGTGCAGGTGAACGTCATCGGCACCGCGATGTTCCTCGCCGCCGTCCTGCTGACCGTCGTCGGCCAGTGGCTGGGCAACCGCCGGAAGGCCACCGCCTGACGTACGGTCGACGACGGTGGCCAGTACAACCATCACCTATTCGTAGAAAGTGGCTGATAATGCATGGACTCCGCCCGCGCACTCAGTGACGCCAGGCCCACCCCCTTCTGGCTGGAGGATCCCGGCCGGCCGGCGGCACTGCCCGCCCTGGTCGGCGACACCACCTGCGACCTGCTGGTCGTCGGCGGCGGCTACTCCGGCCTGTGGACCGCCCTCATCGCCAAGGAACGCGACCCCTCGTTGGACGTCGTGCTGGTCGAGGGCAACGAGGTCGGGTGGGCCGCGTCCGGGCGCAACGGCGGGTTCTGCGCGGCCAGCCTGACCCACGGCTTCGGCAACGGCCTGGACCGCTGGCCGTCCGAACTGGCCCAGCTGGAACGCCTCGGTGCCGCCAACCTCGACGGCATCGAGGCCACCCTCAAGCGCTACGGCATCGACGCCGAGTGGGAGCGCACCGGCGAGATCGACGTCGCCACCCAGCCCCACCAGGTCGAGGAGCTCCACGAGATCGCCGAGGCGGTCGCCCGGTACGGCTTCGACATCACCGTCCTGGACGCCGACCAGCTGCGCGCCGAGGTCGACTCGCCGACCTTCCTCGGCGGCCTCTGGGACAAGGAGGGCGTGGCGATGGTCCACCCCGCCAAGCTCGCCTGGGGCCTCAAGGACGCCTGCCTGGGCCAGGGCGTGCGGATCTTCGAGCACACCCGGGCCACCGACCTGCGGGAGCACGGCAGCGGCATGGCCGTCCGTACCCCGTACGGCCGGGTCTTCGCCCGCAAGGTCGCGCTCGGCACCAACGTGTTCCCGTCGCTGCTCAAGCGGGTCCGCCCGTACGTCGTCCCGGTGTACGACTACGCGCTGATGACCGAGCCGCTCAGCGAGGAGCAGCTCGCCGCGATCGGCTGGCGCGGGCGCCAGGGCCTCGGCGACAGCGCCAACAAGTTCCACTACTTCCGGCTCTCCGCCGACAACCGGATCCTCTGGGGCGGCTACGACGCGGTCTACCACTTCGGCGGCCGGGTCCGGCACGAGTACGACCAGCGGCCGGAGACCTTCCGCACCCTGGCCAACCACTTCTTCCGCTGCTTCCCGCAGCTGGAGGGCCTGCGCTTCACCCACGCCTGGGGCGGCGCGATCGACACCTGCAGCCGCTTCTCGGCGTTCTTCGACACCGGGTACCGGGGCAAGGTCGCGTACGCGGTCGGCTACACCGGGCTCGGCGTCGGCGCGACCCGCTTCGGCGCCGAGGTGATGCTCGACCTGCTGGCCGGCGAGCGCACCGAGCGCACCTCGCTGGAGATGGTGCGCAGCAAGCCGCTGCCGTTCCCGCCCGAGCCGGTGCGCTGGGCCGGGATCGAGCTCACCACCCGGTCGCTGGAGCGGGCGGACCGCAACGGCGGCCACCGCAACCTCTGGCTGCGCACCCTCGACCGGCTGGGGCTCGGCTTCGACAGCTGAACCGTTCAAACGCTGAACCACTGGAACGCTGAAATGCTGAACCGCTGATCTGCCGAAACGGCTGAAGCCGTTGAAACCGTTGAAACCGTAGAAACCACGAACGCCCGTAGCCGGGTGCCCCTAGTCGTGTAATCGGGACCCGCCGTCCGCCTCTCCTTGGTGACGGCGGGTCTCGCTCTTCCCGCCGTCTCCGAACAGTACGAACGGCAAGAAGCGGGGACACGACATGGAGACCACCGGACTGCACTGGCTCGCCCAGGCGGCACCGGACCCGGAGGCCTTCCGGGACCAGTGGGAGCGCACCGGGCTGGGCCTGGTGCTGCTGCCGGCCGGCCGGCGTTGGGACGTCCTCTCCGTCCCCGGACGGCTCGGGCGCCCGGCCGCGGAGGTCCTGGACCCGCGCACCCGCGGTCCGGTCCTCACCGACTTCGGGGGCGGGCAGGTCAGCTTCCTGGTGCCCGTCGGCACCGCCGCCCGCTGGATCGGCACCGGCGTGCGCGGTGCGGGGGAGGGCACCTGGATCGTCGTCCCGCACCCCGGGCGCCGCAGCCGGGGCGTGCGCTGGCTGGTCCCGCCGGACGGCTCCGGGCGGCTCACCGACCCGGTGCTGCTGGAGCTCGCCCTGCACGAGGCGGCGGCCCGGCTCGGCGGCTGGTGAGCCGCGCCGTCTCGTGCGGAACCGGGGGCCCGGGGGCGTGAGGAGGTGCCCGGGGGCGCCCGGTAGCGCTCCGGGCGCCCGGCAACTGGCGCGCGGAACGGGCGGTCGCGTCAGACTGGAGGCGTGACCACCGTCCCGCACGCCGTCGACGCGTCCCTCCGCCCGGGCCCCGCCCAGCTGCGCCTGGCCGCGCTGGCCGCACCCGTCTGCGACCGGTACGGCCTCGCCCTGGCGGGAGGGCACGCGCTGCGCGCCCACGGCGTCGCGGCCTGCCCGCAGGACGGGCTGACCCTGGCGACCGGCGGCGCCGACCTGCCGGAGGTGGCCGCCGCGCTGGGCGAGGCGTACCGGGCGGCGGGCGGCGGGGCCGTCGAGCGGCCGGGCACACCGCGGCTGGAACAGCTCACCGTCCGGCTGGCGCTGGGCGGGCGGTCGCACTCGGTGGAACTGCGCAAGGAACCGCTGGGACACCGGCCGGTCCGGTTCGACCTCGGTGCGCCCGGACCGGACGAGCCCCCGGCGGTGCTGCCGGTCGTCGCCCTGGAGGACGCGGCCGCGCTGACCACCGCGCTGCTCGTGGACCGGGGCATGCCCCGCGACCTGATCGACGTGCACGCCCTCACCCGCTGCTACCGGGAGGGCGAGCTGCTAGCACTGGCAGCCGAGTTGGACCCGGACTTCCAGCCCGCGGCGCTGGCCGAACGGCTGGAGGCGCTCGCCGAGGCGGCGGACGGGCGGTTCCGCGCCCGGGGCGTGCCGGCCGGGGAGGTGGCCGAGCGGAAGCGGTGGGCGCTGGCCTGGGCGCAGGACCTGCGGCTGGACCTGCTGGAGACCCGGGAGGCGGCGGACGGGCTGCACGACCCGTACCTGGAGGAGCCGGAGAACGGGGAGTCCTGACGCCCTGGTCCCGCGGGTGCCCGCGGTGTTTGGGTGCCCGTGCCGTTGGGGGCATTCGTGGTGGGTTCACACGTTCGGGCGAGTGACCGGACGACCTGTAAGGCTGAATCCACGATCCCCGTCAGCCTGTTCGTTGAGCTGCGCCGGAGCGGCCACCAGACTGGGAGACGAGCGCGGTAGCCCCGTGATTCCCGTCGCCCGGCCCACGTGCGGGCGGCGCCAGACCGGACCGGTGGCAGGACGCCGCCCGGGACTTCGGAGGCAGACGGACCTTGAGCAAGCACATCATTCACTGGATCGGCGGCAAGCCCGTCGCCACCGCCGGTGCGGCCCCCCGTCGCGGCGAGGTCTTCGACCCGGCCACCGGCCAGGTCGCCGGCCAGGTCGACTTCGCCGAGATCGCCGAGGTCGACCAGGCCGTGGCCGCCGCCGCTTCGGCCTTCACCGAGTGGCGCACCGCCTCGATCGCGAAGCGGACGACGGTGCTGTTCGCCTTCCGCGAGCTGCTGAACGCCCGCCGCGACGAGCTGGCCTCGATCATCGTGGCCGAGCACGGCAAGGTGCACTCCGACGCGCTCGGCGAGATCGCCCGCGGCCTGGAGGTCGTGGAGTACGCCTGCGGCATCCCGCAGCTGGTCAAGGGCGGCTTCACCGAGCAGGCCTCGACCGGCGTCGACGTCTACTCGATCCGCCAGCCGCTCGGCCCGGTCGCGATCATCTCGCCGTTCAACTTCCCGGCCATGGTGCCGATGTGGTTCTTCCCGATCGCCATCGCGGCCGGCAACACCGTCGTGGTGAAGCCCTCGGAGAAGGACCCGTCCGCCGCCAACTTCCTCGCCGAGCTGTGGAAGGAGGCCGGCCTGCCGGACGGCGTCTTCAACGTCGTGCACGGCGACAAGGTGGCCGTCGACCGCCTGCTGGAGCACCCGGACGTCAAGTCCGTCAGCTTCGTCGGTTCCACCCCGATCGCCCGCTACGTCTACGAGACCGGCACCCGCTACGGCAAGCGCGTGCAGGCCCTGGGCGGCGCCAAGAACCACATGCTGGTCCTGCCGGACGCCGACCTCGACCTCGCCGCCGACGCCGCCGTCAACGCGGGCTTCGGCGCGGCCGGCGAGCGCTGCATGGCGGTGTCCGTGCTGGTCGCGGTCGACCCGATCGGCGACGAGCTGGTCGAGAAGATCAAGCAGCGGATCGCCACCCTGAAGGTCGGCCCCGGCTGCAACGGCGAGTCCGAGATGGGTCCGCTGGTCACCGGCCAGCACCGGGACAAGGTCACCTCCTACGTGGAGTCCGGGGTCGCCGACGGCGCCGAGCTCGCGGTGGACGGCCGCAAGCACCCGGTCACCGCCGAGGACCGGAACGGCTCCCCGACGGCCGACGGCTTCTGGCTCGGCCCCACGCTGTTCGACCACGTGAAGCCCGGCATGTCCGTCTATAACGACGAGATCTTCGGCCCGGTCCTCTCGGTGGTGCGCGTCGACTCGTACGAGGAGGGCCTGGCGCTGATCAACGCCAACCCGTACGGCAACGGCACCGCCCTCTTCACCAACGACGGCGGCGCGGCCCGGCGCTTCCAGTTCGAGGTGGAGGTCGGCATGGTCGGCATCAACGTGCCGATCCCGGTCCCGGTCGCCTACTACTCCTTCGGCGGCTGGAAGGCCTCGCTGTTCGGCGACGCCCACGCGTACGGCCCGGACGGCGTGCAGTTCTTCACCCGGGGCAAGGCCGTGACCCAGCGCTGGCTGGACCCGTCGCACGGCGGCATCAACCTGGGCTTCCCCACCAACAGCTGATCCGCACGGCACCACCGGCCGGACCCCTCTCCCCGGGGTCCGGCCGGCCGTCTTTGCACGACGTTTGCATCGGTGCGTGGAAGCGCGTACAGTTCTTCGAGCTGCCTGGCAGGGAGCACCGGACACGCATCTGCGCGGACGGTCCCGCGGTGGCCAATCCTCTGAAACACCACTTCCGGTTCGTGC
>NZ_JBIAXP010000040.1:0-95232 GCF_042896795.1 Kitasatospora sp. NPDC001261
ACCACACCCCCCCTTTTTTTTTTTTGGGGGGGGGGGGGGGGGGGGCCCCGCCCCGGGCGGGGGGGGGGGGGGGGGGGGGGGGGGGGGGGGGCCCCCCCCCCCCCCCCCCGCCACGGGGGAGGACACCGTCAGAGCGCTGCCAGGGCGATCGGGGCGGCCACCTGGGCGACGCTGGCGAGGTCGTCCCAGAAGCTGTCGGCCTCGACGCCCGGAGCCTGCCCCAGGGCACCGCCGCTGTGACCGGTCCGGTCGACCGGCGGCGCGAGCCTCGGCAGCTGCGGGGTGGGGGTCCACGCCCGGTGTTCGTCGTGGAACTCTTCCATGGTCATGGTCGCGCTTCCCTTCTCGTGCGCTGGTTCCGTGGGGCGGACGGCGCGGAGCGGAGCTGCTCGGAACTCCGGGACGGGGCCGTCCGGGATGGCTGGTAGGGGTCAGCGGCGGCCTCCGATGGCGGGTGGTGGTGGCGGCACGCAGCCGGGGGTGGGGGCACCGCCGCAGGCCCAGGGGGCCGGGTCCGCGAAGCTGGGGCCGTAGAGTCCCCCGGGGCCGTCCATGATCAGCGTGGTCGGGAGAGCGGCCGGAGCCGGGGCCGAGTCCTCGGTGTCCACGCGTGTGGCGTCGACCGAAGCGCAGGTCCGAGGCGACCGGCCGCTGAATCCCATGATCACATTGCTGGGCGGCATGGCCGGGTTCTGACTGTCGTCCACGCTGACGGCTTCCTTGACCACCTTCAGATAGGCCTCGTAGCCGACCGTGCGGTCGATCGGCGGCACCTGGGGCGGCGGCTGCTCGTGCATGGTTCTGCCTCTCCTGTTCGGAGCTCCGGTGGCTGGTTCCGCGCGGTGGCGTCACCGGGCGGTGTGGCCGGCGACGGACCGTTCGGGAGCCGTCGCCGGCGCGTGGTGCCGTGTCAGAAGAGCTTCGGGATCACCTGCAGGGCGGTGTTGGCGAGCTGGTCCCAGAAGGCGTCGGCCTCGACGCCCGGGGCCTGCCCCAGGGCACCGCCGGTGTGACCGGTGCGGTCGACCGGCGGGGCCAGCTTCGGGAGTTGCGGGGTGGGGGACCACGTCCGGTGGCCCTCACGGAATTCTTCGTGGATCATTTCTGCTCATCCCTTCTCGTGTTGCCGTGGTGCGCCCGTCCTTCGTCGGGCCCGTGGGGGACGGACCGTCAGAGGGCGGCGTAGCACATGCTCCGGGCCGGGCCGGTGAGGCTGGAACAGGCCGACCGGGCCGGCACGACGCCGGGGCCGCCGGACTGCCGGCCTGCTTCTTCCGGGCCGTCCCGACGAACCGGCGGGGCCAGGACCGGGAGGTTGGCCGTGGGCTTGGGGAACCGTGCGGGGGGTTTCATGATCCGCCTCCTCCTGACGGATGGCGTGGGGTCCTTGCGTCGGCGCGGGCACCGGTGGTGCCGTGCGCTCAGGACTCCAGGAACTGGTGGGCGGGCGCCAGGGTGACGGGGAACTCGTCGCTGACGTCGATCGTGAACAGCATGTTGACCCGCGCGTGCCGCTCGTCCTCGGGGTCGAAGAAGCCCACCTTGACGTCCTGGCAGTCCGAGCCCATGCGGCAGTACGGGCTCTTGGTGACGGAGATCGTGTCGATGCAGTAGAGGGAGGTCTGATCGTTGCCCCCGGTGGCGGTGCTGGGGATGCTCTGGCCCAGCAGCATGGCCTTGCTGATGGTCTCGGCGACCGAGAACGCGTTGGTGCCGGCGGAGTTCAGCGCCCGGTCGGCGGAGGTCTGCCCGAGGTTGCGGAACTGGTAGTAGACCTTGTCCAGGAACGCGTCCATGGTCTTGCGGATGTAGGCCTCGTTGACCGTCAGGGCGTCCCGTTCGGCCTGCCCCAGGACGGCCTTCACCACGGCGTCCACCAGCTGCTTCTGGTACCAGATGTAGATGCCGCGGCTCTTGACCTCGACGACGGGCACGACCTGCCCGGAGAACAGCCGGACGGTCCGGTCGGTGAGCCGGCCGGGGACCGAGATCCGGGAGATGTAGCCGTCGTCGTCCTGGGCGAACCGGTGGTGGCCGAGGTACGCGTCCCGGAACGACCGGTAGACCGTGGACACCGGAGGCGGGGGCGAGGCGAGTGCCATCAGGACGTCCGCGAGCCTGGCGCGGTCGTTGATGAGCGCCTCCACGTCGTCCTTCGTGGCCCCGAGGTCCACGACGGGCGTGCCGGCCCAGTCCATGCCGGCCGCGGCTTCGGCCTCCATCGCGTAGATCGGCGTGCTCTCCAGGTTCAGCGTCCAGGTGACCTTGTCGGAGGCCCACGGGTTGGCGGTCAGGTACCGGTGCAACTGCTCGGCGTCGTAGGGATTGGCGGGCAGTTCCTTGGTCTGTTCCGGATGGCCCTCGACGTCCCGCTCGACGGGGTCCATCAGCTGGCGGAAGCTGTCCCGGCGGGCCTCGGTCTGGAAGTCCACGCCGACCTGGCCGATCGCGAAGACCAGCGGGCGGTTGTTGGTGGAGGCGCAGGAGGGCCGCACGCCGCCGCCTGTCGGTGCGCCGCCCGACGGTGACAGCCCGGCCCCCGACGGCCCGCCGCCCTGGCACGCGCAGGGGGCCGCCGGGGCCTGGCCGAGCGCCGTCGCGCCGGTGGGCGGCGCGGGCGCGGCCGGGGCGGGCGCGGTCAGTGGCACGGGCGGCGGGACGGGTGCGGCGCCCACGGGCTGCGCGCCCGCGGCGATGGCGCCCGTCACCCCGGCGGGGGCTCCGGCCGGGGTGACGGCTTCGTACGGTGCGCTCTGCGCGGCCGGTACGGCCTGGAAGGCCTGGACGGCCTCTGGTCCGGGTACCGCCTGGGCCGCGGGGGCGGCCTGAACGGCCTGGACGGCCTCTGCGGTGGCGGCGGGAACGCTCTGGGTGTCCATGGTGCTGGCTCCCTCGTGCGAGTCGTAAGGGGAGGTCCCGAGCAGTGCGGGTGCGCCGGCCGTGGCGACCCCGACCTCGGGGGAGAGGGTGGTGCGGCGGGCGCCGTCCGTCGTGGTCCCGGCTCGGGCCGGATCTTCCGTCAGGTCTCCTCGGGTGATCAGCTCGTACGCCCGGGCCGCGTCCAGGTGGCCGGTCAGCCGGCGCCGGCACTCCGGTGCCTCGGCGGGTGCGCAGGGTGCGGAGTGCGCGCCCCGCAGCAGGGCCTGGCCGGCCGCCCGGGGGTCGGGCGGGAGGCCGGCCCGGAGCCGCGCGGCGACCAGCAGGGCGGCGACGCCGCTCACCAGCGGTGTGGCGAAGCTGCTGCCGGTCAGGGCCGCGGTCCCGCCGCCCGGGGCGGCGCCCTCGATGTCGCTGCCGGGGGCGAGGACGCCGTGGGCGGCGTACGCGGAGCCCCAGTTGCTGAGGTCGAGCGGCTCGCCGTCGGGCCCGGCCGCGCCGACGGCGAGCACCGTCGGGACGGCGGCCGGGACCTGGGCGCAGTCGCAGCCGTCGTTGCCGACGGCCGCGACCACCAGGACCCCGCTCTCCTCGCACAGCCGCAGCGCCCGCTCCAGCACGGGGTCCGGCTGGACGTCCTGGCCGGCTTCGCCGCCGCTGATGTTGATGACGTGCGCCCCCTCCTGCACGGCGCGTTCGACGGCCCGGGCCAGGTCGAGCTGGGGCACCCGCCCCTCGCCCGCGTCCGGGAAGACCGGCAGGATCAGCCCGCGGCAGCGCGGGGCGATCCCGGGTACCGGGCTGTCGGGCCCGCCGAAGAGCAGGCTCGCGACGTGGGTGCCATGCAGCGACATCGGCCCGGTGCCGGCCGGTTCGGAGACGAGCGTGTCCAGCCGGGTGAGGTCGGCTCCCTCGAAGCAGGGGTGCGAGAGGTCGACGGGGCCGTCCAGGACGGCGATGCACACGGCCGGGTCGCCGAGGAGTTCGCCCTCGGGGGCGCGGACGTCGCGCAGCACCGATCTGGCCTTCATCGGGGATTGCCTTCCGATGTCGGGCGGGACGTCGGGTGCGCCCCGCCGTTCAGCAGGTGGTGCCAGTCAATGGGCCGGCCGTCGCACGGGTGTGCCCGGGAGCGTCACGGCCGGCGCGGGAACGCCGTCGCGGACGCGTCGCCTCCTCGTGGCGGATCCGCCGGGGACGTCCGCCGCGTCACGGCCCGGTCGATGTACGCGCCGTGACCACCGGCGCGCCCGAGGACCGGACGGCGTGTCCGCGACGGATCGTCCTCTCCTTCAACACCCGTTCGGTGGCGGCCCATTGGAGTGTCGGACGGCCGGCGGCGGGGCGCGGCCGTGACGGTCGGCGACGGTGGCCGTGACGCCCGGGCGGCGTCAGCGTGACGTCGCCACAACGTCCGTGCGACGCGGGCGCGACGGTGGTCCGGGGCCGGACGGACACGGCCGTGACGGGCCCGGGCCGCAACCGGGGCGCGTCCGAACGGGTGCGGGTGACGGCGTGACGCGACAGAGTGGGGGTGTGTTGTGGGACGGTCCGCGCATCGAACTGCTGCGGGGTTTCGAGGCCACCGGTGAGGGACACCGCATCGCCCTCCCGGTGAGTGCGCAGCACCTGCTGGCCTTCCTCGCCCTGCACGACGGCGGTGTGCCGCGCGGCGCGGTCGCCGAACGGCTCTGGCCGGACTGCACCCAGCGCCGCGCGGCCGCGAACCTGCGCACCGCCCTCTACCACGCGAGGCTGCGCGGCCGGGCGATCCCGGTGGAGAGCCCGGGGCAGTGGCTGCGCCTCGCGCCGGCGGTCCGGGTGGACCTGCGGTACGCGCGCCGCTCGGCACGCCAGGTCGTGGCCGGGTTGGACCGGTTGCCGGTCAACTGCGACGCCATCGTGGACGACCTCGCCGCCGAGCTGCTGCCGGGCTGGGAGGAGGAGTGGCTGACCCTGGAGCGCGAGCGCTGGGACCAGCTGCGGCTGTACGCCCTGGAGGGCCTGGCCCACCAACTCTGCGACGCCGAGCGCTACTTGTCGGCGCTCCAGACCGCGCTGGCGGCGATCGCCATCGACCCCGTCCGGGAGACGGCCCACCGGATCGTGGTCGAGGTGCACCTCGCCGAGGGGAACCTGGCCAGTGCGCTGCGCTCCTATCAGCACTACCGCTCCTTCCTCCAGCGGGAGTTGAACGTCGCCCCGTCGCCGAAGATGACCGGTCTGGTGCGCAACCTCCAGCGGATGTGACGGCCCGGCGCGGCGCGCGGGTCGCTACAGCCCGCGCAGCACGGAGAGCAGCAGGTCGACCTCCTCCGGGGAGTTGTAGACGTGCAGGCTGACCCGCACCGAGCTCTCGCTCTCGCCGGCCCGCGCCTGGCAGTGGCCGTCGGCGCGCACCATCAGGCCGTGGCTGGCGAGGATGAAGCCCAGGTCGTTGGAGCCGATGCCGCGGTGCCGGAAGGTGACGATGCCCTCGCGCCGCTGGACCTCGGAGTCGGCGGCCAGGCTCCGCTGGCAGCCGAGGACCTCGTACGGGGCCAGGGTCCGCAGCCCGTCGGTGAGCCGGGCGGCCAGCGCGCTGTTCCACCGTCGGATGCGGTCCGGCCCGGCGGCGTCGAGCCAGTCCAGGGCGGCCTCCAGGCTGGCGATCCCGGCGGTGTTGGGCGTGCCGGCCCAGCCGCCGGGGGTGAAGGCCGGGCCCCGGGTGTTGCGGGCCCACACCGCGCCGGTGCCGGGCAGGGCCAGCGCCTTGTGCCCGGAGAAGACCACGAAGTCGACGTCCAGGGTGCCGACGTCCACCGGCAGGTGGCCGACGCTCTGCGCGGCGTCCAGGCAGATCGGCACCTCGGGCCCGACCGCGGCGCGGATGCGGTGGACGTTCATGTCGGCGCCGTACACGTGGTGCACGTGGGTGGCGGCGACGAACGCCGTGCGTTCGGTGACGAGCCGGGCCAGCGCCCGGTGGTCGTAGTCCTGCGAGGCGGGGTCGTACGGCAGTTCGCGCACGGTGACGCGCACGCCCCGGTCGGCCAGCAGCTGTCGGGCCTCCAGCCAGGGCAGCGCGTTGGCCTCGTGGTCGGCGAAGGGCACGATGATCTCGTCGCCGTCCCGCACGTGGTGGGGGAGCCAGTCCCGGGCCACCGCGCGCAGCCCTTCGGTCGCGCCGCTGACGAAGTGGACGCCGGAGCGCTGCTGGGGGGCCGGGTCGCCGAGGAAACGGGCGACCCGGGCGCGGGTGCGGTCGACCAGCGCGGTGGTGGCGTTGGCCCAGGTGTAGGTGCCGCGGCCGGCGTTGGCGTTGGCGGTGGTCAGGTAGCGCTGGACGGTGTCGAGCACCGCCCGGGGCTTCTGCGAGGTGGCCGCGCTGTCCAGGTACGCCTGGTCGGGGTGGCCGGTGACGATGGGGAACTGGTCCCGCAACGCGCGGTGCCAGTCGTGGAGTTCGCCGAGGGTTTCGTCGGGGGTGGTCATGGCCGGCCCCGCTCAGTCCCGGACCAGCGGCGCGCCCGCGTCGCGCCAGGCGATGACGCCGCCGGCCAGGCTGCGCGCGTCCAGGTGTCCCATCCGGGTGAGCAGCGCCGCGTAGACCGCCGACTTCTCGCCGACCGGGCAGGCCAGCAGCACCGGCTGCCGGGTGCCGAACGGCAGGCCGCCGTGCAGGAGTTCGTCGAACAGCTCGTCGACGATGTTGACCGAGCCCTCGATGTGCAGCGCCGCGTACGCGGCCGGTCCGCGCAGGTCGACCACCAGCGGCCGCTCCTCGGCGATCCACTTCCGGGCGGCGTCGACCTCGACGACCCGGGCGGCGGCCAGTTCGGCCGGTGTCACGGTGGCCACCGTGTTCGGCCGGGCGGGCTGGTTGAACAGTTCGGGCCGCCGTTTGCGGATGTAGCTCAGGTAGCTCTCCACCCGGTCGCAGACGATGAACACGGCGGTGCGGCGCTCACCCGAGCCCCGCTGTGTCAACTCCTCGTCCACGGAGCGGAGGTGGCGCAGCGCGCCGAAGAAGGCGCCGCCGCCGGTCGGGCCGGCCGGCAGGCCGCAGCGGCGCACCAGGGTGAGCATGCCGTCGATGGCCTGGTCGGCGGTCACCGTCGCGATGGTGTCGTAGGTGGCGGGGTCGAACAGTCCGACCTCGTGCACCTCGTCGATGGTGCGGATGCCCGGGATGAAGTCGGACTTGTGGGCGACCAGTCCGAGCACGTCGACGGCCGGGTCGTGGGCGCGCAGCACGGCCGCCACGCCGGTGGAGGAGCCGGCGGTGCCGACGCAGGCGATGAAGTGGTCCGGGGCGCGGCCGTCGAGGTCCCGGACGATCTCGGGGCCGGTGCCGGTGAGGTGGGCGTCGAGGTTGAGCCGGCTGTAGTACTGGTCGGTGTGCAGGTAGCCGGACTCCGCCTCGGAGAGCATCCGGTGGATGCGGGTGAGCGGGTCGTCGGTGTCGGTCGGGTCGAGGCACTCGGTGCGGCCGGGCAGCTCCTCGATCTCCGCGCCGAGCAGCAGGAGCAGGTCCTTGATCTCGGGGACCCGCATCCGGTTGGTGACGCTCTTGAACGGCAGTCCGTGCAGGCCGGCGATGAGCGCGAGCGCCTTGGCGGTGTTGCCGCTGGACAGTTCCACGACGGTGTCGCCGCGCTCGACGGCGCCGGGGATCGCCTCGCGGGTCATGTTCCAGGCGGCGCGGTCCTTGACCGAGCCGAAGGGGTTGAGCAGTTCCAGCTTGGCGTACAGGTCGATGTGCCGCAGGCCGGTGACCGCCGGGTCGATCCGGACCAGCGGGGTGTTGCCTATGGCGTCGGTGATGCTGTCGTACCTCATGCGTGTCCGTCCCCCCGGTGTTCGGCGGCCGCCGTCACGTCGACGGGCCAGTACTGCTCGTCCAGGCGCCACCGCCAGGCGCCGTCCTGCCGGTACGCGGCGACCTTGCGCGCGACGGGCTGGCGCAGCGCCGAGCCGGCGCTGAAGTCCATCAGGTAGCCCGCGGTGTTGGCGAAGGCGAGCAGGTCGCCGGGGGCGGGGAGGCGGGGCAGGAAGACCGTCCGGCGGGTGATCAGGTCGGTCTCCAGGCAGAGGTTGCCGATCAGGTACACCCCGACCGGGCCGTCCGGCGAGTCCGGGCCCTCCGAGCCGTCCGGCGCGGCCGGGGCGCCGGGGCGGGGGACCAGCAGCGGGTCCATCAGCACCCCGTGCTCCTCCAGACCCACGTCCCGCGCGTTCATCTCCAGCCGTACCAGGCGCTCGCCGGCCGGCGTGTGCCGGACCTCCAGGACGCGGGCGAGCGTCGCCCCGCACTGGTCGGCCAGCGCCCGGCCGGGCTCCACCGCCAGGTCGTAGAGGTTCTCCAGCAGCAGCGTGCCGAGCGGCCGGCCGAGCGTGGGCGCCGGGGTCGAGAGCAGTTCGTCCAGGTAGGCCTCGGCGGCCACCGGGCGGTGCGCCGGGTAGAGGCCGAGGGCGCCGCGCAGCCGGCCGGACTCGGCGCGCAGCCCGTAGCCGTGGCCCTGCCAGGTGAGGGCGGGGCGCCGGCCGAGGACGGCGTCGGTCAGCTCGCTGGTGTACCGCTCCCACTGGGCGGCGTCCGCCAGGTAGCTGACGCCGAACCCGCCGCCGATGTCGATGGTGCGGGGGTTCAGGCCCCGGCGCCGGCACTCGTTCAGCACCGTGACGCAGGTCTCCAGGGCGACGGCCTTCTCCGGCACGCCGGTGGTGTCCAGGTGGTAGGCGACCCCGGTCGTCTCGACGGCGTCCCGGTGGCGCTCCAACGCGTCGAGCAGGCCGTCGAGTTCGGCGACGTCGGTGCCGAACCGGCTCGGCCGGGTGAGCACCGTGGTGCCCGGCGCCCGGAAGCCCGACAGCCGCGGCATGACGGGCACCGGGGGCAGGGCGTGCGCGCGTACGAGGCCGGCCAGGGCGTCGAGTTCGGCGCGGGAGTCCAGGTGGACGGTGGCGCCGGTGCGGGCCGCCAGCCAGAGGTACTCGCGGTTCTTCGGGCCGGTCGCCATGATCCGCTCGGGCGGGCAGCCGGCCCCGAGCACGTGCTGGAGTTCGGCGAGCGAGGCGACGTCCAGTCCGGCGTCGGTGGCGGCGAGCCGGCGGGCCAGGGCGCTGGAGCGGTTCGCCTTGTGGGCGAAGTGGATCCGGCCGGTGAGGCGGTGCTTGCGGTAGACGGCCCGGAAGCGTGCCAGGTTGTCCGCGATCTGTTCGGGCAGGAGCAGGTTGAGGGGGGAGCCCAGCGCGTCGGTCAGGGTGTGCAGGAGGTCGCGTTCCGCCAGGAGGGACCGGAGCGGGGGCTCCAACCGTGGTTCGAGATACAGCGGTGAGGACCGCATGCGAAACCAGCTCTCCGTGAGAAGTCGGCGTGAGGCGTGCGCGGCAGGGACGTCGGCGACCGAGGGAAACGGTAACTGTTTCCCTGGGTGATCAACAGGGCGCTTTCTGTCACGCCCTCGCAAAGACTGTGCCCATGCGGAACCCGGCTTCCCGCATGGGCACTTGGGGCGGGGTCAGCGCAGGGCCACCAGGACGGAGCTGGTGCCGTACTGCCACACCGGTCCGGCCTGGCGGAAGCCGGCCTCCCGCAGCAGTTCGCCGTGCCGGGCGGCCGACAGGCCGTTGCCGGGGCCGTCGGTCGGGGGCAGCTGCCGCTCTCGGGCCGTCAGCAGGTCGGCGAACTCGGGGACCCGCCCGGCCGCGGCCCACCACTGGGACCAGTCCTCGGCCGCGCCGGTGCCCTTGCGCTGGGCGCGGCGGCGGCCGATCGCGAGGGCGAGTTCGGCGAGCGGCGGCTCCTCGGGGATGAGGTGGTCGCCGTTGACCAGGACGCCGCCGGGCCGCAGCGCGCCGGCGAGGTCGCGGTAGATCCCGAGCAGGGCGTCCGGCGGCGGGTAGTGCAGCGCGGTGGTGGAGACCACGGCGTCCAGTGGGCGGTCGAGGGCGAGGTCCCCGATCCAGCCGGGGCGGCCGATCAGGGTCTCGACCCAGCGCGCCACCCGGGGGTGCCGGGCGCGGCCGAGGGCGAGCAGCAGCGGGTCGATGTCGACCGCGATGATCTCGGCGTGCGGCAGGCGGGCCGCGACCCGTGCCGACAGCGAGCCGGGGCCGCTGCCGAGGTCCGCGACGAGCGGCCGTGCGCGGTGGCCGACGGTCTGTTCCAGTACGTCGGCGATGACGGTGAACCGCTCCTCGCGCTCCACCGCGTACCGCTCCTGCTGGCGCTCCCAGCGGTCCACCCAGGTCCCGGCCAGAGCGGCGTCCACTCGCATCCCGACTCCCGCCGTGTCCGTGCGCATTCGAGGCTTCGCCTTCCGCCCATGTTTGTCATGTTCACCAGGCTCCGCAACCGGTCCGGCGCGGGCCCGGCGGATCGTGCCCGGCCAGCGAAACGATATCCGTTTTCATGTGAAGGTTTCCACCCGGTGCACCCGCAGGACGCTCGCAGGACCGCCACAGCGCGGGCCGCTGCTGTTCCGCCGGAGTTCAACCGGGCGCACCTGACGGCGCCCGGTCAACCCCCTAGGTTCCCTGGGGAACCGCGAGAAGGAGCCATGACGGAAAACCAACCTGCCGTACGCGCACGGGCACTGACGAAGTGTTTCGGCGACGTCGTCGCGCTCGACGCCGTCGGACTGGAGCTCGCGCCCGGGCGGATCCACGGACTGGCCGGGCCCAACGGCGCCGGGAAGACCACGCTGCTCGGGCTGCTGCTCGGACTGGCCGCCGCCGACGAGGGCGACCTGGAGGTGCTGGGCAGACCCGTCGGCCGGGCCTGGCCCGCGCCGCCCGGGGTGGCCGGCTTCGTGGACGGGCCCGGGCTCTACCCGTCGCTGACCGCACGGCGGAACCTGGCCGCGCTGGCGACGCTGCGCGGGCAGGACGGCCGGGCCCGCCGGATCGACGAGGTGCTGGCCGAGGTCGGGCTCAGCGACGTCGCCGACGACCGGGTGCGGGGCTTCTCGCTCGGCATGCGGCAGCGCCTCGGACTGGCCGCGGCGCTGCTCACCGAACCCCGGCTGCTGGTGCTCGACGAGCCGTCCAACGGCCTGGACCCGGCGGGCAAGCAGCACGTGCACGGGGCGCTGCGCCGGCTCGCCGCCGACGGCGTGACCGTGGTGCTCTCCAGCCACCGGATGGACGACCTGGAGGCGCTCTGCGACGAGGTCACCATCCTGGCGACCGGACGGGTCCGCTTCTCCGGCCCGCTCGGCGAGCTGGCCGCGGACGACCGCGCGCTCGACCACCGGCTGCTCACCTCCGATCCGGCCGCCGCCCGGCGGGTGGCCGCCCGGGTCGCCGGGGTGCGGGTCGCGGCGGAGGCCGGGACGGGACGCGCGGCCGGGGCACTGGTGGTGCGCGCGCCGGGCCCGGCCGTCGAGGAGCTGGTCGCGGCGCTGGTGCGGGCGGACGTCCGGGTGCGCGAGGTCGCCCCGGTGGTCCCGCCCCTGGAGGCGGCGTTCCTCGCCCTGACCGAGCAACAGGAGGACGGACGATGAGCGAGCGCGGCGAGGGAGTCATCGAGCGGGGCGGGCGCACGAGCACGGTCACGGCCGGACGCGCGGCGGCCGCCGCCGGCGTCGCCCCCGGGGAGCGCCCGGTGCCGGTGGGCCGGGTGTACCGCTTCGAGCTGGTCAAGCTGCTCTCCCAGTGGCGGATCAGGCTGCTGGTGCTGGCCTGCTGGAGCGCGCCGGGCCTGTTCACGGCCGCCGTCGCCCAGCAGGGGACGCTGCCCTCCGACACCCTGTTCGGCCGCTGGATGCACGCCACGGGCTGGGCCGGGCCGCTGGTGGTCCTCGGCTTCGCCGGTTCGTGGGCGCTGCCCCTGCTGACCTCGGTGGTCGCGGGCGACGTGTTCGCCGCCGAGGACCGGCTCGGGACCTGGCGGCACCTGCTGGTGACGGTCCGCTCGCCGCGGCGGATCTTCGCGGCGAAGGCGCTGGCCGGCGCCACCGTGATCGTGCTGCTGACGGCCGGCCTGGCGGCGTCGAGCACCGTCGGCGGGCTGGCGGCGGTCGGCGACGAGCCGCTGGTCGGCGTGGACGGACACCTGCTGGTGCCGTCGGACGCGGCCGTGAGCGTCCTGCTGGCCTGGGCGTGCGCGCTGGCGCCGACCCTGGCCCTGGCGGCGCTCGGACTGCTCGGCTCCGTCCTGCTGGGCCGCTCGCCGATGGGGCTGCTGGTCCCCGCGCTGGCGGCGGTCGCGATGCAGCTCGCCCAGCTGCTGCCGCTTCCGGTGGCGCTGCGCCTCGCCCTGCCCGGGTACGCCTTCGTCGCCTGGAACGGGCTGTTCGCCGACCCGGGCCGGCTCGACGAGCCGCTGATCGCCGTCGCGGTCGCCCTGCTCTGGGCGGCGGCCGCCACCGCGGCGGCCTACCTGCTCTTCGTCCGGCGGGACTTCACCACCGGCAGCGAGGACGGGGTGGGGCGCCGCACGCTCCTCGCCGGGGTGCTGCCGCTGGCCGGGCTGCTCGCGCTGACCACCGGCGCGCTCGCGGTGGCCACCCCCTCCAGCGGCTCGGGGATCACGCAGGCGAAGGTGCAGCAGGAGGTCGCCACCGTGTTCGCGCACCTGTACCGGCTGCAGACCGAGCAGCTGCACCGCCCCGCCGTGACCGAGGCCGACCTGCGGGCCACCGCGGACTGCCGGCGGGGCGACGGCCAGGTCGAGCCGGAGGGCCCGGGCAACGACTGGCGCTGCGTGGTCACCTGGCACCTGCCCGGCACGGACGCGCCCGGGACGGCGGTCTACCAGCTCGACGTGGCCTCGGACGGACGGCTGACGGCCGACGGCGACGGCCCGAAGGAAGTGAACGGCTACTTCCTGGTGCGCACCCCGACCGGGGACGCGCCGAACCCGCTCTGGCAGTTCGACGGCCAGGTCGCACTGCTCGCTTCCCCCACCAGCACGACGAACTCAACGAAGGGCTGACGCCATGCAGGTAACGCGTCGTCGACGCAGCCGGAACGCCCACGTGGTCCTCCTCGGCCGCAGGGTGGGCCGCAAGGCCGCACTCGCCACCGCCTGTGTCACGGCGGTGGCCGTGGCCACCGGCACGGCCTTCGCGAGCACCCACCAGTTCGACGAGGACCAGGTCGGCCAGACCACTGGGAACGGGCTGGTGATCTCCAGCGACCAGTACCTCGCCCCGTACGGCAGCCGTCAGGTCCTGGACAACGGCAAGATCATGGGCTCCACGGTCAGCCCGGACGGCGCCCACCTGGCCGCCGCCGTCACCGACGGCGACGCGGCGCTGGTCGTGGTGGACCTGAAGACCGGCAAGGTGAAGCAGCGCGTCGGCACCAACAAGGCGGACGAACTGCGCATCCCCAACGGCTCGGTCGGCCAGGAGTCCCCGGTCTACTCGCCGGACGGCAAGCAGCTGTGGCTGGGCCAGCTGGACGGCTACACCCGGTTCACCGTGCAGCCCGACGGCACCCTCGCCGCCCCGGTGGCGGTGAGGATCCCGGCGGACGGGGAGAAGCACGCGCTGGCCTCCGGGGCGGTGTTCTCCGCCGACGGCTCGACGGTGTACGCCGCCGTCAACGGGCAGAACCGGGTGGTCGCGATCGACGCGGCGACCGGCGCGGTCCAGCGGAGCTGGACGGTCGGCAACGCACCGCGCGGCGTCGTCCGGGTCGGCGGGAAGCTGTACGTCTCGAACGAGGGCGGGCGCGCGGCCACCGCCGGGGACACCACGATCAACTCCTACGGCACCCAGGTCCCGGCCGACCCGGCGACCGCCGCCACCACCACCGGCACGGTCAGTGTGATCGACCTCGCCGACCCGGCCGCCGCCGTCGGCACCATCGCCGTCGGCCTGCACCCGACCGCGCTGTACGCGAAGAACGGGGTGCTGTTCGTCGCCGACACCGCGAGCGACGAGGTGTCGGTGATCGACACCGCGCACGACAAGGTCGTCCAGACCGTCTCCACCAAGCCGTGGCCGGAGGCCTCCGTCGGCTACGAGCCCACCGCGGTGACGCTCACCGAGGACGGCCGGCTGCTGGTCACCCTCGGCCGGGCCAACGCCGTGGCCGTCTACCGCTTCGCCGGCGCGCAGGAGCCGGTGAGCTACGTCGGCCTGCTGCCCACCGACTACTTCCCGGCGGAGGTCGCCACCGTCGGCTCGGAGGTGATCGTCTCCAACACCCGTGGCATCGACGCCCGGCGGCCCAACAGCACCGGCGCCCACAAGACCCACGACACCACCTCCAGCCTCACCCGGTTCACGCTGCCGAGCGACAAGGTGATCCGCGCGCAGACCGCCAAGGTGTTCCAGCAGAACGGCTGGACGAACAACGCGGTCAAGCTCGCGAACGGCCACAAGGCGAAGGAGGAGGTGGTGCCGAAGCGGATCGGCGACCCGTCGCCGATCAAGCACGTCTTCCTGATCGTCAAGGAGAACCGGACCTACGACCAGGTCTTCGGCGACGTCGCCGAGGGCGACGGCGACCCGAAGCTGGCCCAGTTCGGCGCCGCCGTGACACCCAACCAGCACGCCCTGGCCGAGCAGTTCGGGCTCTACGACAACACCTACGACATCGGCACCAACTCCGCCGAGGGCCACAACTGGCTGATGCAGGCGGACAACCCGGAGTACACCGAGTCCTCGGCCGGCGAGTACGAGCGCAGCTACGACACCGAGGACGACGCCCTGGGCCACCAGCGCTCGGGCTTCCTGTGGACGGGCGCGCAGGCGGCGGGGAAGACCGTGCGCGACTTCGGCGAGTTCCACCAGTTCCTGGACAAGCCCGCCGACGCCACCTGGCAGAACCTGTACTGCGACGCCAGGACCATGGACGCGACCGGGCAGGGCAGCGCCTACGCCCTCAAGTCCTCCTCGCCGATCCCCTCGCTCAACAGCGTCTCGGTGCCCGGCTTCCCGAGGTTCGACACCGACGTGCCGGACCTGTACCGCTACCAGGTCTGGAAGCAGGACTTCGAGCGGAACGGCCCGGCGAACCTCAACATGCTCTGGCTGTCCAGCGACCACACCGGCGGCCCGGCCAGCCCGGCCGCGCAGGTCGCCGACAACGACCTGGCGACCGGGCGGATCGTCGACGAGATCACCCACAGCCCGTACTGGAAGGACTCGGCGATCTTCGTCGTCGAGGACGACTCCCAGGCGGGCCTCGACCACGTGGACGGCCACCGCGCCCCGATCCAGATCATCAGCCCCTGGGCGCAGCACGGGGCCGTGGACAGCCGCTACTACTCGCAGATCACGATGGTCCGCACCATCGAGCAGATCCTCGGCATCCACCCGATGAACCAGAAGGACAGTGCGGCCAGCCCGATGACCGGGGCCTTCACCGACCGGCCGGACTACACGCCGTTCACCGCGGTGCCCAACCGCACCTCGCTGACCGACGGCCTCAAGACGCCGCCCTCCTGCGGCCTCGACGTCCCCGGGGAGCAGGACCTCCGGGCGGCGGCGCCGGTCACGACCGCGCCGCCGGCCGCGCAGCAGCCGGTCGTGGACCGGTGGGAGGCCTGGAAGTCGCACCAGCGGCTGACCGGCCCGAACGCCGTGGCCGACCACGCCAACCCGGCGCAGATGGAGCACCTGGTCTGGTACCAGACGCACAACTGGACCGCGCCGTACCCGGGGGAGAGCACGATCCTCGCGCCGGACGACGTGCCCGGCGCCTACCTGCCCTCGCCGGAGAGCGACGGCTGATCCCGCCGCGCCCGCACCGGGCCCCGGGCCGCTTCCCCGGCCCGGGGCCCGCGCGTCAGGCGAACAGGACGGTGGACGCCGCCGGGACGGCCAGCGAGCCCGCCCGGCGGGGGACACCGGTGGCGGTGTCCAGGTCGAACCAGGTGACGTCGCCGGAGTGCTGGTTCGCCGCGTACAGCCGGGTGCCGGTCGGGCCGAGCACCAGGTCGCGCGGCCAGCGGCCCCCGCAGGGCACCGAGGTGACCACGTGCGCCCGCTCGCCCGTCGCGTCGAGGGCGAGCACCACGATGGTGTCGGTGCCGCGCTCGGCCGCCCACAGGAACCGGCCGTCGGGGGAGACCACCGGGGCCGACGGCGAGACCGGGCCCTCGACGCCGTCCGGGAACAGCGGGACCTCCGCGACCGGTTCGAGCGCCCCGGCCGCCGCGTCCCAGCGGCAGACCGTCACGACGGGGCGCAGCTCGCCGAGCACGTACGCGTGCCGGCCGGAGGGGTGGAAGGCGAGGTGCCGCGGCCCGGTGCCGGGCGGCAGCGCGGTCTCCGCGTGCACGGTGAGCGCCCCCGTCGCCGGGTCCAGGGCGAGGACCCGCACCGCGTCGGTGCCGAGGTCGACGGCGAGCACCCAGCGCCCCGACGGGTCGGGGAGCACCTGGTGGGCGTGCGGGGCCCGTTGGCGGTCCGGGTGCGGCCCGCTGCCCCGGTGGCGCAGCACGGTGGCCGGGGGCCGCGGCGTGCCGTCGTCGGCGAGCGGCAGCACGCTGACGCTGCCGGAGCCGTAGTTGGCCGTCAGCAGGTGGCCCCGGCTGAGGCTCAGGTGGGTGGGGTGGTCCCCGTCCACCGGGACGGGGGCGCCGAGCGGGCGGGGCACCGGGGCGGCGATGTCGTGGGCGGTGACGGCGCCCGGCTCCGTCTCGGAGACGGCGTAGAGCACCGGGCCGCCGGCGGCGAGCCCGAGGGCGAGGTAGGACGGGTCGACGGCCTCGACGACACCGGTGGCGGTCAGCGCCCCGGAGTCCGGATCCAGCGCGGCCAGGACGATCCCGCGCCCGCCCTCCGAGGTGAACGACCCGATGAAGGCCCGCTCCGCGCCGCTGTCCGCCACCGCAAACCTCCGTCGTCCACCATCCGCCGTCCGGGCTCGAACGCTAGCAGGTGCGGGGTCCGGGCTCTTTCGCCGGAGAGCGCTTTTTCACTGGAAAGCACCGCTGCCGGAGCGGCCGGATCGCGGACCGGCCCGATCCCCGGGAACGTGGGAGCCGTTGGCCGCGCGGCCGGGTCGCCGTCGGCCCGGCGGTCCGCACCGGGACGACGCCCCTTCGACCACCCCCCTTGGCGCTGCGGAAGCGAGGCGGCATGTACGACCCCGACCCACCGTTCCGGCCGGTCCGCCGCCGGAACGGGTACCCGCCGCTGGAGGACCTCGGCCTGATCGGCAACGGCGCGACGGCCGCGCTGGTCGGCCTGGACGGCGCCGTCCCGTGGCTGTGCCTGCCCCGGTTCGACTCCGAGCCGCTGTTCTGCGGCCTGCTGGACCACGCCCGGGGCGGGCACTTCACCCTCGCCCCGGAGGGCCTGGTGGAGGCCAGGCAGCGCTACGAACCGGACACCGGCGTGCTGGTCACCGAACTGCGCGGCCCCACCGGCCTGGTGCGCGTCACCGACGCGCTGACCCTGCGCTCCGGCGCCGACCTCACCGACGACGCGCCGGCCGACCGGGGCGAACTCGTGCGCTCGGCCGTGGTGCTGGACGGGACGGTCCGGCTGCGGGCGGAGCTGGAGCCGCGCGGCGGCGCGCAGGCCCGCGCCCTGTTCAGCGGACTGGAGGTGCGCCCGCACCGGCGCCCGGACCTGCGGCTGCACCTGCGCTCCAACCGCCCGCTGACCGGTCTGCACAGCACTTACGAACTGCGGCAGGGCGAACGCCTGGACCTGGTGCTCTCCTGGGGCCGCTTCCACCGCCACCACCGCTTCGACACCGACGCGACGCTGAAGGCCACCGCCGAGGCCTGGCGCCGCTGGATGGGGCACTTCGCGTACGACGGCCCCCAGGAGCCCCTGGTCCGGCGGGCCGCGATCACGCTGAAGCTCTGCGACGACTGGGCCAACGGCTCGCTGGTCGCCGCCCCCACCTCCTCGCTGCCCGCGCCGATCGGCGGGATCCGCAACTGGGACTACCGCTACAGCTGGATCCGCGACGCGGCGTTCGCCGTGTTCGCCCTGCGCCGGATCGGCTTCGGCGGCGAGGCCGACGCCTTCCTCGGCTGGGTCCTGGACGCCTTCGAGACCAGCCGGCGGCCCCGGATCATGTACGACCTGCGCGGCGGCCCGGTGCCGGACGAGGTCGTGGACGGCGAACTGGAGGGCTACCAGGGCTCGGCCCCGGTGCGCTGGGGCAACGGCGCGACCGACCAGCGCCAGCACGACGTCTACGGCGAGATCCTGGACTGCGCCCACCAGTGGCTGCGCTCCGGCGGCGAGATCCAGCCCGCGCTCTGGGCCGGCCTGGCCGAGCTGGCCGACGCCGCCCGGCAGGCCTGGCGGGAGCCGGACCAGGGCATCTGGGAAGTGCGCAGCGAGGGCCGGGTGTTCACGTACTCGGCGGGCCTGTGCCAGGTGGCCCTGGACCGGGCCGCCCGGATCGGCGAGCGGCTCGGCCGGTCCGACGGGCCGGACCGCTGGCGCGCCTCGGCCGAGGAGTTGCGCCGGCTCGTCCTGGAGCAGTCCTGGGACGAGGACGCCAAGACCCTCAGCGCCCACCTGGACGGCGGCGGCACGCTGGACGCGAGCCTGCTCGCGCTCCCGCTGCGCCGGGTGGTGCCGGCCGACCACCCGCGGATGGTGGCGACCGCCGCGGCCGTCGCCGAGCGCCTGTCGGCGGGCGGCGGGCTGCTCTACCGCTACCTGCACGAGGAGTCCCCGGACGGGCTGCCGGGCGACGAGGGCGCCTTCGTGCTGTGCAGCTTCTGGCTGGTCGACAACCTGGTCGGCCAGGGCCGGACCGACGAGGCCGGCGAGCTGTACGCCTCGCTGTGCTCCCGGGCGAGCCCGCTGGGGCTGGTGTCCGAGCAGATCGACCCCTCCACAGGAGAGTTCATGGGCAACTTCCCCCAGGCGTTCAGCCACATCGGGATCATCTCCAGCGGCGTGAACCTGGCCCGGGCGAGGGCGGGGGGACGGGCATGATCGACCGGCTCGCGATCCTCGGCGCGACCGGGGACCTCAGCGCCCGCTTCCTGCTGCCGGCGCTGGCCGCGCTGCGGGCGGCGGGGCACACCGGCGACGCGCTCCGGGTGACCGGGGCGAGCCGGGAGGACTGGGACACCGGGCGGTACCGGGCATGGGCCGCGGAGCGGCTCGACCGGCACGGCGGCGCCCTCCCGGCCGGGGCCGGGGAGGCGGTGGTGTCCGCCCTCGACTACCGGCGGGCCGACGTCACCGACCCCGCCGACGTGGCCGCGGTCGTCGCCGGAGAGGGGCCGGTGGCCGTCTACCTGGCCCTCCCGCCGGCGCTCTTCCCCGCCGCGGTCACCGCCCTGCACGCGGCGGGCCTGCCGGAGGGCAGCCGGATCGTCCTGGAGAAGCCGTTCGGCGAGGACCTGGCCGGCGCGCGGGAGTTGAACCGGCTGCTCGCCGAACTCCTGCCGGAGCGGGCGGTGTTCCGGGTCGACCACTTCCTGGCCATGACGACCGTCCAGAACGTCCTCGGCAGCCGGCTGGCCAACCGGGTGCTCGAACCCCTCTGGAACAGCACCCACATCGCCGAGGTGGACATCACCTGGGACGAGACGCTGGCGCTGGAGGGCCGGGCCGGGTACTACGACCGGGTCGGGGCGCTCAAGGACATGGTCCAGAACCACCTGCTGCAACTGCTCTGCCTGGTGGCCATGGAACCGCCGCTCACGCTCGGCGAACGGGACCTGCGCGACCGGAAGGTGGACGTGCTGCGCTCCGTACGGCCGCTGACCGAGCACGACGTGGTGCACCGCACCCGGCGGGCCCGCTACCTGCCGGGCCGGATCGGGGACCGGGACGTCCCCGCGTACGCCGAGGAGGAGGGCGTGGACCCGGCGCGCGGCACCGAGACCTTCGCCGAGGTGGAACTGGAGCTGGACAGCTGGCGGTGGGCCGGGACGCGGTTCCGGCTGCGCAGCGGCAAGGCCCTGGGGGCGGACCGCAAGGAGGTCGCGGTGCACTTCCGCCCGGTGCCCCACCTGCCGTTCGGCCCCGGCGGGAAGAGCCACGGCGGGAAGGGCCCCGGCGGGAAGGGCCCCGGCGGGGAGGCCCGGCCCAACGTGCTGCGGTTCGAGCTGGAGCCGGAGGGGCTTGCCCTGGACCTGACCGGCATCGGCGCCCACGCCCACGAGCTCGTCCCGCTCTCGCTGACCGCGCGGATGGAGCCGCAGGACCTGCCCGCGTACGGGCGGCTGCTGCTGGACGTCCTGAACGGCGATCCGGCGCTGTCCATCCGCGGCGACGAGGCCGAGGAGGCCTGGCGGGTGCTCGAACCGGTGCTGGCCGCCTGGGAGCGGGGGCTCGTCCCGCTGGACGAGTACCCGGCGGGCTCGCAGGGGCCGCCGCCGCACTGGTGGTAGCCGCGCCGGTGCCCGGGTGACCGGCCGGTGGGGGGCCGGTCGGCCGGGGCCCGGGCGCTCGGGCCCCGGGCAGTGCCACTCGCGGCCCGCCCGGCGAATTCCGTCGCATTCCGGCACAGCAATCCCAGGCATCACAGTCACCACATTCGTCACAGGCGCCCGGTAAATCACTCGGCTATTTCGACGAATGACTGTTCGAGTGGCTGGTGGGATCCGAACCTTATATTTTCGGCCAAAGAATTCGCGCCCGTTCTCGGGCGTTCCGGGCGCGGCCGGGAGTCGCACCTGGGATTTTGGCGTTCCGATTACCGACGGCGGTCGCTCTCCGTTCAATCGGAAGGGGTTGCGAGCGGCTGACCCGCCGTGAAGACTGTTGCGCGTTCGTCGTCCGGACGTTCGGGACGACAGGGATTGTGCGACTCCCCGACCGTGTCGGCGCGTTCCGCGCGGCGGTTGCGGGGGTGGATCGCCAAAAGGGGGAATGGGCATGCCGGGTACGGCCGTTGCGCAGGTGGGGGCCGGGAGAGCGGCCGGCCGCCGGGGGACGGTTTTCTGTTCGAACGTGCCGGCGGGGTAAGAGTATTCGGAGGCTCGCGGTTCACCGCGATCCGGTCCGCCGTTCATCGCGCGGAGGGAAATCCGGATCGTATTCGCACCGCCCGGTCCGGGCGCGCCGACGCGACCGCGGAACGGCTCCGCGAGGGCGGGTGCGGTGCCCGGCCGCGGGCGTCCGGGGATTCCCGTTCCCGGGGCCGGACGGCCTCCGCCGGCCGGGCCGACGCCGATTCCCTCCGTTCCCGCGCGTCCTGAAGCAGGCGACGACGGCCGGGAATTCCCGCTGTGCCGCCTCCCAATCCGCGATTCCACCGCGGGCGCCCGGCGCGCCCGCACCCGAGATCCAGTCAACGGGAGTTCCGCCATGCCGTACGCCAGTCCGGCGCCCGCCCGCGAGCGGTCGCCGCTCCTCCTGCGCGGCGAGCTGCAGCACCGGCTCGACACGCTCGCTCGCGCCCACCGGGTGCCCGGCGCCCAACTGGTGCTGGACACCGGCCCGGAGGCCGTCGTCCTGCACACCGGGGTGGCCGACACCGGCACCGGGGCACCGTTCACCGAGGACACCGCCGTTCCGGTCGGATCGCTCACCAAGCCCTACACGGCCGCCCTGGTGATGCTGCTCGCCGACGACGGCGACCTCGACCTCGACGAGCCGGCCGCCGAGCACCTCCCGGAGCTCCGGCAGCTGCCTGAAGTAACGATTCGTCAGCTGCTGAGCCACACCGGCGGACTGCCCACCGGACCGGACTCCGACGCCGCCGCCCGCACCACCGCGACCCGCTACCTGTCCGCCGTCTGCACCGCCCCGGACGCGCTGTTCCCGCCCGGGACGGACTTCTCCTACTCCAACGCCGGCTACGTCGCCGCCGGGCGCCTGGTCGAGACGGTGACCGGGATGCCCTGGCACGAGGCGGTGCGTGCCCTGCTGCTCGAACCCTTCGGCACCGGGCCGGTGTTCGTCGACACCGCCGCCCCCGGACGGCCGGTCGCCGCCGGGCACGCGCTCAACGCCGCGACCGGCCTGCCCCGGGCCGTCCGGCAGAACCTGGCCCCACTGGAGGCCCCGGCCGGCGCCCTGCTGGCCAGCGCCGCGGACCTCGCCGCGCTCGGCGCCGCCCTGGTCGGCCGCGCCAAGGTGCTGCCCCCGGACACCGCCGAGCTGATGCGCCGCCCGGAGCCCGGCGCCCGGCCGGGAGCGCTCGCCGACGGCTGGGGCGCCGGCGCGGCGCTCTACCGGCAGGACGGGCGGCTGTGGTGCGGCCACGACGGCAACGCCATGGGCACCTCCTGCCACCTGCGGGCCGACCCGGACAGCGGCCTCGTGGTCGCCTTCACCGGCAACGCCGGCGCCGCCACCGCCCTCTGGCGCGAACTCGCGTCAGAGCTGGAGGAGTTGGCCGGAGTGCGGGTGCCCGCGGGGATCGAACCGGTCGGCGCGGGCGGACCGGTGCTGCTCGCCGCCCCGGCGACCCTGGCCGAGTGCGCGGGCGACTACCGCAACGGCGCCATCCGCTACCGGGTCGAGCCGGCCGGCGCCGGACCGGCCACCCTCTCGGTCGACGGCGACCTCCCGATCCCGCTGCGCTGCTACGCCGACCTCTCCTACGACCTGATCGCCCCCGACACCGGGCGCCCCGAACCCGGCGGGCGCTTCCACCGGGACCCGGCCACCGGCCGGATCGACCGGGTGCAGGTCTCCGGGCGCACCGCCCGCCGGGCCGCCGCCGACTGAGCCGACCGGCCCGGCCGCCGTACGCCCACCCCTGCACCGACACCCCGCACCGTTCCCCGGGGCCGAGGGCCGGCCACCGCCTGCCCCGCCGCCCTCGTCGTCGCCCCCCTCGGAAGGACCTTCCGCCATGGCCGACCGGCCTGCCCAGCCCGTGCGCCCGACCGCTCCGCCGCAGGCGCCGGCCGGTGGCAACACCGCACCGTCGGCGGCGCCCCGGACCCTGGACGCCCTGTTCGCCGCCCAGGCGGCCCGCACGCCGCACGCGCCCGCGCTGACCGACGGGCGGCGCAGCTGGACGTACCGCGACCTGGCCGAGCGCGTCGAGCGGCTGGCCCGCGACCTGCGCCGGCGCGGCGCCGGGCCGGAGCGGACGGTGGCCCTGGTCCTGCCGCGCTCCATGGAGCTGGTCGCCGCCGAGCTGGCCGTCGTCCGGGCGGGCGCCGCCTTCCTGCCCGTCGACCCGGGCTACCCCGCCGAGCGGCGGGCGCTGATGCTCGCCGACGCCGCCCCCGCGCTCGTCCTGGACGACCCGGCCGCCGTCCGCGCGGCCCTGGAGACGGAGCGCCCCGAGGACCGGGACCACACGGACCTCCCGTCCGCCGACGGCACCGACCACCCGGCGTACGTGATCTACACCTCGGGCTCCACCGGGACGCCCAAGGGCGTGGTCGTCACCCACCGGGGGATCGCCGGCTTCACGGCGGCGGCCGTCGAGAACTACGCGGTCGGGCCGGGCGACCGGGTGCTCCAGTTCTCCTCGCCCAGCTTCGACGCCTCCGTCCTGGAACTGTTCGTCTCCGTCCTCACCGGCGCCACCCTGGTGATCCCCCCGGACGGCCCCTGGCTCGGCGAGGAGCTCGCCGCCGTCCTGGACGGGCAGCGCATCACCCACACCCTGATCCCGCCCGCGGCCCTGGCCACCGTCCCGGCCGGCGCGGGCCGCCACCTGCGCACCCTGATCGTCGGGGCCGAGGCCTGCTCCGCCGAGCTGGTCGACCGCTGGGCGCCCGGCCGGCGCATGGTCAACTCCTACGGCCCCACCGAGGCCACCATCGTCGCCACCTGGACCGGCCCGCTCACCGCCGGCACCGGCGCGCCCACCATCGGCGGCGCCCTGCCGCACGCCCGGGTGTACGTGCTCGACGAGGCCATGCGGCCCCAACCGCCCGGCACCGACGGCGAGCTGTACCTCGGCGGCGAGGGCGTCGCCCGCGGCTACCTCGGCCGCCCCGGCCTGACCGCCGCCCGCTTCGTCGCCGACCCCTTCGGCCCGCCCGGCGCCCGGCTCTACCGCACCGGCGACCGGGCCCGGTTCACCGCCGACGGGGAGCTGGAGTTCCTCGGCCGGCTCGACCGGCAGGTCAAGGTCCGCGGCTTCCGGATCGAGCCGGGCGAGATCGAGGCCGCGCTGCGCGCCCACTCCGCCGTCGACCAGGCCGTCGTCGTGGTCCGCGAGGACGAACCGGGCCACACCCGGCTGGTCGGCTACGCCACGCCCGCCGACCCGGAACTGCCCCCGGACCCGGCCGCGCTGCGCACCGCCCTGGCCGCCGCGCTGCCCGCCCACCTGGTGCCCGCCGTCGTCGTCGTGCTGCCCGCCTTCCCGCTCACCCCGCAGCTCAAGATCGACCAGCGGGCGCTGCCCGCGCCCGCCCGGCAGGGCGCCGCCGGCGGGCTCGCCCCGCGCACCGAACGGGAGCGCGCCCTGGCCGCCGTCTGGGCCGAGGTCCTCGGCCTCGACGCGGTGGGAGCCGAGGACGACTTCTTCGACCTCGGCGGCGACTCCGTCCTCGCCGCCCGCACCCTGGCCCGGATCACCGAGCGCCTCGGCGTCCGGCTCACCCTGCGGGACGTCTTCACCGCCCGCACCGTCGCCGCCCTCGCGCCGCTGCTCGACCGGCCGGCCGCCGCCGCGCCCACCGGGCCCGTCCCGCCCGCCCCGCGCGGGGAGCCGCTGCCGCTCTCCAGCGCCCAGCGCCGGCTCTGGTTCCTGGAGGACCTCGCCACCGGCGGCACCGGCAACCACACCGGCGTCGCCCTGCGGCTGCACGGCGACCTCGACCGGGAGGCCCTCGGCCGGGCCCTGCGGCGGCTCACCGCCCGGCACGACGCGCTGCGCACCACCGTCACCGCCGTCGACGGGCGGCTCGAGCAGCACGTCGCCGAGCGGGCCGACCTGCCGCTGCGCACCGAGGACCTCGGCGCCCTGCCCGCCGGCGAGCGCGCCGAGGCGGCCGACCGCCTGCTCGCCGAGGAACTGGAGCGGCCCTACGACCTGGCGCGGGGCCCGCTCAGCCGGGCGCTGCTGGTCCGGCTCGCCGCCGACGAGCACCTGCTGCTGCTGGCGCAGCACCACATCGTCACCGACGGCTGGTCGGTCGGCGTCCTCACCCGCGAACTGGCCGCCCTCCTGCGGGCGGAGGCCACCGGCGAACCCGACGGCCTGCCCGCCCCCGCCCTCCAGTACCCCGACTACGCCCACTGGGAGCAGCACCGCCCGGCCGACCACGCCCCCGACCTCGCCTACTGGAAGCGCACCCTGGCCGGCCTGCCCACCCTGCGGCTGCCCACCGACCGCCCCCGGCCCGCCGAGCGCGCCGGCCACGGCGCGGCGCACCGCCACCACCTCCCGGCCGAGCTGGTCGACCGGCTGCGCCACCTCGCCGCGGGCCGCGGCACCACCGTGTTCACCCTGTTCGCCGGGGCGTCCGCGCTGCTGCTCTCGCGCCACTCCGGCCAGCGGGACGTGGCCCTCGGCACCGTCGTCAACGGGCGGGAGCGGCGCGAGCTGGAGGAGGTGACCGGCTTCTTCGTCAACACCGTGGTGCTGCGCGGCGACGTGGACGAGCAGGCCACCGTCGACCGCTTCGTGGAGTCCATGCGCACCACCCTGCTGGACGCCTTCGCCCACGCCGAGGTGCCCTTCGACCGGGTGGTCGAGGAACTGGCCCCGCCCCGCGACCCCAGCCGCACCCCGCTGGTCCAGGTCGCCGTCGTCCAGCAGACCCCCGCCGCCCCGGCGCCCGCCGGCGGGCTGCGCTTCACCGACCACCCGCTGCCCCGCCCGGCCGCCCGCTTCGACCTGGTGCTGGAGTTCACCCCCGACGAGGCCGACGGCGGCTGCACGCTGACGGTCGAGTACGACACCGACCTGTTCGACCGGCGGACGGTGACCGCGCTGGCCGCCCACCTGCACCGGCTGCTGGCCGGGATGGCGGACGGGCCGCGGCGCACCCTCGCCGAACTGCCGATGATCCCCGAGGAGGAGCAGCGCGCGCTGCTCGCCTCCCGGAAGCCGCCGCGGGAGCTCCCGGGCACCGACCCGGCCCGGCCGTCCGGATGGAGCCGGGTCCACGTCCTCGACCGCGCTCGGCGCCCCCAACCCGTCGGGGTGCCCGGCGAGTTGTACCTCGCGGGCTACCTCCCGGAGCAGCCGGACGAGCGGCTCGTCCCCGACCCGTACGGCGCGCCGGGGGAGGCGATGTACGGCACCGGGGAGCTGGTGCGGTGGACCGCCGACGGCGGACTGGAGCACCTCGGCCGGGTCGAGGAGCGGGCGAAGCCCCGCGGCGGGGAGACCGACCCGGCCCCTGCCCCCGCCGCGGCCGCCCCCCGCCACGTCGCCCCCCGGACCCCCGCCGAACGCGCGCTGGCCGGCATCTGGGCCGAGGTGCTGCGGCTGGAGCGGGTCGGCGCCGACGACAACTTCTTCGACCTCGGCGGCGACTCCATCCTCGGCATCCAGGTGGTGGCCCGCTCCCGGCAGGCCGGACTGGCGGTGACCTCCCGGGACCTCTACCGCCACCAGACGGTCGCCGCGCTCGCCCTGGCCGCGGAGGACGCCGAGGCGCCCGCCGCGCCCGCGCCGGTGGCCGCCACCGGGGAGGCCGCGTTGACCCCGATCCAGCGCTGGTGGTTCGAGCGGGCCGCCGGCCGGGCCGGCCACTTCGCCCAGGCCGTCTCCCTGCTGCTGCCTGGCGACCTCGACCGGGCGGCGCTGGAGGAGGCCCTGAACGACCTGGTCGCCCACCACGACGCGCTGTGCTCCGCCTTCACGGCCCCGGAGGACGCCCCGGACGGCGCGGGCGCGGTGCGCTGGCGGATCCAGGAGCCGACGGCCCGCACCACCCTGGCCCGGTACACCGGCCCCGACCAGGACACCCCGCACTTCGGGCCGTACGACCTGGCCGGCGGCGCCCCGCTGCTGCGCGCCGTCCTGCACGAGCGCGCCGACGGCCGGCCCCCGGTCCTCCACCTGGCCGTCCACCACCTGGTGGTCGACGGGGTCTCCTGGCGGGTGCTGCTGGAGGACCTCGACACCGCGTACCGGGCCCGCCGCGAGGGCCGGGACGGCGCGGCCGCCCTCCCGGCGAAGTCCTCGCCGCTGCGGCAGTGGACCGAGCGGCTGAGCGCCTTCGCCGCCGCGGGCGGCTTCGAGGACGAGTCCGCGTACTGGGCCGAGGCCGTGCCCGGGCAGTCCGACGACGAGCCCGGGAAGCCCGCCGCCGAGCCGTTCCCCGCCGAGCCCTTCCCCGCCGAGTTCGACGGCCCCGACAGCTACGCCACCGAACGCTCCGTCACCGTCCGGCTGAGTCCCGCCGACACCGCCGCCCTGCTGCGCACCCTGCCCGACACCTACCGCACCCAGGCCAACGACGTGCTGCTGAGCGCGCTGGGCCGGGCGCTGTGCGGGGCGAGCGGGCTGGAGCGGGTCGTGGTGGACGTCGAGGGCCACGGGCGCGAGGAGCTGTTCGCCGACCTCGACCTCGGCCGTACGGTCGGCTGGTTCACCACCCGCCACCCCGTCGCCCTGGCCGTCCCCGCCGGGGCCGGCTGGGACACCGTCCTCAAGCAGGTCAAGGAGCAGCTGCGCGCCGTCCCCCGGCGCGGCCTCGGCTTCGAGGCGCTGCGCCACCTCGGCCGCCCCGGTACGGCGCCCGAGGTGCCGGCCGCCCGGATCAGCTTCAACTACCTGGGCCGCATCGCCCTGCCGGACGATCCGGACGGGCTGTTCCGCGGCACCTTCCGGCCGCTGGAGCTGGACGCCGACCCGGCGGTCGGGCGCCCCCACCCGCTGGAGGTGGTCGGCCGACTGGACGGCGACGCGCTGGAGTTCACCTGGTTCCACTCCGCCGCCGTCCACGGCAGTGCCACCGTCGAGGCGCTGGCCCGGCGCTTCGCCGAAGAGCTGGCCGACCTCGCCCGCCACGCGACCACCCCCGGCGCCGCCGGGCGCACCCCGTCCGACTTCCCGCTCGTCCGGCTCGACCAGCCGGCGGTGGACCGGATCACCGGCGCCGACCCGGGCGCGGTGGAGGACGTCCTGCCGCTCACCCCGACCCAGTCCGGCATGCTCTTCCACGGCCTCGCCGAGGAGGACAGCGGCGCCTACTTCCAGCAGCTGGACTTCGTCCTCGACGGGGTGCCCGACCCGGCCCGCCTCGCCGAGGCCTGGCAGTGGGTCACCGACCGCACCGCGGTGCTGCGCGCCCACGTCCGCTGGCAGGAGGTGCCCGAGCCGCTGCTGGTGGTGCACCGCCGGGTGGCCGTGCCGGTCGGCCACCTGGACTGGCGCGCGCTGCCCGAGGAGGAGCGCCGCACCCGGCTGGCCGAGCTGCTGGACCGCGACCGGGCCCGCGGCCTCGACCTCGCGCGGGCTCCGCTCCAGCGGCTGCTGCTGATCCGCCTCTCGGAGAGCCGGGTGCGGGTGCTCTGGTCGTTCCACCACCTGGTGCTGGACGGCTGGAGCCTGTTCCAGGTGCTCTCGGACGTCTTCGCGGTGCACGCCGCCCTGGCCGCCCCCGGAGCGGAAGTCCCGTACGGCACCGTGCCGGAGCGCCGGCCCTACCGCGACTACCTGGCCTGGCTGGGCGGGCGCGACCACGCCGAGGCCGAACGGCACTGGCGCACCCGCCTCGCCGGGCTGGTGGAGGCGACGCCGCTGCCGTACGACCGCGAGCCGGTGCAGAGCCACCGCGCGGAGTCCACCCGGGCGGTGCCGTTCACCCTGCCCGCCGCCGCGACCAGGGCGCTGGAGGACCTCGCGCGCGGCTCCGGACTGACCCTCAACACCCTGGTCCAGGGCGCCTGGGCGGTGCTGCTGGGCCGCCAGGCCGGGCGCGCCGAGGTGGTGTACGGCACCACCTCCTCCGGGCGGCCGCCCGAGCTGCCCGGCGTCGAGTCGATGACCGGCCTGTTCATCACCACCCTGCCGACCCGCACAACGGTGCCCGCCGAGGGGACCCTGCTGGACTGGCTCCAGGCCCTCCAGCGGGAGCAGAGCGAGGACCGGCGGTACGGCTTCGTCCCGCTCACCCGGATGCGGGCCGGCACCGGACTGCCCGAGCAGACCGGCCTGTTCGACAGCCTGGTGGTCTTCGAGAACTACCCGGTCGACGAGGACGCGGCCGACGCCCACGGCCTGCGGCTGCGCGACCTGGACGGCATCGAGACCACCAACTACCCGCTCGCCCTGCTCGCCTACCCCGGCCCGGAGCTGTCCCTGCGGCTCTGCTACGACCCGCGGCTGTTCGACGAGTCCACCGTGCGGCGGCTGGCCGGCCGGCTCACCGCCGCGCTGACCGGCCTGCCCGCCGGCGCCCACCGCCCGCCCGCGCGGCTGCCGCTGCTGACCGCCGAGGAGCGGCACCGCGTCCTGGTCGACTGGAACGCCACCGCCGCCGAGCAGCCCGCGGCCGACATCGCCGAGCTGTTCGCCGAGCAGGTGCTCCGCACCCCCGGGGCGGTCGCCCTGGAGGCCGGCGACGAGCACCTGACCTACCGCGAACTGGACGCCCGGGCCGCCGAGTTGGCCGGACGCCTGGCCGCGCACGCGGTCCGGGTGGAGCAGCCGGTCGGGGTGCTGATGGAGCGCTCCGTCGAGCTGGTCGTCGCCCAGCTGGCACTGGTCCGCACCGGCGGCGTCTTCGTGCCGCTGGACGGCCGGGCGCCGCGCGAGCGGCTGCACCGGATGCTGGCCGAGGCGGGCGCCGAGCTGCTGCTCACCGACGCCCGCTGGGCGGACACCGCCGCCGAACTGCGCCCCGCCGAGCGGGTGCTGCGCGTCGACCGGCCGGACCGCACCGGCGCGCCGGCCGCGCCCCCGGCGGCCGTCCACCCCGACAACGTCCAGTACCTGATGTTCACCTCCGGCTCCACCGGCACCCCCAAGGGCATCGCGGTGCGCCGCCGGGACGTCGCCGCGCTCGCCCTGGACCGCGCCTTCACCGGCCACGACCGGGTGCTGGTGCACTCCCCGCACGCCTTCGACGCCGCCACCTACGAGCTCTGGGTGCCGCTGCTGCGCGGCGGCACCGCCGTCCTCGCCCCGCCGGAGGACCTGGACGCCGCCGCCGTCCGGCACGCCGTCACCGAGCGGGGCGTGACCTGCCTGTGGCTGACCGCCGGGCTGTTCCGGCTGCTCGCCCAGGAGGACCCGGGCTGCCTGCGCGGCGCCCGCGAGGTGTGGACCGGCGGCGAGGCGGTGCCCGGCGCCGCCGTCCGCAAGGTCCTGGCGGCCTGCCCCGGCCTCACCGTGGTCGACGGCTACGGGCCGACCGAGACCACCACCTTCGCCACCCGCCGGGCCTTCCGCGAGGGCGACGAACTGCCCGCCACGCTGCCGATCGGCCGCCCGCTGGACAACACCCGGGTGTACGTCCTGGACGGCGCGCTCCAGCCCCAACCGCCGGGCATCACCGGTGAGTTGTACATCGCCGGGGCCGGGCTCGCACGCGGCTACGCGGGCCGCCCCGGTGAGACCGCCGCCCGCTACCTCGCCGACCCCTTCGGCCCGCCCGGCGCCCGGATGTACCGCACCGGCGACACCGTCCGGTGGAGCGCGGACGGTGAACTGCACTTCGTCGGCCGCGCCGACGACCAGATCAAGATCCGCGGCTTCCGGATCGAACCCGCCGAGATCGAGGCCCGGCTCACCGCTCACCCGGCCGTCGCCGAGGCCGTGGTCTCGCTCCACCAGGACGCCGGACGCAAGCGCCTGGCCGCCCACCTGGTGCCCGCCGAGGGCGCCGAGCCGCCCGCCGCCGCCGATCTGCGCGCCCACCTGGCCGCCGACCTGCCCGACTACATGCTGCCCGCGGCCTTCGTCACGCTGCCCGAACTCCCGCTCACCGCCAACGGCAAGGTGGACCGCCGCCGGCTGCCCGCCCCCGACTGGTCGACGGGCGGCGACCGCCCCCACCGCGCCCCCGGCACCGACCGCGAGCGCCTGCTCGCCGCGATCTGGGCCGAGCTGCTCGGGGTCGGACGGGTCGGGCTGGACGACGACTTCTTCCTGCTCGGCGGCGACTCCATCCTGAGCATCCAGGTCGTCTCCCGGGCCCGCGCCGCCGGCCTCGCGCTCTCCCCGCGCGACCTGTTCCGGCACCCCACCGTCGCCGCCCTGGCCGCGGCCGCCGGCAGCGCCGTCACCGTCGCGGGCACCGAACCGGTCGGCGGCGAGGTCGGCCTGACGCCGATCCAGCACTGGTTCCTCGACCCGAACCCGCCGTACGCCCACCACTTCGACCAGTCCCTGGTGGTGGAGGCCCCCGGCGCCGTCGACCCCCGGGCCCTGCGCCGCGCCCTGGCCGCCCTGTGGGCCCATCACGACGCGCTGCGCTCCCGCTTCACCCGCTCCGAGGACGGCACCTGGCGGCAGCACTGCGCCCCCGCCGAGGAGGCCGCGCCCGAGCTGCTGGAGGTCCACGGCCACGGCACCGAGGAGGCGGTGACCGCGGCCGCCCACGCCTCCTTCCGGCCGGCCGACGGCCCGCTGCTCACCGCCCGCCTGTTCAGCGGCGACGCGGACCGCCCCGACCGGCTGCTGCTGGCCGTCCACCACCTGGTGGTCGACGGCGTCTCCTGGCGGGTGCTGCTGGAGGACCTGGAGACCGCCTACCGGCAGGCCGTCGAGGGCCGCCCGCTGCGGCTGCCCGCCCGCACCAGCTCCGTCCGGGAGTGGGCCCGCCGCCTGGCCGCGCACACCGCGGCCGGCGGCTTCGACGGGCAGCGCGACCACTGGGCGGCCGCCGCCCGGGCCTGCGCCACCCCGCTGCCGGTGGACGGCGACGGTACCAACACCGCCGCCGACCTGCGCGAGGTGACCGTCCGGCTGGACCGCGACCGCACCGACGCCCTGCTGCGGCAGGTCCCCGCGGTCTACCGCACCCGGATCGACGACGTGCTGCTCACCGCGCTCGGCCGGGTGCTCGCCGACTGGACCGGGCGCGGCACCGTCGCCGTCGGCCTGGAGGGCCACGGCCGCGAGGACCGGCTGTTCGACGGCCTCGACCTGTCCCGCACGGTCGGCTGGTTCACCTCGCTCTTCCCCGTCGCCCTCGACGTCCCGGCGGGGGACTGGGGCACCGCCCTGAAGGCCGTCAAGGAGCAGCTGCGGGCGGTGCCCGACCGCGGCCTCGGGTACGGCGCGCTGCGCCACCTCGCCCGGGACGCGTCGCTCGCCGACGCGCCCGCCCCCGGCGTCGCCTTCAACTACCTGGGCCGCTTCGACTGGTCCGCCGACGGCGCCGCCCTGGTCCGCGCCGTCCCCGGCGGCCTCGGCGGCGCGGAGGCGCCCGGCACCGAGCGCCCCCACCTGCTGGACGTGGTCGCCCGGGTCGAGGACGGCGAGCTGGAGATCGGCTGGTACTACAGCGCCGGCCGGCACCGCGCCGACACCGTCACCGGGCTCGCCCACGCCATGCTGGGCGCCCTGGAGGAGATCGTCGCCCACTGCGCCGAGCCCGGCGCGGGCGGCCGCACCCCCGCCGACTTCCCGCTCGCCCGGCTCGACCAGGCGGCCGTGGACCGGATCGCCGGGGACGGCCGAGCCGTCGCCGACGTCTACCCGCTGACCCCGATGCAGGCCGGGATGCTCTTCCACAGCCTGCTCGACCCGGACGGCGACACCTACGTCAACCAGGTCCAGCTGGTGCTGGACGGGGTCACCGACCCGCACGCGCTGGCCGAGGCCTGGCAGCGGACCGCCGACGCCAACGCGATCCTGCGCACCCGGCTCAGCTGGCAGGACGGCGCCGAACCGCTCCAGGTCGTCCAGCACCGGGCCGCCGTCCCGGTCGCCCACCACGACTGGACCGGCCGCCCCGCCGAACAGGTCGAGCGGGACACCGCCCGGCTGCTCGCCGAGGACCGGGCGGCCGGCATCGACCTCGGCGGCGCGCCGCTGCTGCGCCTCGCCCTGATCCGGCTGACACCGACCCGGGTCCGGGTGGTGTGGACCTTCCACCACGTGCTGCTCGACGGCTGGAGCGCCGCCCAGGTCTTCGACGAGGTGTGCGAGCGCTACGCCGCCCTGACCGCCGGACGCGCCCCCGCTCCGGCCGAACGGGCGCCCTACGCCGACTACCTGCGCTGGCTGGCCGGCCAGGACGGGGCGGAGGCCGAGCGGTACTGGCGCGACACCCTGGCCGGCTTCCCCGCCCCCACCGAACTGCCCCGGGACCGCCGTCCGGCCGGCGCCCACCGCGCCTCCTCCTCGGCCTCGGTGCGGGTCGCCCTCGGCGCCGAGCTGTCCGAGCGGCTGCGCGACACCGCCCGGCAGGCCGGGCTGACCGTCAACACCGTGCTCCAGGGCGCCTGGGCGCTGCTGCTCTCCCGCTACGGCGGCGGGGACGACGTGGTGTTCGGCACCATCGTCTCCGGCCGGCCCGCCGAACTCCCCGGCGTCACCTCGATGGTGGGGCTGTTCATCAACGCCCTGCCGACCCGGGTGCGGATCGACCCCCGGCGCCCGCTGCGGGAGCTGCTGCGGGAGGTCCAGGACCACCAGTCCGAGGCCCGCCGGCACGACGCCGTCTCGCTGGCCCAGCTCCAGGGCTGGAGCGAACTGCCCGGCGGCACCGCCCTGTTCGACAGCCTGGTGGTCTTCGAGAACTACCCCTTCGACGCCCAGTCGCTGACCCGGCACGGCCTCGGCGTGGAGACCGAGCAGGTGCTGGAGCCGACCAGCTACCCGCTCAGCGTGGTGGTCGCCCCCGGCGAGTCCATCGAGGTCGGCCTGGACCACGACCCGGCCCTCTTCGACACCGCCACCGTCGAGGGGCTCGGCGCGGGCCTGCACACCCTGCTCGCCGGAATGGCGGCCGGCCTCGACCGGCCGGTGGGCGAACTGCCGCTGCTGGACCCGGCCGAGGGGCGCGCACTGGTGGCCCGCCTCGGCGGGGCGGTCACCGAGGCACCGGACGGCACCCTGCCCGAGGCCTTCGCCCGGCAGGCCGCCCGCACCCCCGACGCCCCGGCGGTCCGCTCCGGCGACGAGCAGCTGACCTACCGGGAGCTCGACGAGCGCTCCAACCGGCTGGCCCGGCTGCTGATCGCGGCCGGGGCCGGCCCCGAGCGCTTCGTCGCGCTCGCGCTGCCCCGCACCGTCGAACTCGCCGTGGCACTGCTCGCGGTGCTCAAGAGCGGCGCCGCGTACCTGCCCGTCGACCCCGGCTACCCGGCTGAGCGGATCGCCTACCTCTTCGAGGACGTCCGGCCCGACGCCGTCGTCACCGGCACGGCGACCGCCGGCCGGCTGCCCGACGGCCCGTCCACCCGGATCGTGCTGGACGACCCGGCCTGCCGCGAGCGCCTGGCCGCCGCCCGCGCCGACGCCGTCCGCGACGAGGAGCGGCACGGCGCCCTGCGGCCGGAGCACCCCGCGTACGTCATCCACACCTCCGGCTCGACCGGCCGCCCCAAGGGCGTCGTGGTCGCCCACAGCTCGGTGCTCGCCCTGACCGACTGGGCCGCCGCCGAGTTCGCCGACGGCGGCCTGGCCCACGTGCTCGCCGCCACCTCGCTCAACTTCGACGTGTCGGTGTTCGAGATCTTCGCGCCGCTGCTCTCCGGCGGCCGCGTGGAACTCCTGCGCGACCTGCTGGCGCTGGCCGAGCGCCCCGGCCCCTGGCGGGCCGGCCTGCTCAGCGCGGTGCCCTCGGCCCTCGGCGGACTGCTCGCCGACGGCGCCGTGCGGCTCGCGGCGGACACCGTGGTGCTGGCCGGCGAGGCACTGCCCGCCCGCACCGTGCGCCAGGTCCGCGAGGCCGTCCCCGGCTGCCGGGTGCTGAACGTCTACGGCCCCACCGAGGCCACCGTCTACGCCACCGCCCACACCTGCGACCCCGCCGACCCGGACCGCGACCCGCCGATCGGCCGCCCGGTCGGCGGCGCCCGGGCCTACGTCCTGGACGAGCGGCTGCGCCCGGTACCCGTCGGCGCGCCCGGGGAGCTGTACCTCGCCGGCACCGGCGTGGCCCGCGGCTACCTGCACCGCCCCGGCCTGACCGCCGCCCGCTTCCTGCCCGACCCGTACGGCCCGCCCGGCGCCCGGATGTACCGCACCGGCGACCGGGTGCGCTGGAGCGCCGACGGCGGCCTCGACTACCTCGGCCGCGCCGACGACCAGGTCAAGGTGCGCGGCTTCCGGATCGAACTCGGCGAGGTCGAGGCCGCGCTGGCCCGCCACCCCCGGGTCTCGGCGGCCGCCGCCCGGGTGGTCGACCAGGACGGCCACAAGCGGCTGGTGGGCTACGCGGTGCCGCGCGACGGCGCCCTGCCTGACCAGGCCGAGTGGCGGGCCTTCCTCGGCGACACCCTCCCCGGCCACCTGGTGCCCGCCCTGGTGGTGCCGCTGGAGCGGCTGCCGCTCGGCGCCACCGGCAAGCTGGACCGGCGCGCCCTGCCCGAGCCGGTGTGGGCCGCGCCCGCGACGGAGGCCGGCCGGCCCCCGCGCACCGACACCGAGCGCGTCCTCGCCGCCATCTGGCGCGAGGTGCTCGGGGTGCCCGACGTGAGCGCGGACGACAACTACTTCGCCCTCGGCGGGGACTCCATCCTCGGCATCCAGATCGTCTCGGCGGCCCGCCGGGACGGCCTGGCGCTGACCCCCCGGCACCTGTTCGCCCACCAGACCCTGGCCGAACTCGCCCGCGCCGCCGAGCGCTCACCGCGCCCCGAGCCCGCCGCCGACCAGGGCGCGGTGGTCGGCGAGGCCCCGCTCACCCCCGTCCAGCACTGGCTGCTGGACACCCTGGACGGCGACCCGGCCCGGCTCACCCAGTCCGTCTCCTTCACCCTCGCCCCGGACACCGACGAGGAAACCCTGCGGGCCGCGCTGGCCGCCGTCCTGGACCACCACGACGCGCTGCGGCTGCGCTACGAGCCGCTCGCCGACGGCCGGTGGCGCCAGCACGGCACCGCCCCCGGCCAGGCCCCCGAACTGCGTCCGCACGAGCTGCCCGCCGCCGAGGGGGAGCAGCGCGCGACCGTCCTGCGGGACCTCGGCGAGCGGCTGGCCGAGGGCTTCGACCTGGCCGCCGGGCCGCTGCTGCGGGCCGCGCTCTGCCGCTTCGCCGACGACCCCCGCCCGGTGCTGCTGCTGGCCGCGCACCACCTGGTGGTGGACGCGGTGTCCTGGCGGATCCTGCTGGAGGACCTGGAGCGCGCCCACCGCGCGCTGGGCGTGGGCGAGCGGCCCGACCTCGGCGCCAAGAGCACCTCCTTCCGGGCCTGGGCCGAACGGCTCGCCGCGCACACCGCGGCCGGCGGCTTCGACGCGGAACTCCCGTACTGGCAGGGCCTGGTGGACGACGACCTGCCGGTGGACCTGGACGGCGCCAATACGGCGGAGAGCGAGGAGTCGCTGACCTTCGCCCTGGACGCCGAGTCCACCCGCCGGCTGCTCCAGGACGTCCCGGAGGCCTACCGCACCCGGGTCAACGACGTCCTGCTCTGCGCCCTCGGCCGGGTGCTGGCCCGCTGGACCGGACAGGACAAGGTGCTGGTCGCCCTGGAGGGCCACGGCCGCGAGGAGCCCTTCGACGGCGTCGACCTCTCCCGCACCGTCGGCTGGTTCACCACGATGTACCCCGTCGCCCTGGACGTGCCCCCGGACGCCGACCCCGGCACCGCCCTGAAGGCCGTCAAGGAGAGCCTGCGCGCCGTCCCCGGCGGCGGCCTCGGCCACGGCGCCCTGCGCCACCTCAAGCCGGTGCCGGGCCTGGCGCTGCCGCGGATCGGCTTCAACTACCTGGGCCGGCAGGACTGGACCGCCACCCCCGGCGGCCTGCTGCACGCCCCGGCCGGCCCGCTCACCGGCGGCATGGACCGCACCGCCCGCCGCCCCCACCTGCTGGACGTGCTCGGCCTGGTCGCCGAGGGCCGGCTCTCCTTCACCTGGTCCTACTCCCGCGCGGTGCACCACAGCGGGACGGTCGCCCGGCTGGCCGCCGAACTGCTGGACGAGCTGCGGGAGCTCGTCCGCCACTGCGCCGAACCCGGCGCCGGCGGCCGCACCCCCTCCGACTTCCCGCTGGCCGGCCTCGACCAGGCCGGCGTCGACCGGCTGGCCGGCACCGGACGGGAGGTGACGGAGATCCAGCCGCTCACCCCCACCCAGACCGGCATGGTGGTGCACGGCCTGGACGAGGCCGAACACGGCCTCTACGTCGAGCAGATCACCTTCGTCCTGGACGGCGCCCGCGACCCGGGCCTGCTGGCCGCCGCCTGGCAGCACGTCGTCGACCGCACCCCGGTGCTGCGCACCTCGGTGGCGCTGCGCGACGTGCCGGTGCCGCTCCAGGTGGTCCACCGCCAGGCGCAACTGCCGGTCACCGAGCACGACTGGAGCGAGCTGGGCGAGGCCGAGCGCGCCGCCCGGCTGGAGGAACTGCTCGCCGAGCAGCGGGCCCGCCCGCTGGTCCTGGACCGGCCCCCGCTGCTGCGGCTCGACCTGGTCCGGCTCGGCCCGGACCAGGTCCGGGTGGTCTGGGCCTTCCACCACGTGCTGCTGGACGGCTGGAGCGTCTTCCACGTCCTCGCCGACGTGCTGGCCGCCCACGCCGCCCTCGCCCGGGGCGAGCGCCCCGAGCTGCCCGAGCGCCGCCCCTTCGCCGAGTACGTCCGCTGGCTCGCCGCCCGCGACACCGGCGCCGCCGTCGAGCACTGGCGCGGCGTGCTCGCCGACCTCGCCGCCCCCACCCCGCTGCCCTACGACCGCCGCCCCGCCCAGGGCGACACCGCCCGCTCCGGCGACTGGCTCTCGCACCGGCTGGACGAGGCCGCGACCGCGCGGCTCCAGGAGTTCGCGCGCCGCCACCGCCTCACCCTCAACACCGTGGTGCAGGGCGCCTGGGCGCTGCTGCTGTCGCGCTGGAGCGGGGAGCAGCGGGTCTGCTTCGGCACCACCGTCTCCGGCCGGCCCGCCGACCTGGCCGGCTCCGACGGCATCGTCGGCCTGTTCATCACCACCCTGCCCGCCCGGGTCGCCGTCGACGGCCGGCAGCCCTGCGCCGACTGGCTGCGCACCCTCCAGGAGGAGCAGGCCGAGGACCGCCGCTTCGACCACCTGCCGCTGGCCAGGATGCACGGGCTGAGTCAGGTCCCGCCGGGCACCGAGCTGTTCGACAGCCTGGTGGTCTTCGAGAACTACCCGGTCGGCGACGCCACGGCCGGCGCGTACGGCCTGCTGGTACGCGACCTGGACGCCCGGGAGGCCACCAACTACCCGCTCACCGTGGTCGTCTCGCCCGGCGAGCGGCTCGCCGTGGAACTCGGCCACGACCCGCGCTTCCTCGACCGGCGGACCGCCGGGCGGCTCGCCGACCAGCTGCTGCACACCCTGAACGCGCTGGCCGCCTCGGACGGCGCCACCCCGCTGGACGGGCTCGACCTGCTGCCGCCCGGCGAACGGGAGCGGCTGCTGCACGGCCCCGCCCGCCCGGCGCTCGCCCCGGTGCCCCCGGCGACCCTGCCCGCCCTGGTCGAGGCCGCCGCGGACCGGTGGCCGGAGGCCGTCGCGCTGAGCGCGGACGGCCTGGAGCTGACCTACGCCGAGGCCGAGGCGCACGCCAACCGCCTCGCCCACCGGCTGATCGCGCGCGGCGCCGGCCCCGGGGAGACCGTCGCCCTGCTGCTGCCCCGCTCGGCGGACACCGTGCTCGCCGAACTGGCGGTGGCGAAGACCGGCGCCGCCTTCCTCCCCGTCGACCCGCACTACCCGGAGGAGCGGATCGGGGCGATGCTGCGCGACGCGGCGCCCGCGCTGACCCTGGACGCCAAGGAGGTCGCCGAGCTGCTCGCCGCCGACCCCGACGGCGCCCCCGGCCACCGCCCCACCGACGCCGACCGCACCCGCCCGCTCGACCCGGACGACCCCGCCTACGTCATCTTCACCTCCGGCTCCACCGGCACCCCGAAGGGCGTCGTGGTCACCCACCGGGGCCTCGCCGCCTTCGCCGCCGCCGAGGCCGCCCACTACCAGCTGGCCCCGGGGGACCGGGTGCTGGCCTTCGCCACCCCCAGCTTCGACGCCTCCGTGCTCGAACTGTGCCTGGCCCTGCCGCACGGCGCCCGGCTGGTGGTGCCCGAGCCCGGACCGCTGCTCGGCGCCCACTTGGCCGGACTGCTCCGGGCGGAGCGGATCACCCACACCCTGCTGCCGCCCGCCGCCCTCGCCACCCTGCCGGCCGACACCCCCGGCAGCCTGCCCGCGCTGAAGACCCTGATCGTCGGCGCGGAGGCCTGCGGCCCCGACCTGGTCGCCCGCTGGGCCCCGCACCACCGGATGGTCAACTCCTACGGCCCCACCGAGGCCACCGTCGTCGCCACCTGGTCCGCGCCGCTCACCGCCGACGGCGCCGCCCCGCCGATCGGCCGCCCGCTGCCCGGCACCGGCGCGTACGTCCTGGACGCCCGGCTGCGGCCGGTGCCCGACGGCGTCCCCGGCGAACTGTGGCTGAGCGGACCGGCCCTGGCCCGCGGCTACCTCGGACGCCCCGGGCTGACCGCCGCCCGCTTCACCGCCGACCCGTACGGGCCGCCCGGCGGCCGGATGTACCGCACCGGCGACCTGGTGCGCCGCGACCGCCACGGCGAACTGCACTACCTGGGCCGCACCGACCACCAGCTCAAGCTGCGCGGCCACCGGATCGAGGCGGGCGAGGTGGAGGCCGTGCTGGCGCGCCACCCGGCCGTCCTGGACGCGGTGGTGAGCATCCGGGAGGACGAGCCCGGACTGCCCCGGCTGGTCGCCCACCTGCTGGCCGCCCCCGGCGCCGAACCGCCGACCGCCGCCGAACTGCGCGCCCTGGCCGCCCGCGCCCTGCCCGGCCCCATGGTCCCCACGGCCTTCGCGGTGCTGGAGCGCTTCCCGCTCACCGCGAGCGGCAAGACCGACCGCGCGGCCCTGCCCGCCCCCGACCCGGCCGAGGCCGAGCCGGCCGGACGGGTGGCCCCCCGCACCCCCACCGAGGAGGCGGTGGCGGAGATCTGGGCCGAGGCCCTGCGCACCGCCGTCGGCGCCACCGACGACTTCTTCCAGCTGGGCGGCGACTCCATGCGCGCCCTGCTGATCGCCTCCCGGGCCAACGACGCCTTCGGCGTCACGCTCACCCCCCGCGACGTACTGGTCTCCCGCACCGTGGCCGCCCTGGCCGACCTGGTGGAGGACCTGGTGCTCAGCGAACTCGAAGCCGCCGCGCTGGACGGCCCCGACGAACCCGCCGCCCCCGGCAGCCCCGACGATGACGAACGGTGAGGACCCGACGACCATGACGCCTTCGACGCCTCCGACGCCCTCGAAGCGGGACCGCGCCGCGGCCCTGCCCGCCGACCTGCGCGAAGCCCTGCGCCGGCGGCTGGCCGGCCGGTCCGGCGGCGACGGGGCCGCCGCCGAGCGGGCCATCCCGCGCGCCGACCGCGGCCGTCCGCTGCCGCCGTCCTTCGTCCAGCAGCGGCTCTGGTTCCTCGACCGGCTGCGCCCCGGGGACCCGCGCTACAACAGCGCCGTCGCCCTGCGCTTCACCGGCGAGCTGGACCGCACCGCGCTCGCCGCGGCGCTGACCGCCGTGGTGGCGCGCCACGAGGCGCTGCGCACCACCTTCGCGGAGAGCGACGGCCGGCCGGTGCCGACCGTCCGGGAGCCCGCGCCGGTGGAGCTGCCGGTCCGCGAACCGGCCGAGGGCGAGAGCCTGGACGCCGTCCTGCTCCAGGAGTACTCCCGGCCCTTCGACCTCGAACGGGGGCCGCTGCTGCGCGCCCTGCTGGTCGCCGAGGCGCCGCACGCCCACGTCCTGCAGCTGACCGCCCACCACATCGTCACCGACGGCTGGTCGATGGGCGTCGTCCTGGACGAGCTGTGCACCGCCTACGAGGCCCTGGCCCGCGGCGCCGACCCGGCACTGCCCGAAGTCGCCGCCCAGTACCCGGACTTCGCGGCCTGGCAGCGCGAGCAGCTCGCCGGCGACCGGCTGGAGCGGCAGCTCGCCCACTGGCGGGAGAAGCTGGCCGGCGCCGTGCCGTCCGACCTGCCGCTGGACCACCCGCGGCGCGGCGAGGAGGCCGGCCCCGGCGGCCTGCACACCTTCACCGTGCCCGCGCCGCTCACCGCCCGGCTGCGCGCCCTCGCGACCGAGCAGCAGGGCACCCTCAACACCGCGCTGGTGGCCGGCACCCAGGCGCTGCTCGCCCGCTGGTCCGGCCAGCAGGATGTCACCGTCGGCTCGCTGATGGCCGGGCGCACCCGCACCGAGCTGGAACGGGCCGTCGGCTGCTTCGTCAACACGGTGGTGCTGCGCACCCGGGTGGCGCCCGACGCCTCCTTCCGCGAGCTGCTCGCCGCCGCCACCGAGACCGGCAACGACGCCCTCGCGCACGGCGACACGCCCTTCGAACGGATCGTCGAGGCGGTCGGCGCGCCCCGGGAGGCCGGCCGCAACCCGCTGTTCGACGTCCTGGTGCTGCTGCACCCCGCCCCGCCCACCGCCGGGGACCGGCCCGGACTCGCCACCGCCCCGGTCACCGTGCCCCGGCAGGCCGCCACCTTCGACCTCAGTGTGGAGTTCGTCCCCGACGGCGAGGCGCTCACCGGCGTCCTGGAGTACCGCGCCGACCTCTTCGACGCCCCCACCGCGGGCCGGATGGCCGAGCAGCTGCTGCGCCTGCTGGAGGGCGCCGCCGCCGAACCGGACCGCCCGCTGGCCACCCTGCCGCTGCTCTCCGCGCGGGAGACCGAGCAGGTCACCCGGGGCTGGAACGCCACCGAGCTGCCCGTCGAGGCCGTCGGCCTGCCGGAGCTGCTCCGGCGCCGGGCCGAACGGACCCCGCACGCCCTGGCCCTGGTCGCGGGGGAGGAGCGCCTCGACTACGCCGAACTGGACGCCCGCGCCGAACGGCTCGCCCGCCGACTGGCCACCACCGGCGCCGGCCCCGAACGGCTGGTCGCGCTGCGACTGCCGCGCACCGCCGACCTGGTGGTGGCCGTCCTCGCGGTCTGGAAGGTCGGCGCCGGCTACCTGCCGCTCGACCCGGCGCTGCCCTGGGAGCGGGTCGTCTACGTGCTCGAGGACGCCGGGCCGGCCCTGTTCCTGGACGAGGACACCCTGCGCGACCTGTTGGGCAACGACGACCCGGTCGACGTCGTCCTTCCCACGCCGGACCTCGCGACCCCCGCGTACGTGCTCTACACCTCCGGCTCCACCGGCCGCCCCAAGGGCGTCAGCGTCCCGCACCGCGCCCTGGCCCACCTGCTCGCCGCCCACCGGGCCGGCTTCGTCGCCGACGCGGGCGGCGGCCCGCTGAACGTCGCCCTGACCGCCTCCTTCTCCTTCGACACCTCGCTGGAGGGCCTGCTGCTGCTCGCGGACGGCCACCCGCTGCACCTCGTCGACGAGACCACCCGGATGGACCCGGCCGCCCTGGTCGAGTACGTCGTCCGCCACCGGATCGACTTCCTCGACCTCACCCCCTCCTACCTGCGCCAACTGCTGCCCGCCGGGCTGCTCGACGACCCCCGCCACCGCCCCCGGGTGCTGATGCTCGGCGGCGAGGCGGTCGCCCCCCGGCTCTGGCGCGAACTCGCCGCCCGCCCGGAGACGGCCGCCTACAACTACTACGGCCCCACCGAGTGCACCGTCGACGCCATCGCCTGCCGGATCGACGGCGGGGACCGGCCGCTGATCGGCCGCCCGCTGCCCAACGTCCGCGCCTACGTCCTGGACGGCCGGCTCCAGCCCGTGCCGCCCGGGGTCAGCGGTGAGCTCCACCTGGCCGGCGAACAGGTCGCCCGCGGCTACGACGGCCGCCCCGGCCTGACCGCCGCCCGCTTCACCGCCGACCCGTACGGCCCGCCCGGCACCCGGATGTACCGCACCGGCGACCTGGCCCGCTGGACGGCCGACGGGCGCCTGGAGTACCTCGGCCGCGCCGACGACCAGGTCAAGGTGCGCGGCCACCGGATCGAACCCGGCGAGATCGAGGCGGCCCTGCTCGACCTGCCCGAGGTCCGCGCCGCCGCCGTGGCCGCCGTCCCCGACGCCCACGGCCACCACCGGCTGGCCGCCTACCTGGTCTTCGCCGACGGCGCCGCCCGCCCCGCCGCCGACCTGCGCGCCGCCCTGCGCCGGGTGCTGCCCGACCACCTGGTGCCGTCCTCCTTCACCGTGCTCGACGCCCTGCCGCTCGGCACCAGCGGCAAGCTCGACCGCCGCGCCCTGCCCGCCCCCGAAACCGACGGCCGGGAAGGGGAGTTCACCGCCCCGCGCACCCCCGAGGAGGAGACCCTCGCCGCCATCTGGGCCGAGGTGCTGGGCGTGCCCAGGGTCGGCGTCACCGACAACTTCTTCGAGCTCGGCGGCGACTCGATCCTGAGCATCCAGGCCGTCTCCCGGGCCCGCGCGGCGGGCCTGCGGATCGGCTCCCAGGACGTCTTCCGCCACCAGACCGTCGCCGACCTGGCCGCCGCCGCCCGCACCGCCGAGCCGCCGGCCGCCCCCGCGCCGCGCCACCACCAGGACGGGCCCGCCCCGCTGACCCCCGTCCAGGAGTGGTTCTTCGCCGCCCACGGCCCGCTGCGGCACTTCACCATGTCGATGCTGCTCGACCTGCCGTACGGGCTGGACGAAGCCGCGCTGGACCGGGCGCTGGGCGCGCTGGTGGCCGCCCACCCGGCGCTGCGCACCCGCTTCACCCGCACCGGGGACGGCTGGCGGCAGGAGCCGGCCGCGGACGCCGGAGCGCTGCTGACCGCCCTCGACCCGGCCACCGGCCCCGCCGGCGACCGGGAGGCGGAGCGGGAGGCGGCCGCCGAGGCCGCCCGCGCCGAGCTGGACCCGGCCACCGGGGCGCTGCTGCGCGCCGTGCTGTTCCGGCCCGCCGACGGCGCCCGGCCCCAACTCCTCCTGACCGCCCACCACCTGGCCGTCGACAGCGTCTCCTGGCGGGTCCTGCTCGCCGACCTGGCACAGGCCTACCGGCAGGCCGCCGAGGGCCGCACCCCCGACCCGGCGCCCGAGCCCACCGCCTTCACCGACTGGGCCCACCGGCTCGCCGAACTCGTCCGGACCGGCGGCCTGGACGCGGACCTGCCGTACTGGACCGCCGAGACCGCCGCCCCCGCCGGGCCGCTGCCCGTCGACCTGCCCGGCACCCCCACCGCCGGCTCGGTGCGCACCCTGCGCCACCGGCTCGACCGGGCGACCACCGAGGCGCTGCTGCGGAAGGTCCCCGAGGCCTACCGGACCCAGGTCAACGACGTGCTGCTCAGCGCGCTGGGCCGGGCCCTCGCCGACTGGACCGGCACCGGGCGGGTCGCCGTCGCCCTGGAGGGCCACGGCCGCGAGGACCTCTTCGACGGCCTCGACCTCTCCCGCACCGTCGGCTGGTTCACCACCCAGTACCCCGTCACCCTGGACCTGCCGGAAGGGACGGACTGGGCCGCCACCCTCAAGCGGGTCAAGGAGCGGCTGCGCGCCGTGCCCCGCCGGGGCCTGGGCTACGAGGCCCTCGCCCGGCTCGGCTCGGCCGCCGCGCTGAGGGACCGTCCGCTGCCGCAGGTCTGCTTCAACTACCACGGCCAGTGGACCGCCCCCGAGGGCGGCGACTTCGCCCCCGCCGGGCAGGCCCCCGGCCGCGACCTCGCCCCCGACGAGCCGCTGGACCACCTGCTCGACGTCTCCGCCGTCGTCTCCGACGGCGAGCTGGAACTCACCTGGCACTACAGCGACCGGGTGCACCGGGAGGAGACCGTCCGGGCCCTGGCCGAGGCCACCGCCGCCGCGCTCACCGGCATCGTCGAGCACTGCGCGAGCCCCGGCGCCGGCGGCCGCACCCCCTCCGACTTCCCGCTGGCCGGCCTCGACCAGGCCGCGCTGGACCGGCTGGTCGGCGACGGCCGGGACGTGACGGACCTGCTGCCGCTCACCCCGCTCCAGGAGGGCATGCTCTTCCACCGCCTGGTCGGCGGCGAGGACGACGTCTACCTGGACCAGGCCGCCCTGCTGCTGGAGGGCGTCGCCGACCCGCACGCCCTCGCCCTGGCCTGGCAGCGGGTCGCCGACCGCACGCCCGCGCTGCGCACCTCCGTGGTCTGGGAGGGCGTGCCCGCCCCGCTCCAGGTGGTGCGCCGGGGCGTCCGGCTGCCGGTGACCCACCTCGACCTGCGGGCCGTCGACCCGGCCGAGCGCGCCGAACGGCTGGAGCGGCTGAAGGCCGAGGATCTCGCCCTCGGCCTGGACATCGCCACCGCCCCGCTCACCCGGCTCACCCTGGTCCGGCTGCCCGAGGCCCGGGTCCAGCTGCTGTGGACCTCCCACCACCTGGTCCTGGACGGCTGGAGCCTCGCCCAGGTGCTCACCGACGTGTTCGCCGAGTACGCGGCGCTCACCACCGGTGGCGCCCCCGCCCCGGCGGTGCGCCGGCCCTTCGCCGACTACGTGCACTGGCTGGCCGGCCAGGACGCCGGGGCCGCCCGGGCCCACTGGCGGTCCGTCCTGGACGGCTTCGCCACCGCCACCCCGCTGCCCGCCGACCGGGCGCGGCGCGAGGCCCACCGGGCCCGCTCGGCGGGCAGCCTCAGCGCCGCCCTGTCCGAGCAGGTCTCCGAGCAACTCGCCCGCACCGCACGGCAGTCCGGCCTGACCCTCGGCACCGTGGTGCAGGGCGCCTGGGCGCTGCTGCTGTCCCGCTACAGCGGCGAGCCGGACGTGCTGTTCGGCACCACCGTCTCCGGCCGGCCCGAGGAGCTGCCCGGCGTCGAGTCGATGATCGGCATGTTCATCAACACCCTGCCCACCCGGGTCCGGGTGGACGGCGAGCGCACCGCCGCCGACTGGCTGCGGGAGCTCCAGGCGGACCAGGCCGAGGCCCGCCGGCACTCGGCGGTCTCGCTCGCCGAACTCACCGGCTTCAGCGACGTCCCCGCCGGCAGCGCGCTGTTCGACAGCATCGTCGCCTTCGAGAACTACCCCTTCGACGACGCCCGCGCCGCCGGCACCGGGGTGCGCCTGGCCGAGGTCTCCTCCCGGGACGCCACCAGCTTCCCGCTGGTGCTGCGCGCCTACCAGGGCGGGCAGGTCGGCTTCGACCTCGCCTACGACCCGGAGCTGTTCGACGCCGCGACCGTGGACGCCCTCGCCGGGCGGCTGCGGCTGCTGCTCACCGAGCTGGCCGCCGGGCTGGACCGCCCGCTGCGCGCGCTGGCCTGGACCACCGAGGAGGAGCGCCGCCGGCTGCTGGTCGACTGGAACGGCACCGCGCAGGGCCGGCCCGCGCGCACCCTGGTCGACCTGTTCGAGGAGCGGGCCGCCCGCACCCCGCGGGCCGAGGCCGTCACCTGCGGCGGGGAGCACCTCGACTACGCCGAGCTGGACGCCCGGGCCGACCGGCTCGCGCACCGGCTGGCCGGGCTCGGCGCCGCCCCCGAGCGGTACGTCGCCCTGGCGCTGCCCCGCACCGCCGAGCTGGTGGTGGCCGTCCTCGCCGTCCTCAAGACCGGCGCGGCCTACCTGCCGCTCGACCCGGGCCTGCCCGCCGAACGCCGCGCCGAACTGCTGCGCGACGCCGCCCCGGTGGCCCTGGTCACCCTGGAGCCCCCGGCCGATCCGACCGGCATCGAGGTCCCCGTCCTCGCCCTGGCCGACCCCGCGGTGCGCGCCGACCTGGCCCGCCGCCCGGCCGGCCCGCTCGGCGCCGGGCACCGCCCGCTGCCCGACAGCCCCGCCTACGCCATCTTCACCTCCGGCTCCACCGGCCGCCCCAAGGGCGTCGTGGTGCCGCACGCCAACGTGGTCCGGCTGTTCGAGCAGACCCGGGAGCTGTTCGGCTTCGGCGCCGAGGACGTCTGGACGCTCTTCCACTCCTACACCTTCGACTTCTCGGTCTGGGAGCTGTGGGGCCCGCTGCTGCACGGCGGCCGGCTCGTCGTGGTGCCCGAGGACACCGCCCGCTCCCCGGACGACTTCCTGCGGCTGCTCGCCGAGGAGCGGGTCACCGTCCTCAACCAGACCCCGTCCGCGTTCCATCAGCTGGCCCGCGCCGACGCCGAACTCCCGGACATATCAGCCCGCTTGGCGCTGCGCACGGTGGTCTTCGGCGGCGAGGCGCTGGACGTCACCCGGCTCGCCGACTGGTACCGGCGCCACCCTGAGGACGCGCCGCGCCTGGTGAACATGTACGGCATCACCGAGACCACCGTGCACGTCACCCACACCGCGCTGGACCTGGCGACCGCCACCGCCGGCGGCCCCGGCCCGATCGGCACCGGCATCGCCGACCTGCGGCTGTACGTGCTCGACGGCGACCTCGCCCCGGTGCCCCCGGGCGCCGTCGGCGAACTGTACGTGGCGGGCGAGGGGCTGGCCCGCGGCTACCTCAACCGGCCCGGCCTGACCGCCGGCCGCTTCCTCGCCGACCCCTTCGGCGCCCCCGGCACCCGGATGTACCGCACCGGCGACCGGGCCCGCTGGCAGGCCGACGGCACCCTGCGCTACCTGGGCCGCGCCGACCAGCAGGTCAAGATCCGCGGCTACCGGATCGAACCCGGCGAGATCGAGGCCGCCCTCCAGACCCACCCGGGCGTCGCCCTGGCCACCGTCGGCGTCCACGAGGACGCCACCGGCACCCGCCGGCTGGTCGCCCACCTCGTCGGGGAGGACCCGGCCCGGCCGCCCGGCGCCGCCGAGCTGCGCGCCCACCTGGAACGCCTGCTGCCCGCCTACCTGGTGCCCGCCGCCTACGTCCCGCTGGCCGCCCTGCCGCTCACCCCCAACGGCAAGCTGGACCGGCGCGCCCTGCCGGTGCCCGGCCCGGACGGCTTCGCGGCCGGCCGCGGGCGCACCGCGCCCCGCACCCCCGCCGAGCGGCTGGTCGCCGAGGCCTGGGCGGAGGTCCTGGACACCGGCGCGGTCGGCGCCGAGGACGACTTCTTCGCCCTCGGCGGGGACTCCATCCTCGCCGTACGGGTCACCGCCCGGCTGCGCGCCGCCTTCGGCGCCGCCGACCTCTCGCCCCGGGTGCTGTTCACCCACCCCGTGCTCGCCGACCTGGCCGAGGCGCTCGGCGCCCCGCGCCCCGGCGCCGCACCGGCCGTCATCCCCGCCGCCGACCCGGCGGCCGAGGCGCCGCTCTCCTACGCCCAGCAGCGGCTCTGGTTCCTCGACCGCTTCGAGCCCGGCAGCACCGAGTACACCTCGCTGTCCGTGCTGCGGCTGCGCGGCGCCCTCGACCGGGCCGCCCTGGGCGCCGCCCTGGACGCCCTGGTCGAGCGGCACGAGGCGCTGCGCACCACGTACGCCGAACGGGACGGCCGGGCCCGGCAGGTGGTGCGCCCGCCGCACCCCGTCGAGCTGCCCTGCGCGGACGTCCCGGCGGCGGAGCTGGACGCCCACCTGGAGCGGATCGCCACCGCCCCCTTCGACCTCGCCGAGGGCCCCGTGCTCCGCGCCCACCTGGCCCGGACGGCCGCCGAGGAGCACGTCCTCGCCCTGGCGGTGCACCACATCGCCACCGACGGCTGGTCGATGGGCGTGCTCGGCCGCGACCTCGGCGAGCTGTACGCCGCCGCCCTCGAACGGCGGAGCCCGCGGCTGCCCGCGCTGCCCGTCCGGTACACCGACTACGCGGCCTGGCAGCGCACCCGCACCGCCGCCGCCGAGGCCGACCTCGACCACTGGCGCCGGGCCCTGGACGGCCTGGTCCCGCTGGAACTGCCCACCGACCGGCCGCGCCCGGCGGTGCGCACCCGGGAGGGCGCGCTGACGACCTTCACGCTTCCCGCCGAGCTGACCGCCCGGCTGCGCGAGCGCGGCCGCGAGGCCGACGGCACCCTCTACACCGTCCTGCTGGCCGCCTGCCAGGTGCTGCTGGCCCGCTGGTCCGGGCAGCGCGACGTCGCCGTCGGCACCGTCACCTCCGGCCGCGAGCAGGGCGAACTCCACGACGTGGTCGGCATGTTCGTCAACACCCTGGTGCTGCGCGGCGACATCCGCCCCGAACTGACCTTCCACGAGCTGCTGACCGCGGCCCAGCACACCGTGCTGGACGCCCTGGCCCACCAGGAGGTGCCCTTCGAACGGCTGGTGGACGCCCTCCAGCCGGAGCGCGACACCAGCCGCACCCCGCTGTTCCAGGTGATGGTGGCACTGCACAACCTCGGCGCCGAGACGCCCCCGCTGCCCGGCCTGACGGTCGAACCCGTCACCCCGCCGGTCCGCAGCGCCGCCTTCGACCTCTCCTTCGACTTCGCCGAGCACGGCGGCGGCCTGACCGGTTACCTGGAGTACAGCACCGGGCTGTTCGACGCGCGGACCGCCGAGCAGCTGGCCCACCGGCTGACCACCCTGCTGGCGGCCGTCGCCGAGGCGCCCGGGACGGCCGTCGGCGAGCTGCCGCTGATGAGCGGGGACGAGCGGCGGCAGGTGCTGCGCCAGGGCCGGGGCGAGCCGCTGCCCGGGCCGGACACCACCTTCACCGCCCTGTTCGAGGAGCAGGCCGCCCGCACCCCGGACGCCACCGCGCTGGTCGCCCGGGACGCCACGCTGGACTACGCCGCCCTCAACGCCCGGGCCAACCGGCTGGCCCGCCACCTGGCGGCCCTCGGCGCCGGCCCGGAGCAGGTGGTCGCCGTCCGGCTGCCGCGCACCTCCGACCTGGTGGTGGCGCTGTTCGCGGTGCTCAAGGCCGGGGCCGTCCTCCAGTTCGTCGACCCGGACCTGCCCGAGGAGCGGGCCGCCCTGCTGCTGGCGGACACCGAGCCGCGCACGGTGCTGACCGAGCGGGCCCTGCGCGAGGTGCCCTGGGACGCCCTGCCCGGCCACGACCTGACCGACGCCGAGCGGACCGCCCCGCTCCTGCCCGGGCACGCCGCCTACCTGATCCACACCTCCGGCTCCACCGGCCGCCCCAAGGGCGTGGTCGTCGAGCACCGCCAGCTGGTCAACCTCTGCCGCGACCACCGGGAGGGGATGCTCGCCCCGCACACCGCCGACGGCGCCCGGCTGAAGGTCGCCCTCAGCGCCTCCCTCTCCTTCGACACCAGCTGGGAGGGCCCGCTGCTGCTGGTCTCCGGCCAGGAGCTCCACCTGATCGACGAGGACGTCCGGCTGGACCCGCAGGCCTTCTGCGCCAGGATCGTCGAGCAGCGGCTCGACGTCGTCAACGTCACCCCCTCCTACCTGCGCGAACTCACCGCCGCCGGACTGTTCGGCCCCGCCCCGCACCACCCCCGGCTGCTCCAGCTCGGCGGCGAGGCGATCCCCGCCGCCACCTGGCGGGAGCTGGCCGAGGTCCGGGCCCGACTCGGCGTCACCGTCTACAACCTGTACGGGCCCACCGAGTGCACCGTCGACGCCGCCTACGCCCGCTGCGCCGACCACCCCGGGCGCCCGGTGATCGGCCGGCCGGGCCGCGGCGTCACCGCCTACGTGCTGGACGGCGCGCTGCGCCCGGTGCCGCCCGGCATGCCGGGGGAGCTGTACCTGGCCGGTCGGCAGGTCGCCCGCGGCTACCTCGGCCGGCCCGGGCTCACCGCCGGCCGCTTCCTCGCCGACCCGTACGGCGCCCCCGGCACCCGGATGTACCGCACCGGCGACCTCGCCCGCTGGGACGCCGCCGGGCAGCTGGAGTTCCTCGGCCGGGCCGACGACCAGGTCAAGATCCGCGGCTTCCGGATCGAGCCCGGCGAGGTCGAGGCCGCCCTGCTGACCCACCCCGACCTCGCGGACTGCGCCGTCGCCGCCCGCGAACAGGGCGGCCGGACCCTGCTGGTCGGCTACCCGGTGCCGGCCGGCGACCGGGTGCCGCCCGCCGAGGAGCTGCGCGCCTGGCTGCGGCGCACCCTGCCCGACCACCTGGTGCCCACCGCGTTCGTCCCGCTCGCCCGCGTCCCGCGCACCACCAGCGGCAAGACCGACCGGCGCGCCCTGCCCGCCCCGCCCGCCCAGCCGGACCGCACCACCCCGTACGTCGCCCCGCGCCCCGGCACCGAGGAGCGGCTCGCCGCGATCTGGGCCGAGGTGCTGGGCGTGCGGCGGGTCGGCGCCCGGGACAACTTCTTCGCGCTCGGCGGCGACTCCATCCTCAGCATCCAGATCGTCTCCCGGGCCCGCGCCGCCGGACTCGCCCTCACCACCAAGGACGTCTTCCGCTACCAGAACGTCGCCGAACTCGCCCTCTGCGCCGGGGAGTCGACCGTACGGACGGAAGCGGAGGAGGCCGAGCCCGCCGAGGCCCCGCTCACCCCGATCCAGCACTGGTACCTCGACGGGCGCCGCCCCGGCGAGGCGCTGTGCTTCACCATGACCCAGCGGCTGGTGCTGGCCCCGGACACCGACCCGGCGGCGCTGCGGCAGGCGGTGCTCGCGCTGGTGGAGCACCACCCGGCGCTGCGCACCCGCTTCCGCCACGGCGAGGCCGGCTGGCACCAGGAGGTCCGGGAGCAGGCACCGGACGGCGTCTTCACCCACCACCGGACCGTCCTGGAGACGGAGGTGCAGCGGGCCGCCGAGGAGGCCCAGCGCTCCCTCGACCCGCTCCAGGGCCGGATGCTGCGCGCCCTGTACTTCGACGGCGGCGCCGGCCGGCCCGGCCAGCTCGTGCTGACGATCCACCACCTGGCCGTGGACGGCGTCTCCTGGCGCATCCTGCTGGCCGACCTCGAAGCCGCCCACCACGCCGCCCGCACCGGCGCGCCCGTCCGGCTGCCGGAGCCGGGCACCTCCTACACCCGGTGGGCCGCCCGGCTGGAGCGGCACACCCGCTCCGGTGCCCTGGACGGCGACACCGCGTACTGGACCCGCACCGGCGAGGCCCCGGCCGGACTGCCCGCCGGGCGCCTGGGCGCCAACACCCACGGCGCCGCCGCCACCGTCACCGTGACGCTGGACGAGGCGACCACCGGGGCGCTGCTGCGCCGCGTCCCGGAGGTCTACCGCACCCAGGTCAACGACGTCCTGCTCAGCGCCCTCGGCCGCACCCTGGCCCGCTGGTGCGGCCGGGACACGGTGCTGATCGGGGTGGAGGGCCACGGCCGCGAGGACCTCTTCCCCGACCAGGACCTCTCCCGGACGGTCGGCTGGTTCACCGCCGAGTTCCCGCTCGCCCTGCGCGTCGACCCCGAGGCCGGCTGGCACCACACCCTGCGCTCGGTCAAGGAGCAGCTGCGCGCCGTCCCGCTGCGCGGACTCAGCCACGGCGCGCTGCGCCACCTGCTCCCGTCCGCCCTCCCGGAAGGCGCGGCCGCGCCGCAGGTCGGCTTCAACTACCACGGCCAGTGGGACACCCGCACCGGCGCCGACGGGCTGCTGCGCGGCTCGCTGCCCCCGGCCGGGCGCGACACCGACCCCGACGAGCCCCGCCCCTACCTGCTGGACGTCATCGGGGCCGTCCAGGACGGCCGGCTCGAACTGGGCTGGACCTACCCGGCGGAGGTCTACGAGGAGGCCGCCGTCCGCGCCCTCGCCGAGCAGACCCTCCAGGCGCTGCGCGAGCTGGCCGAGCACTGCGCGGGCCCCGGCGCCGGCGGCCGCACCCCGTCCGACTTCCCGCTGGCCGGCCTCGACCAGGAACGGCTGGACGGCCTGGTCGGCGACGGCCGCGAGGTCGCGGACCTGCTGCCGCTGACCCCGCTCCAGTCCGGCATGCTCTTCCACGGCCTGGTCGACGAGGACGGCGCCTACGTGGACCGGATCGCCGTCCGGCTGGCCGGCGTCGGCGATCCGGCGGCCTTCGCCGCCGCCTGGCAGCAGGTCGCCGACCGCACCCCGGCGCTGCGCACCGCCGTGCACTGGCGCGGCCTGCCGCACCCCGTCCAGCTGGTCGCGCGCCACGCCGCCCTGCCCGTCCGCCACCTCGACTGGCGCGCCCTGACGCCCGAACGGCGCGCTGAGGAGACCGAGCGGCTGCTCGCCGAGGAGCGGGCCGCCGGCCTGGACCTGGGCTCCGCGCCGCTCACCCGCCTCGTCCTGGCCGCGCTGCCCGGCGAGGAGGTGCTGCTGCTCTGGTCCACCCACCACGTGATCCTGGACGGCTGGAGCACCGGCCAGCTGCTCACCGAGGTCTGCGAGGAGTACGCCGCGTTGACCGGCGGCCCGCAGGCGCCCCGCCCCGTACGCCGCCCGTTCGCGGACTTCCTGGCCTGGCTGCGCGAGCAGGACGGGCGGGCCGCCGAGGAGCACTGGGGCGCCGCGCTCGCCGGGTTCACCGAACGGACCGCGCTGCCCTACGACCGCCGCCCCGCCGGCGCCCACCGGGCCCGCTCCACCGCCGCCGTCCACCGCGTCCTGGACGAGGCGGCCTCCGCCCGGCTGCGGGAGAACGCCGCCGCCGCCGGACTGACCGTCAACACCCTGGTCGAGGGCGCCTGGGCGCTGCTGCTGGCCCGCTACGGCGGCACCGCGGACGTCGTCTTCGGCACCACCGTCTCCGGGCGCCCGGCCGAACTGCCCGGCGTCGAGACGATGATCGGGCTGTTCATCAACACCGTGCCCGCCCGGGTCCGCATTCCCTCGGGCGGCGTGCTGCCCTGGCTGCGCGACCTCCAGGACCGGCAGAGCGAGGGCCGCGGCCACGACCACCTGGCGCTGACCCGGATCCAGGGCCTGAGCGAACTGCCCGCCGGGGAGCCGCTGTTCGACAGCATGCTGGTGTTCGAGAACTACCCCGTCGACGAGTCCGCCGCGGACCGCACCGGCGTCCGGGTGGTCGAGGTGCGCGCCGACGACGCCACCACCTTCCCCTGGTGCCTGCGCGCCCACCTGAGCGGACAGCTCGCCTTCGACCTGGCGTACGACCCCGCGCTCTTCGACCAGCGCACCGCCCGGGACGCCGCCGACCGCCTCGCCCTGCTGCTGACCGCCCTCGCCGACGGCCTGGACGGCGACCTCGCCGCACTGGACCCGCTCACCCCGGCCGACCGCGACCTGCTCGCCTCCTGGCACGCCACCGCCCGCCCGCCGGAGCCGCGCAGCCCGCTGCGGATCTTCGCCGAACAGGTCCGCCGCACCCCCGACGCCCCCGCCGTGCGCGAGGGCGGGCGCGAGCTGAGCTACCGCGGGCTGGACGATTGGTCCGACCGGCTGGCCGCCCGGCTGCTCGCCGACGGCCTGGCCCCCGAGGACCGGGTCGCGCTGGCGATGGACCGCGGCACCGAACTCGTCGTCGCCCAGCTGGCCGTCCTCAAGGCCGGCGGCGCCTACCTGCCCGTCGACCGGCGCGCCCCCGAGGAGCGCCGCCGCACCCTGCTGGAGCGGGCCGGCGCGGCCGCGACCCTGACCGCCGGACAGGTCGCCGCCGCCCGCGACGCGGCGGCCGCCCCGGACCTGCCGCCCGCCGACCCCGACCGGCTGGCGTACGTGATGTACACCTCCGGCTCCACCGGCGAGCCCAAGGCCGTCGCCGTCCGCCACCGCGACGTCGCCTCGCTCGCCACCGACAGCCGCTTCACCGGCGGTCGCTGCGCCCGGGTGCTGCTGCACTCGCCGGTCGCCTTCGACGCCACCACCTTCGAGGTCTGGGCGCCGCTGCTGAACGGCGGCTGCGTCCTCGTCGCCCCCGACGGGCCGGTGGACGCCGCCCTGCTGCGCCGCCTCGCCGGCCCCGACGGGCCGACGGCGCTCTGGCTCACCGCCGGGCTGTTCCGGCTCCTCGCCCAGGACGCGCCGGACTGCTTCGGCGGCCTGCGGACCCTGTGGACCGGCGGCGACGTGGTGCCCGCCGCCGCCGTGCGGCGCGTCCTGGCGGCCTGCCCCGGGCTGACCGTGGTGGACGGCTACGGGCCCACCGAGACCACCACCTTCGCCACCGCCCACGCCCTGTCGGACGCCGCCGCGGTGCCCGACACCGTCCCGATCGGCCGCCCGCTGGACGACCGCCGGGCGCACGTCCTGGACGCCCGGCTGCGGCCCGTCCCGCCGGGCTGCGCGGGCGAGCTCTACCTGGCCGGCGAGGGCCTGGCCCGCGGCTACCTGGGCCGCCCCGGCGCGACCGCCGCCCGCTTCCTCGCCGACCCCTCCGGCCCGCCCGGCGCCCGGATGTACCGCACCGGGGACCTCGCCCGGCGCCGCCCCGACGGCACCGTGGAGTTCCTCGGCCGCGCGGACGACCAGGTGAAGATCCGCGGCTTCCGGGTCGAGCCCGCCGAGGTGGAGGCGGCCCTCGCCGCCCACCCGCTGGTCGCCGACGTCGCCGTGGTCGTCCGCGAGGACCGGCCCGGCGCCCGCCGGCTGGTCGCCTACGCCGTCGGCACCGACGGCGCCCCCGACCCCGGCGAACTGCGGGAGTTCGCCGCCCGCGCCCTGCCCGACTACCTCGTCCCGGCCGCCTTCGTCCCGCTCGACGCCCTCCCGCTCAGCCGCAACGGCAAGGTCGACCGCGCCGCCCTCCCGGCCCCCGAGGAGCGGCCCGGCGGGCGCCGCGAGCGGGTCGAACCGCGCACCGCGGCCGAACGCCGCACCACCGAGCTCTTCGCCGAGGTCCTCGGCATCCGCCCGCCCGGCACCGACGAGGGCTTCTTCGACCTCGGCGGCGACTCCATCCTCAGCATCCGGCTCGCCGCCCGCCTCACCGAGGCCTTCGGCACCGAGCTCGGCCCCCGCGCCGTCTTCGACCACCCCACCCCGGCCGGCCTGGCCCGGCTGCTCACCGAGGAGCCCGCCGCCCCGGCCCGCCCGCCCGTCGTCCCGGTGCCCCGCACGGGCGCCGCCCCGATGTCCCACGCCCAGCAGCGCCTCTGGTTCCTGGAGGAGTTCACGCCCGGCGTCTCCGAGAACGTCGCGCTCGCGCTGCGGCTGCGCGGCACCCTCGACGCCGGCGCCCTCGGCGCGGCCCTGGACGCCCTGACGGCCCGGCACGAGTCGCTGCGCACCACCTTCGACAGCGTGGACGGCCACGGCGTCCAACTGGTCCACCCGCCGCACGCCGTGCCGCTGCCGCTGCACGACCTCTCCGGGCGGCCCGCCGACGAACGGCCGCGGGCCCTGCGCTACCTGCTCGCCGCCGACCGCGCCCGCCCCTTCGACCTGCGCCGCGGACCACTGCTGCGCGCCACCCTGGCCCGGCTGGCCGACCGCGAGCACGTGCTGGCGCTGACCCTGCACCACATGGTCACCGACGGCTGGTCCACCGGCGTGCTGCTCACCGACCTGGCCCACCTCTACCGCGCCGAACTCGGCTCCACCGAAGCCGAGTTGGCGCCCCTGCCGGTGCAGTACGCCGACTACGCCCACTGGCAGCGCACCGCCGGGGCGCCCACCGGGGACCAGCTCGCCTACTGGAAGGGCCAACTGACCGGCGTGGTCCCGCCGCAGCTGCCCACCGACCGGCCCCGGCCCGCGGTGCGCACCGCCAACGCCGCCAACGCCGCCACCGTCCGACTGGAGCTGCCCGCCGACACCGCCCGCCGGCTGGCCGAGGTCGGCCGGCGGCGCGGCGCCACCCTGTTCACCACCCTGGTCGCCGCCGCCCAGGCCTACCTGGCCCGGCTCTGCGGGGACACCGACATCACCGTCGGCACCATCACCTCCGGCCGGCACCGGCCCGAGGTCCAGCGGCTCGTCGGATTCTTCGTCAACACCCTGGTGCTGCGCTCCCGGGTCGAACCCGGACAGCCCTTCGACGCCCTCCTCGGCGAGGTGCGGCAGACCGTCCTGGACGCCTTCGCCCACCAGGACGTGCCCTTCGAGAAGGTGGTCGACGAAGTCCAGCCGGTGCGCGACACCAGCCGCAGCCCGCTGTTCCAGGTCCACGTGGTGCTCCAGAACGCGCCGTCCGCCGAACCCGACCTCCCGGGCCTCGACGTGACCGGCATCGAGCCCGACGCCGTACGGACGCCCTTCGAGCTGGTGCTGGAGTTCGTCGAGACCGCGAGCGGCGCCCTGCACGGCCTGTTCACCTACGACACCGACCTGTTCGACCCGGCCACCGTCGAGCGGATGGCCGGCCAGCTCGCCACCCTGCTCACCGCCGTCGCCGAGGACCCGTCCCGCGCCGTCGGCGCGCTGCCGCTGGCCGGCCCGGAGGAGTCGCCCGCCGAGCCGCACGGCGGCTTCCGCCCCGTCCCCGAGGCGACCCTGCCCGAGCTGTTCGAGCGCCGGGCCGCCGCCACCCCCGGGGCACCGGCCCTGCTCGACGGCGAACGGGAGCTGAGCTACGCGGACCTCGACCGGGCCGCCAACCGGCTGGCCCACCAGCTCATCCGGCGCGGCGTCGGCCCCGAGCGGCTGGTCGCCCTCGCCCTGCCCCGCTCGGCGGCCATGGTGGTCGCCCAGCTCGCCGTCGCCAAGGCCGGCGGCGCCTTCCTCCCCGTCGACCCCGACTACCCGGCGCCCCGGCGGGAGTTCATGGTCCGCGACGCCGCCGCCCACCTGCTGCTCGACGACCCGGCCCAGGTCTGGGCCGCCGAGGGCCCGGACACCGCGCCCACCGACGCCGACCGCACCAGCGTCCTCACCCCCGCCCACCCCGCCTACGCCGTCTACACCTCCGGCTCCACCGGAACGCCCAAGGGCGTCCTGGTCACCCACCGCGGCCTCGCCGTCTTCGCGGCCGCCGCCGCCGAGCAGTACGCCGTCGGCCCCGGCGACCGGGTGCTCCAGTTCGCCTCGCCCAGCTTCGACGCCTCCGTCCTGGAACTGTGCATCTCGCTGCTCTCCGGCGCCGCCCTCGTCACCGGCGAGGAGGGGCCGCTGGTCGGCGAACGGCTCGCCGAGGCCCTGACCGCCCGCCGGATCAGCCACACCCTGATCCCCCCGGCCGCCCTGGCCACCCTGGAACCCGAGACCGCCGCGGCCCTGACCGGGCTGCGCACCCTGGTCGTCGGCGCCGAGGCCTGCCCGGCCGACCTGGTCGACACCTGGGCCCCCGGCCGGCGCATGGTCAACTCCTACGGCCCCACCGAGGCCACCGTCGTCGCCACCTGGACCGGCCCGCTCGCCCCCGGCAGCGGCAGCCCCGCGATCGGCTGCCCCAGCGGCGCCACCCGCGCGTACGTCCTGGACACCGCCCTGCGGCCGGTGCCGCCCGGCGTCACCGGGGAGCTCTACCTGGCCGGCCCCGGCCTCGCCCGCGGCTACCTCGGCCGCCCCGGCCTCACCGCCCGGAGCTTCCTCCCCGACCCGTACGGCGCCCCCGGCGAGCGGATGTACCGCACCGGCGACCTCGCCCGCCGCGCCGCCGACGGCCAGCTCCGGTTCGCCGGACGCGCCGACGAGCAGATCAAGCTGCGCGGCTTCCGGATCGAACCCGGCGAGGTCGAGAGCGCCCTGCGCCGCAGCCCCCTGGTGCGCGACGCCGTCGTCACCGTCCGCGCCGACGGCCCGGGCGGCGGCCGGCTGGTCGGCTACGTCGTCCCCGCCGACGCCACCGCCGGCGCCCCCGCCCTCGACCTGCGGCTCCACCTCGCCGAGACGCTGCCGCCGCACCTCGTCCCCTCGGCCTTCGTCGCGCTGGAGCGGCTCCCGCTCACCCCCAACGGCAAGCTCGACCGGCGGGCCCTGCCCGACCCCGGTCCCGCCCAGGCCGCGGCCGGCCCCGGCCGGGCGCCGGAGACCGACCTCGAACGCCGGATCGCCCGGATCTGGGCCGACGTCCTCGGCCTCGACGAGGTCGGCGCCGACGACAACTTCTTCCTGCTCGGCGGCGACTCCATCCTCAGCATGCAGGTGGTCTCCCGGCTGCGCCGCGACGGCCTGCACCTGGCCACCCGCGACCTGTTCAGCCACCAGACGGTGGCCGAACTGGCCACCGTCGTACGCACCGCCACCGAGCGCGCCGACGACGGCCCGGTGACCGGCGGCGTCCCGCTCACCCCCATCCAGGAGTGGTTCCTGACCACCCCGCGCGCCGCCCACCACCACTTCAACCAGTCCACCCTGCTCGAACTCTCCGCCGACCCCGACCCGGCGGCGCTGCGCACCGCGCTCGACGCCCTGCTGGAACACCACGACGCCCTGCGGATGCGCTTCACCCGCGACGAGGCCGGCTGGCACCAGTTCAACCCGCCGCCCGCCCCCGCCGAGGACCTCCTGGTCCACCACGACCTGACCGGGCAGGACGCCGGGGCCGCCGACGCGGCCATGGCCAAGGCCGCCGACGAGCTGCACGCCGGCTTCGACCTGGCCCGCGGCCCGCTGCTGCGCGCCGCCCTGTTCACCGGCCACCCGGAGCACCCGGCCCTGCTGCTCCTGGTCGCCCACCACCTGGTCGTCGACGCCGTCTCCTGGCGGGTGCTGCGCGACGACCTGGAGAGCGCCCACCGCCAGGCCGTCCAGGGCGGACCGGTCACCCTCGGGGAGCGCGGCACCTCCTTCCGGGACTGGGCGCAGCGGCTCGCCGCCCATGTCGCCGAGGGCGGCCTGGACCACGAACTCCCGTACTGGGAGGAGGCGGTGAGCGCCCGGGCGGACCTGCCCGGCAGCCCGTCCGGGACCGGCGGTCCTTCCGGGACCGGCGGCCCTTCCGGTGCCGGCGGTGCCGAGACCGCGGCGGTCACCGTCGAACTCGACGAGGCCGACACCGAGGCGCTGCTGCGCGCCGCCCCCGCCGCCTACCGCACCCGGGTCAACGACGTGCTGCTGGCCGCCCTCGCCCTCGCCCTGGCCCGCTGGAGCGGGCAGCAGCGGATCGGCCTGGACCTGGAGGGGCACGGCCGCGAGGACCTGCTGGACGGCGTCGACCTGTCCCGTACGGTCGGCTGGTTCACCACCGTCCACCCCGTCACCTTCCACGTCCCCGACCCGGCCGAGCCCGGCCCGGACCGCGACTGGCGCGCCCTGGTGAAGTCCGTCCGCCGCCAGCTGCGCGCGGTGCCCGGCAACGGCCTGGGCTTCGGCGCCCTGCGCACCTTCGGGACGCCCGGGGTCCGCGAGCGCCTCGCCGCCGGTGGCCACGGCCAGGTGGTCTTCAACTACCTCGGCCAGTGGGACGCCCGGCCCGAGGCCGCCGGCGACGGCCTGGTCCGCGCCGAACTCGGCTCCTTCGGCCAGGACCACGACCCCCGGGACGGCGGCTCCCACCCGCTGGAGGTGGTCGGCGCGGCCCAGCACGGACGCCTCGCCTTCACCTGGCACCACCGGCCCGCCGTCCATGACACCGGGGCCGTCCGCCGGGCCGCCGAGGACTTCGCCGCCGCCCTGCGGCAGATCGCCCGGCACGCCCGGGGAGGACGGTGACGACCCCGCCCACCCGTACCGACACCGCGCCCCCGTACCGACCCCGCCCACCCGTACCGACCCGTACCGACCCCGCCGAGACCGACCGACGATGACGAAGGAGCCCGACATGGACGAGAACACCCGCTACCAGGTGCTGCGCAACGACGAGGAGCAGTACTCCCTCTGGCCCGCCGACCTCGACGTCCCGGCCGGCTGGCAGCCCGTCGGCACCGAGGGCACCGAGGCCGAGTGCACCGCCTACGTCGACGAGGTGTGGACCGACATGCGCCCGAAGAGCCTGCGCGAGCGCATGGAGAACGCCCGAGCCTGACCGGCCGCGGGGACGGGGCCGCCGGCCGCGCCGACCGGCCCCGCCCCACGGCTGCCGCACCACCGAACCACCACGACCCAAGAGGAGAGCGGCATGACCCCTCAGCTGCGCACCGAGCACCTGGAGTTCATCCCCTACCGGCCCGAGGACGAGGACGCCTTCGTCTCCCTGCTCCGCAACGCGGACGTGTGCCGCTGGATGGGCCAGGACCTCGTGCCCGAGCCGGACATCCGCACGCTGTTCCGCGCGATCCTGACCGACGTCTACCCGCAGCACCTCTTCGACATCTGGGGCCTCTGGCTGGACGGCGCGTACGCCGGCCACGCCGAGGTCAAGCGCACCGGGAACGTCGACGGCCACGAGCTGGTCACCGCGCTGGCCCCGGAGTTCTGGGGCCGGGGCCTGGGCGCCGAGGTGGTCCGCGGCCTGATCCGCTACGCCGGCGACGAACTGGGGCTCAAGGAGGTCTACGGCATGGTCGGCGCGGAGAACACCCCGAGCCTGGCGATGTGCCGCCGGCTCGGCTTCCGCCACCTGCGCGACGTGGTCGGGGACGACGGCTCGGTGACCAAGCTGCTCGCCGTCTCCACCGCCGACCCGGCCTGAGCCGCCCGGGCCCGCGGCGCGCCCGGCCGTACGGTGAGGGTGCCGGAGCCGCCGGCACCGTCGCCACCAGGAGGAGGCCGCCGTATGCGGGACCGACCGACCGCGGGGCCCGACCTGCCGCCCGAGGACCGGGCGGGCGCGCCGGTGACGGGCTGGACCCGTCGGCACTGGATCGCCGTCGCGGACCACCTGCTGGCGTCCCTGCGGCCCTACCGCAGCCCGCTCGGGGCGCGGATCTCGCCACCGGGGCGCGGCAGTTGGTCGGGCGGCGACACCGACGGCCTGGAGGGCTTCGCGCGGACGGCGGTGCTGGCCGCCGTCCGGCTGGCGGCCGGGGACGAGCCGGCGCGCGGCCGCCTCGGAGAGCTGGCCGAGCAGGTCACCGCCGGGCTGCTCGCCGGCACGGACCCGGGCGGGCCGGAGCGCTGGCCGGCCGTCACCGACTACTCCCAGCAGATCGTCGAGGCCGCGTCGCTCGCGGTGGCCCTGCACGAGTCCCGCCCGTGGATCTGGGAGCGGCTGACCTCCGGTCAGCGCGAGCAGGTGGCGGGCTGGCTCGGCGGGACGGTCGGCCGGGGCGTCCGGGAGAACAACCACGTGCTCTTCCAGGCGGTGGTCGGCGAGTTCCTCGCCTCCGTCGGCGCCGGGCACGACCGAGGCGAGATCGAGGACCGGCTGGACCGGATCGAGCCGTGGTACTCCGGCGACGGCTGGTACCTGGACGGGCCGGAGACCCGCCACGACTACCGCTCGGGCGGCCCGCGGGAGTTCGCCGTCGGCCCGGAAGCGGCCTACGACGCCGGCCGCCGCTTCGACCACTACAACGCCTGGGGGTTCCACCTCTACCCGCTGCTCTGGGCGCGGATCGCCGGGGAACGCGCCGGGGCCAGGGCGGCGCTGTACCGCGAACGGCTGCACCGCTTCCTCGCCCAGTACCGCTGGCTGTTCGGGCCGGACGGCGCGGTGCTCCACCAGGGGCGGTCGCTGAGCTACCGCTTCGCCTGCCTGGCCCCGGTCTGGCTCGGGGCGCTGGACGGCGCGACCCCGCTCACCCCGGGGCAGACCCGCCGCCTGGCCTCCGGCGTGCTGCGGCACTTCACCGAGCGGGGCGCGCCCGACCCGCGCGGCCTGCTCCCGCTCGGCTGGTACGGGGAGCAGAGCGCGGCCGCCCAGGTCTACAGCTCGCCCGGCTCGCCGTACGCGGCGGCCATGGGGTTCCTGGGGCTGCTGCTCCCGGCCGGCCACCCGGTGTGGACGGCGCCCGAGGAGCCGCTCGCGCGGGAGCGCGCCGACCTGACGGCCGCGCTGCCCGTCCCCGGGTTCCTCGTCCACCGGACCGCCTCCGACGGGCTCGTCCGGGTGCTCAACCACGGCTCCTGCTACCTGACCGCCCCGCCGGCCGTCGAACGCGACGAGCCGCACTACGCCAGGCTCGCCTACTCGACCCGCACCGGGCCGGTGATCGGCCCGGAGGCGCCACGGATCGACAACCACCTGGCGCTGCTCCTGCCCGACGGCACCGCCACCCGCCGCGAACGCATCCACCCGCTCGCCGTGACCGACCGGTACGCCGCCTCCTGGCACCGGCCGCTGCCCCCGGGCGGGGCCGTCCCCGGCGCGGCGCCGCCGCCCGTGGTGAGCGTCTCGGTGCCGGCCGGGCCCTGGGAGATCAGGGTGCACGGCCTGCGCCGGCCGCCCGGCTGGGGCCTGCGCGAGGGGGGCTACGCGCTGGCGGCCGAGGCGGAGCCGGAGACGGTCCTGCGGGGGCTTCCGGGCGCGGCCGTCCGGACGGCACCCGGCGCGAACGACCCGGGGCTGGTCAGCGCGGTGCTCGGGCTGCACGGCTGGACGGCGGCGGAGGTGCACCGCCGCGAGCGGGCGAACGCCTTCGGCCACCGCTGCGCCGTTCCCCTCCTCGTGCTCCCGCCCGCTCCGGCACGGGTATGTGACGAGTCGTCAGAACGGATCGAGGTGGTGGTCGGCGCCGTGCTGCTGACCGGCGCGCCGGGGGCGCCCCCGGCACCGGAGGTGGCGGTCCGGGTGGCGGGCACCGAGGTCCGACTGACGTGGCCGGACGGGCGGGAACTGCTGGTCCGCCCGGTCCTGCCGTGGCAGGCCCCGGTCGACCGCGGTCCGGCGACCTGAGTTCAGGGCCGGCGAGGTCGCCTCCGAGGCCTGGGGGTCAGCGGTTCTTGAACTCCTCGATGGCGCTCCGGGTCGCCTGCCCCATCGCCTCGCTGCCGGCGTGCCCGGAGTCCTCGATGATGTGGAGCCGTGCCCCCGGCCACGCCTTCGCGAGCTCCCAGGCCGTCTGCACCGGGCAGCCCATGTCGTGCCGGCCGTGGACGAGCACGCCCGGGATGCCGGCCAACAGGTGGGCGTCGCGCAGCAGTTGGTCCTCCTCCAGCCAGGCGCCGTGGCTGAAGAAGTGGGCGCAGATCCGGACGAAGGCGATCCGCGCGTCCACCTCGCGGTCGCTGTACATGCCGGGCGAACCGTTGGGCTCGTTCGAGACGACCGCGTCCTCCCAGGCGAGCCAGTCGGCGGCGGCCCTCTCCCGGACGGCGCGGTCGGGGTTCTCCATCAGCCGCGCGTACGCCGCCAACAGGTCGCCGTCCCGCTCGTCTTCCGGGACGCCGTCGCGGAACCGGTCCCACGCCTCCGGGTGGAACCGCCCGGCACCCCGGTAGAGCCAGTCGATCTCGGCCCGCCGGGCCGTCGTCACGGCCGGGATGACGATCTCGGTGACCCGCCCTGGATGCCGCTGCGCGTAGGCCAGGACGAGGGTCGACCCCCAGGAGGCGCCGTTCAGCAACCACCGCTCCACGCCGAGGTGTTCGCGCAGCCGCTCCATGTCGTCGATCAGGTGCCGGGTCGTGTTCAGGCTCATGTCCGCCGCCGGGTCGCTGGCGTGCGGGGTGCTGCGGCCGCAGTTGCGCTGGTCGAAGCGGATCACCCGGTAGCGCTCCGGGTCCCAGGCCCGGGTCGGCCGCCGCGGCGCCCCCGCACCCGGGCCGCCGTGGACGTTCAGGGCGGGCTTGCCGTCCGGGTTGCCGAGCTGCTCGTAGTAGAGGCGGTTGCCGTCTCCGGTATCCAGGAACCCGGTGTCGTACGGCTCGGTCGGAGGATAGAGGTCAACCATGACCGCCGATCGTACGCGGAGGCCGCAATGGGTGGAAGGCGCCGCTGGCGCTCCGCCCCGGAGCCGGTTCGCACTCGACTGGCTTCGGGTCAGGTCCGCTTGCGGCTCGCGATCTCGTCGGAGAGCCGCTGCACGTGGGCGGGGTCCGCGTCCCGGGCGAGGGCGACGTAGTGGTCCATGACGGCCGGCCGGTAGCGCACGGGAAACGTCTGCCCCGGGGCGAGTCGGGTGATCTCGGTGATCGTGAGGTTCTCGTCCGCGATACCGCGGAACGAGATGCCGCCGATGGTCTCCACGTCGAGCATCAGGGCCACGCGTGGGCTGCCGCCGCTGCTGATCTCCCGCCAGTCGACGAGAACGCCGAGCGCGAGCGCCCCCGTGCGCAGTTCCGCATTGCGCTTCCGTGCGTCCCTGCTCAGGACCGGGTTCGGGGCGATGCCCGGGAAGTCCGGCCCGACGCCGAGCGCTTCCCGACTCAGGTCGGGCCTGAGCCGCGCCGCCATGTCGTTGAGCTTCTTCTCCGAACCGAACATCCTGTCCCCTCCCTCACGCCGGTGCCGGAATCCCGGCCCGGCGCTTCGTTTTCGCCGCGATTGTACGTCGCGGCCGTTCCCGGCCTCCGGCGCATCACCCCGTCCCGACGGGGTCGCCTGATCGATGGTGACCCCGACGGTGCGTCCCGTGGCAAGACCGTGCGGATTCCCGTCGTCAGGCCGCCGCGGGACCGTCCGGGGGCATGGTGGTCCGGCAGCCGGCGAGGAGCCGGGAGACCATGGCCCGCGCATGCTCGCGGTCGTAACCCGGGCCCAGGATGCACAGGTTGCCGACCGCGCGCATCAGCGTGTAGGCGGTGACGTCCGGGTCGAGTTCGCCCCGGGCCGCGGCGGCGTCGAGGAGCGAGGCGCAGGCCGGGACCAGTGTGTCGAGCATCAGGGAGTGCAGGCTCTGCAGGCCGGGGTCCTCGGACTGGAGCGCAGCCCCCAGTCCGTGCTTCGTGACCAGGAACTCCACGAACGCGTCCATCCACCGCTCCAGGGCCTCGCCCGGCCTCGGCGACCCCGCGAGGTCGGCGGCGAGCTGCGCGCACTCGTCCACCTGGTGCCGGTAGACCGCGACGACCAGCTCCGCCCGGGAGGGGAAGTGGCGGTACACGGTGCCCAGGCCCACGCCGGCCCGGCCGGCGATGTCGCGGATGGGCGCCTGGACGCCCTGCTCGACGAACACCTGCGCCGCGGCCGCGAGCAGGGACTGGCGGGTGCGCTGTGCGCCTGCCGCTCTGGAGCCGGCCGATGGGGACAAGGTCTCACCTCTGGTTCGCGGAACATTGTTCCGCTAATGTGAGCGGAACATCGTTCCGCCAAGTATGCGGCACGCGTCCTCCCGACAGAGAGTCCGCACATGCTCACTCCCGCGCAATCCCGGACGAAGACCGTCGCGGTCAAGCCCATCACCGTTCCCGCCGGTGGGCGGGCGGTGCCCCTGCAGGTCAAGGTGACCGCACCGGCCGAGGGCCGCGGCCTTCCGGTCATCGTGTTCTCCCACGGCAACGCGTGGTCGATGGACGGCTACGAGCCGCTGGTCGACCGCTGGGCCGCCGCCGGCTTCGTCGTCGTGCAGCCGACCCACCTGGACTCGCGCCGCAACGCCATAGGGTTCGACGATCCGCGGTTCGGCACCGTCTGGCGCGTGCGCGTCGACGACCTCCACGCCGTGCTGGACCACCTCGACGCCGTCCTGGCCGAGGCGGGCGACCTGATCGACCGCGCCGACCAGAGCCGTGTCGCCCTCGTCGGGCACTCCTGGGGCGCCCAGACCGTCGGCGCCCTGCTGGGCGCCCGGGTGTTCGACGCCCAGGGCGTCCCGGGCGAGGACCTCTCCCACGGCGGAGCGACGGCGGGCGTGCTCATCGCGGCGACCGGCACGGGCGACTCGCTCACGCCGTTCGCCGTCGAGCACCTGCCCTTCATGCGGCCGGACTACTCCACCATGACCACGCCGGCGCTCGTCATCGCGGGCGACAAGGATCGATCGAGGATGTCCACGCGCGGACCGGACTGGTTCCTCGACGCCTTCGACCTCAGCCCCGCCCCCAAGCGGCTCCTCGTCGTCCCCGGCGGGGAGCACACCCTGGGCGGCATCGCCGGGGAGGCCGTGAGCGAGACCACCGACCCGGACGCCGACCGGGTCGCCCTCGTCGCCGACGCCGTCGCCGCGTACCTCCTCGACGCCCTCGGACTCGGCCCCGGTGCGTGGTCCCGCTTCCGCGCCGACGCCGAAGCCGCCGGGCAGGCGTCCTTCCGGCACAAGGACTGACCCCGGCCCGCATTCGCCGCCCCGCGGGATTCCCCGGGTCGTGATCCCCGTGCGAGGCCGGCGCCAAGGCGTTCACCGGGCGTAGTCGACCTCGGTGAAGTCGGGGGAGGGGCCGTCGAGCAGCCGCCCCTGGTCGCGGAGGTGGAGGTCGAAGAAGGCTCGCGGGTAGGCGCGTTGGAAGGCCTGTGCCCGGTGCCCGGGAATCGTCCCGACATCCTCCTCCAGATCGGACGCCGACCTGCCCAGGAGGGGGGCGATCAGCGGCAGGATCAGCACGTCGTCGCCGAACGACTGGTGCGCGGCTCCCCGTACGGTCAGGTGCAGGCGCCAGCCGCGCAGGTGCGACCAGAACGCGCGCAGGGCGGGGTTGTTCTCCATGCCGCCCTTGCCGGGGGTGTCCACGACCAGGAACGGACGGTCGAGCCCGGCGTCCACCACCGGGCCCGCCGCGCCCCCGTCCAGGCTCATGCCCGCCGTGATCCGTCCGTCGGTGAGCATCGTCGCGGCGGTGGTGGCGCCGCCCAGGGAGTGGCCGAGCATCCCGACGCGCCGCGGGTCGAGCGCCCCGCGCAGGCCGGCGGGCAGCGGGGTGCGGCAGACGCCGGGGTGGCCACCCGAGCGGAGGACGGCGAGCCGGTCGAGGACGAAGCGGATGTCGTCGGTACGGACCGTGAGGGCCTTGGCGTAGTCGCTGATCCCGCCCGTCGGGTTCGTCTCGACGCGTCCGCCGGGGAAGGCGACCGCCGCCGCGTCGTAGGTGTGGTCGACGGTGACCACCACGAAGCCGTGGCTGGCGAGGTCCTCCACGACGCCGGTGCCGAACGACCGTGACGCGTCGGCGCCGGGGGAGTAGAGCACGACGGGTAGGGGGCCGGGTGGGCCGCCGACGGGAGCGCCCTCGTGGCCGTGGGTGGCTCCCAGCCGTACCCGGCCGGGAGGCAGGCCGAGGATGCTCAGGTACCGGTCGGCCGCCGCCGGAGGCATCCAGGGAACGGTGGGGCGGTCCGCGCGGCCGCGGGCGGGGTACCAGACGCTGATCATCAGCTCACGGCAGGGGCGGGAGGGCACCCAGGGGTCCGGCCGCGCGGTGTCGGCCAGGTGCAGCGCGACCGTGCCCAGCGGGTACGGGCCGCTCGGGGCGGGCAGCTGGAACCGCACGGGTTCCTCCTGCCCCGCTTGCGCGACGGCCGCCGGCGCGAGCGGACCCGGGATCAGGGCGGCGGCCAGTGCGGCGCCCGAGGACAGCAGTGTTCTCCGGTTCATGCGTTCCACTGTTCCGGCCGACGAGCCGGGCGGCTTCGCCCCCGGGGAGGAACCCGGTGTCAGCCCAGGAGGGTACGACGGGCATCGGTCGTGCGGATGACTCAGCCCGTGAGATGACGTCCTCCGGGCTGACGGGTCCTGGGCCCCGCTTGGATAGCGTGGCCGGCATGGGTGACGGTAAGTCACGGCCGCTGGTGGCCGGACGTCTGCGGGACGGACAGTGGCAGGGAGTGGACACGGTCGCGGCCGTGCTCCTCGCCCTGGCGTTCGGCGTGAGCGAGACGCTGAGCGGTGGCTGGGGCGCGGGGGTCGTGGCGGCGGTGGTCTGGCTGCCGGTCGCGGTACGGCGGAGGTGGCCCGTCCGGGTTCTGTACACGGTCCTGGCCGGAGCGGTCCTCGCCGTGGTGTCCACCGGATGGGAGGCGTCCTGGGTCCCGGTCGGGACCGCCCTGTACACGGTGGCGGCGCGGGAACCGCGGCGCCCGTCCGCGACGGCGCTCGGCTGCTCGCTGGGCGCCGTCGCGGCGGCCATGGCCCTCGGACCGCGACCGGTCCCGGCCTCCGAGGTCGCGGGGGGCGTCGTCTTCGCGTCCCTGATGATGACCCTGCCCTGGCTGGTGGGCACCGCGCTGAGGGAGCAGCGGTCGTACGCGGAACTCGCCGCCCGGCAGGCCGTGACGGACGAGCGCCTGCGGATCGCCCGCGAGCTCCACGACGTGGTGGCCCACCATCTGACCGTCATCACGGTCCGGGCCGAGGTGGCCCGCGCGGTGGCCTCCACCAATCCGGAGGAGACCGAGCGGACCCTCGCCCTGGTCGGGACGGCGGGCCGGACGGCGCTCACCGAGATGCGCCGCATGCTCGGCGTGCTGCGCTCACCCGGTGACGGAGCCGAGCTGGGGTCCGCCCCCGGTCTGGCGGACCTGCCCGCGCTCGCGGCCGGCGCGGGCCCGCGCGTGGAGCTGTCCGTCGATCCGGATCCACCGCTCCCCCCGGGGGTGGAACTGGCGGTCTACCGGATCGTCCAGGAGGCCCTCACCAACGTCGTCAGGCACGCGGGATCGGCGGACTGCCGGGTGAGCCTGTCCCGGGTGGATCCCGAGGCGGTCGAGATCGAGGTCGTCAACGACGCGCCGGCCCGGCTCCCGTCTCAGCTCCCGTCCCGGTTCCCGTTCCGGCGTCTCGGCGGCGGGCACGGGCTCGTCGGGATGCGGGAGCGGGCTGCCATGTGCGGCGGGACCCTCTCCGCCGGCCCCCTGGCGACGGGCGGGTTCCGGGTGCACGCGCGGCTGCCCTGCGGATCGGAGGCGGCACGGTGAACCGGCCGGTCCGGGTCCTCATCGCCGACGACCAGGCGCTGTTGCGGACGGGCTTCCGCCTGCTCATCGAGAGCGTGCCGGACCTCGCCGTCGCGGGCGAGGCCGCCGACGGGGAGCAGGCCGTCGAACTCGCCCTGCGGCTGCGGCCCGACGTCGTGCTGATGGACATCCGGATGCCCGGTATGGACGGTCTGGAGGCCACCCGGCGCATCTGCGCGGACCCGGACGCCGTCGGCACCCGCGTGCTGGTCCTCACCACCTTCGACCTGGACGAGTACGTGTACGCGGCACTCCGCGGCGGAGCCAGCGGATTCCTCCTGAAGGACATCCTCCCCGCCGACCTGCTGGCGGCCCTGCGGGTGGTCGCCGCCGGCGACGCCCTGCTCGCGCCCGCCGTCACCCGCCGTCTGATCCGCGAGTTCGCCGGACGCCACGAGCCGCGCCCGCGGCTCGCCCGGGAGCTGGCGGGCCTGACCCCACGGGAACGGGAAGTCCTCCGACTGGTGGCCCGGGGACTGCCCAACCGCGTGATCGCCGAGCATCTGGGGCTGAGCATCGCGACCGTCAAGACCCACGTCCGGCGGCTGCTGGCCAAGCTCGACGCCCACGACCGGGCCCAGCTGGTCGTCATCGCCTATGAGACGGGCGTGGTCACCGCGGGTGGGAACCCCCCGTCCACGGGCTGACGCCTCACCGGCCGGGACGGTGGACCTGATCTTCATCAAGAGCTCCGCCCCCGTTCCCCGCAGCCGACCACGAGCACCGTCGACGTGAGGACCTTTTCGGCGGCCGGGCCCGGGGGCCTGTCGTCACACGAGTCCGGCGATGCGCACGAGGTCCGCCATGTAGAACGTGCCGGGGTCCTTGCCGAACGTCGGCTTCCACGGGTTCGCCGAGTTCCTGCTGTTGTGGCTGAGGTACGAACCCGGGTCGGCCTTGATCAGTGCGGCGATCACCTCGCCGACGACGGCGCTGCCCAGGGTGCCGAGTTTGAGGCTGCCCACGTCCGACTTCTCTTCGAGCGCGCCCTCGCCCAGGACGTAGTACCAGGGCGGTACGTGGTCGAAGTCCTGCAGCCCGAAGTCCTTCGGCGTGTAAGGATCGTGGCCCGAGCTGTACTTCGCGTACACCTCCTTGGCGAGGTCCTCCCCGGAGGGCAGCCCCTTGGTGCCGTCCTTGCGGACGAAGGAGTTCGCGCGGCGCAGGTTCCGGATGGCGATGGAGAGCAGCGGCGAGTAGAGCTGGCCCTGGTAGGGGTTTCCGTCCGGGAGCCCTTCCTTCTCCGTGGAGTCCTCCAGCCACGTCAGGGGGCTGTCGATGGGCGGCGGCATCTGGAGGAAGGCGTGGATGATCTTCCTGTCGAACCTCTTCGCGTACTGGGGTTGCTGCGTGGCCCCCGGGATCACGAAGAACTGGTGCCAGTCGATGACCTGTTCGGTGCGCAGCGGCGAGAACGGTCTGCGGAAGTTGAAGAGGTGGCCGGTCGTGGTGTTGTTGAGGCGGTACTCCTCGACCGGCAGCGAATGCAGCCGGTAGGCGGCGGCGGTGAATTCGAGGGGCAGCGCGACCGGCTTGTCCTGCGGGGGGTTGAAGAGGAGGAAGGGGGCTTCCTTGTTCTCGGCCGCCGCCTTGACCTTCGCGTACACCGAGTCCTTCACGATCCTGGGAAGCCAGTCGTTGAGGATCATCCACTGGTAGTGCCAGACGACCTGTTGCTTGGCCGTGTCGAAGAGGGCGACGTCCGGGACCGAGCCCTTCAGCATGTCGACCACGGCGTTGTGGAACAGCATGAAGGCGTGGTGGATCTGGATCGAGATGATGGTGTTGTCGTTGCGCGGGTCGGCGATGACCGGGACGCCCTGGGGGTTGCGGGGCACGTCGTAGTCGCGGTTCGGGTCGATCCAGAACTTTCCGACGTCGAGGTTGTCGTAGAACGCGAACGACTGGGTCTTGGGACCGAGTCCGTAGACGTGGGAGAGGTCGACCCTGGCGCTGCGGAAGTTCGTCGTGTCCCCGATGGTGTTGCTGTCGAAGGTCACGTCGGCCTGGAAGGTGATGTTGTGGTCGAGGAACTGGCCGAGGTAGGTGTAGCCCGCCGGGATGCCGGCCTCGGCCGGGGCCGTCGACGGCTTCGACGGCTTCGCCAGGTACTTGTCGTCGATCTTCTCGCCGAGCTCGGCGCACTGCCTCTTGTCGAACGGGAGCGGGGGGTTGAGGTCCATCTGACCGCCGGGCGCGCCGAGTTCCTCGATCAGATCGTCGCCCGGCACGTACCCGTGCAGCGCGGGGAACAGCCACGTGTAGGTGCCGGTCTCCACCACCGTGTCCCGGAACGCGACCGGGGTGTGCGGCTCCGCGGGGCGGGTGCCGTCGCCCAGGTCCAGGCGCAGCGGACAGCCGTGGCCGGTGAAGGTGGGGTCGGCGACCCGGAGGCCGTCCGGATTCAGCGCTGCTTGTCCGTCGTGGCCCAGGAGTTGGTCGAGGAGCCGGGCGCGGGCCTCCTCCCGTCGGGTGGCGACGTCGTTGGCGGGCGCGTCGGCCGTCGTGGTGTCCGTGGTCATCGGAGGACTCTTCCTTCCGTCGTCCGGGTGACGGCGCAGGGGGCGCTCTCACCCGGGGGCTTCACGGCCGACTCGGTCACGGCCGCTCCGCACGCATGCCCGCACTCCGCCGTGCGGGTAACCCCGGCCGCCGAACACCACCGCAAAGGCCCGGTGCCTTGACCCGGGCAGCCCGCCCGGGGTGGTGGGCGGTCACCTGTCGGCCCACGATCGGACCGGATACAGCACTTCGGTCCGGAGTTCCTCGGGGCGTGAGCCCGCGGGCCGGTCGCTCCGGGTAGTCGTACCGCACCGGGTTGCGATCGTGGACGGGATGGTGTGCGCTGGGAAGTGTGCGAACCGTCGGCCGGCCGGGCCGGACCCTCGCTCCGGACCCCGGCGGCGCCGAAAGCGGGACGAGGGCGAAGGAGGCGACGGACACCTCGAACGGGGGCAAGCCGGCCGTGACGGACTGACCGGCCGGCGGTCAGGATCCGCAGGGCGAGTCCGGAGATCAGATCATGGGAATAGAATTCACGGTCGTCGATGCCGTCCCATATGAGCACGGCCGCAGCACGGAGCCATTGATATGGCATGGTACTGCCACCTTCAGTCACCCCGTGAAGAATGCCGAAGCCGCTATCCAGGCGTTCTCCCTTGAATTCCTGAGGGGGCCCTACAATCCCGGTGAAGCCCCCTACGGCAAGGAGCACGTCGATTGCTCCGTGGGGAAGCTGACCGGTAATACCGCCGCGGTCCAGGTGACATTCCTGCTGCGTCCGCGGGACGCCGGCCCCGACTACAACTTCCAGGCCTCGGCGCGGATCCTGGTCATCGCCGAGACGGGTGGGATGTAGCGGGAAACGGGAAGGGAAGACAGTGGCCGGAGTGAGTGTGGCGCCGATCATCCAGGTCGAGCAGTGCCATTTCGAGTTTCCGCGGTCCAGCGACGCATCCGTCAGGACCCTGACGCAGCAGTTCTCGTTCGAGCAGTGCGTCAACAGGGTGGTCGCCTTCGTGTCCGGCTACTCCGGGCACTACACCGATGATCCGAACCTGAACATCGGAAAGATCCATGTGAAGGTGGAGGCCAGCCTGGAAGACGCCCAGAAGGGTGGGGTCCTGGTGACGTGTGAATGGGCATTCGATCCCCAGGAGAGTAACTACCCGTCGGCCGGGGAGGTCTGGGCGACCGTGCTGGGATGGTGAGCGGTGTGGAGACCGGAGGCAGCGGCGGCCGGCTGGACGTGACGGCCGAGGACGTCCCGGTCGACCCGGGTTCCGTGGTCACCGCCGCGTTCCGGGTGGTCGACGCGCGGGAGGGGGTCGCGGGCGCGGACCTCGTCCTCACCGCCGATCCGGGGCTGACCTTCGAGGAGGACGTCGTGGGGTTCAGCCGGAACGGAGGCCGGCCGGGGACCTTCCGGGGCGAGCGGTCGCCGGGGAATTCCACCCTGAGGTGCGCGGGCGCCCACCTCGACGTCTACGACAGCGGGGACCGGATCGATCTCGATGTCGCCGTCCGCGTCGGCAGCGGGCTCTCCTCCGGCGATCCCAAGGTTCGGCTGGCCGTCACGAGCCCGCCGGACTGCCCACCGGAGACCTACGGGTCCGGAGACGTGACCGTTCACGTCAAGCGACTCGTTCCCCGCATCGACAGGGTCGACCCCCCTGACGTGGAGGAACGGGGGCCGGTCACTTTCGAGGGCAGCAATCTCGGCCTGGTGCGCTGGGCGGTGTTCGCGGACGAAGACGGCAGGACGGTCATCACGGATGCCAAGGGTAGCGATGTCGGCTACCTGGCGACGTCGAGGCGCCCGCCGGGGCTGGCCAACGGGTGCGGAAAGGTCTGGCTCTCCACTGCCGATGCGCAGAACGAGATCGCGCCGGGCAACACGAGCAATAGTCTGGACATCGTCTTCGAGAATCCGTAGCGGCATCGCGTGTCCCGCCGGATCGGGTTTCTCCCGGGCCGTGCGCAAAGGGGAGTGCTGCGCCCACGTCCCGACAGGGGCATTTTATCAATGATTCGTCAGCGAATCATCTTGGTGGTGATGTTGTTGATGTATCTCCATGAAACCGTGTTTCCCGACCGAATGGGGTTGCCCAGCCGCCGGTGGGCTTTTAGATTGGATTCAGGTCTTGCTCCACCGGGGCTAATTCCGACCGACGGCACGCGTGAGAGAAGAGGAGGCGAGACAGGATGGGCATGCACATTACCTCCGTTTACCCGCCCCAGGTCGAGGCGGGCGGACCGGTTCATCTGGAGGGCAGTGACCTCGGCCTGGTGCGCTGGGCAGTGTTCACGGACGAAGACAGCAAGCACAGCCTGACCGTGCCCGCGAATGGGGTGGACGTCGGCAGGGCGGCCGACTCGGTATGCCCCGACGGTCTGAATACGAGTGAGGGGACGATCGCCCTCTCGGACGCCAAGACGAAGGACAAGGTCAATTCTTCGAACACCAGCAATTCGGTGCCCCTCGGCTTCGTCGGGCGGTGACACCGCGCGCCTGCGTACGAAAAGCGCAGGAGCGACACGAATCCGCCCGCCATCCTGTGATGACGGGCGGATTCGACCTCGGACCCGTGTCCGAGGCATCGCCAAGCCGAGGTGTTCGTAGCACCGCGCGTACGCCTCGCTAGCCCCGCCGGAGTCCGAGGGCCGCGCGGATGCGGCCGACGACCGCCCGCAGGACGGCGAGGTCGTGGGTGCCGGGCAGGGGCGGGGCCGGTTCGCCGCGCTGGGCGGCCCGGTGGCTGTCGAGGAGGTGCTGCTGCAGTGCGTTCATGCCCTCACCCTGCGCCCGGCGCGCCCCTCCCGTCCCGCCGATTGACGGTACTGGTCAAACGACGGGACGGCGCCGCCGCCCGATCCGGCACCATGGTGGGGTGAGCGTGACCATTGACATCACCGGACTGCCGCACGAGCGGATCATCTTCTGCCCCTCGCCGCTGGCCGAACTCGGCAACGCCCTGCACGCGCTGGCCGAGCCCGCTCACCACCCACGCCTGCACGCGTGGACGACGGCGACCTCCGCCACGCTCGAACCGGAGCTCGCCGACCGGCTCGTCGAGGCCGACTTCATGTGGCGCTCGACCCGCTCCGACTTCCTGATGCCGCCCCGGCCCCGGGAGACGCTCGCCGAGGAACTGGACGACCTCGACCAGCTGGACGACGAGACCTTCGTCGGTTCGGCCCTGGAGATCTCCTGCAACAGCAGCCGCTACTCGCAGGGCATGCCCTCGCCGCTGACCGACGGCCGGTCGCGGCGCCGCGCGCTCGACCTCGCCGCCGCGCGGGGCCCGCGCCAGGCGGCCTTCGTCGAACGGACGCTCGCCGACCCCACCGGCACCCGCGCCTGGATCCGGCGCCTCCTGGAGGACTGCGACCGGGCGTTCTTCGCCGACGCCTGGCGCCGCGTCCAGGTCCAGCTCGCCGCCGACGCCCGGCACAAGACCGACCTGCTGCGCCGCAAGGGCCTGGCGGAGGCGCTCGCGGCGACCTCCTCCGTACTGAGCCTGGAGGAGGACGGGCACGGCACCCGCATCGTCGTCGACAAACTGGTGCACGGCCGCACCGAGGCCGGCAGCACGGGCGTCACCCTGCTGCCGACCGTCTTCGGCTGGCCGCACTTCTTCGCCCTGTACGCGCCGGGCTGGCAGCCCGTGATCCAGTACCCGGCCGCCGCCCACGAGGTCGGCGGCGCCGAGTCGGTGGAGACGGTGAAGCTGCGCCTGGAGGCGCTGACCCACCCGATGCGGATGAACCTGTGCCGCCACCTCGCGCGCGGGGCGTACTCGACGAGCGAGCTGGCCGACTCACAGGACATCACCGCACCGGAGGTCTCCCGCCACCTCGCCGTCCTGCGCAAGGCCGGGCTGCTCACCACCCGCCGCCGGGGCCGCTACGTCCTCCACCAGCTCGACCTGTCGGTCGTGGCCCGGATCGGCAGCGACTTCCTGGAGTCCGTCCTGCGCTAGCTGTACTGACCACGGAGGTCAGGCCCGGGCGGCGCCGACCAGCGGGCGGTGGCAGGCCACCGTGCGGCCGGGTGCCACGTCCCGGTGGCGGGGCTCCTCGGCGGCGCAGCGGGAGTCGGCCAGGGGGCAGCGGGTGCGGAAGCGGCAGCCGCTGGGCGGGGCGAGCGGGGAGGGCGGGTCGGCGGGGAGCAGGCCGGTGTCGCGCAGCGGGCGGCCGGGTTCGGGGACGGCGGCGAGCAGGGCGGCGGTGTAGGGGTGGGCCGGGGCGGCGAGCACGGCCTCGGTGGGGCCGCGCTCGCAGACCCGGCCGAGCTGGAGCACGGCCACCTCGTCGCTCACCGCCCGGACCACGCCGAGGTCGTGGGAGATGAACAGGCCGGCCAGTCCGCGCTCCTCGGTGAGCCCGCGCAGCAGGTTGAGCACGGTGGCCTGGGCCGAGACGTCGAGCGCGGAGACCGCCTCGTCGGCGATCAGGACGCGCGGCCCGGCGGCCAACGCCCGGGCGATGGCGACCCGTTGGGCCTGTCCGCCGGAGAGCTGGTGGGGCCGGCGGTCGCCGAACAGGGCGGGCGGCAGGCCGACGGCCTCCAGCTGCCGGGTGACGGTCTCCTCGCGGTCGCGGGCCGGGTCGGGGTGGGCGTCGAGGGGTTCGGCGACGAGGTCGCGGACCCGGCGGCGCGGGTTGAGGGAGGAGAGCGGGTCCTGGAAGACCATCTGGAGGCGGGGCCGGACGGCCCGCAGGGCGCGCGGGGAGAGCGCGGCGAGGTCGGTGCCGTCGAGGGTGACGGTGCCGGTGGTGGGCGGGGGCAGCCGTAGCAGGGCCTTGGCGATGCTGCTCTTGCCAGAGCCGGACTCGCCGACCAGGGCGAGGGTGCGGCGCGGGTACAGGGCCAGGTCGACGCCGCTGACGGCGTGCAGCGGGCCGGAGCGGGTGCGGTGGACGACGCTCAGGCCGGTGGCCTCCAGGACGGGCCGTCCCGGTGTGGCGGCGTCGGGGCCCACGGCTTCGGGGGAGGTGGTCATGCCGCGGGCTCCAGTTCCTCGGGGGTGGTGATGTCGGCTTCGGTGAGCGGGAAGTGGCAGTCGGCGGTGTGACCGTCCGCCGAGGTGTGGGCGGGCGGCGCGGTCGTGGTGCAGAGCTCCGTCGCCCGTTCGCAGCGCGGGGCGAAGGGGCAGCCGGGGGTGGGCCGGGTGAGGTCGGGCGGCGAGCCGGGGATGGCGGGCAGGGTGCGGCGCAGCGGGCCGGTGACCCGGGGGACGGAGCGCAGCAGGGCCGCGGTGTAGGGGTGCCGGGGGGTGCGGGTGACGGCCTCGGTGGGGCCGGTCTCGACGATCCGGCCGCCGTACATGACGGCGATGCGCCGGGCCCGCCCGTACAGCAGGCCGATGTCGTGGGTGATCAGCAGGGTGGCCAGGCCCCGTTCGACCCGGTGCTGGTCGAGCAGGTCGAGGACGGTGCGCTGGACGGTGACGTCGAGGGCGGTGGTGGGTTCGTCGGCGAGCAGCAGCGCGGGTTCGCCGGCCAGGGCGGCGGCGATGCCGACGCGCTGGCGCAGGCCGCCGGAGAGCTCGTGCGGGTGGGCGCGGGCCCGCCGGGCGGGGTCGGGGACGTCGACGGCGGCGAGCAGTTCGGCGGCGGTGCGCAGCCGTTCGCGCCGGGAGAGGCGGCGCCGGTTGGTGATCGACTCGGTGACCTGGTCGGCGATCCGGACCACCGGGTTGAGCGAGGTCATCGGGTCCTGGTGGACCATCGCGATGCCGGTGCCGAGCAGTTCGGCGCGGCGGGCGGGGGTGGCGGCGAGCAGGTCCTCGCCGTTCAGCCGGATCTCGCCGGTGGCGACGGCCCTGGTGGTGCGGGACTCGACGCCGAGGACGGTACGGGCGAGCACGGACTTGCCGGAGCCGGACTCGCCGACCACGCCGAGGCACTCGCCGGCCGCGATGCTCAGGCCGACGCCGTGCAGGACGTGCAGGGCGCGGCCGTCGGGGGTGTGCAGGACGGTGTCCAGCGAGCGGACGTCGAGGACGGGGGCGGAGGTCATCCGCGCACTCCCTTCTTCGTGGGGGGCTTCGGGGCGGTGGCCTTCGCGGCGGCGGGAGCGCCCGAACGCAGCTGCTCCCCGAGGTAGTTGAGGGCGAGGACGGTCAGGCAGAGCACCGCCGCGGGCGCCAGCGAGATCCACGGCGCGCTGCCGAGCGCGGTGCGGCCCTCGGCGATGATGCCGCCCCAGGAGGGCTCCGGCGGGCGCAGCCCGAAGCCGAGGAAGCTGAGCGAGCCCTCGGCGACGATGGCGACGGTGGTGGCGGTGAAGGCGAAGGTGAGGGCGACCGGCACGACGTGCGGGACGATCTCGCGGCGCAGGATCCGCGGCGGGGCGGTGCCGATCATGCGGGCGGCCTGGACGAAGCCGCGCTCGCCGAGCGAGAGCACGACGGCGCGCACCACCCGGGTGAAGTGCGGGACGGTGAACAGCCCGATGAGGGTGCCGATCACGGTGAGGCTCGGGCCGCGCAGCGAGACCGTGATCATCACCAGGATCAGGCTGGGCACGGACATCAGCAGGTCGGTCGCGAAGCCGATCGCCTTGTCGACCGGGCCGCGGAACCAGCCGGCGGCGAGGCCGAGCGCGCCGCCGCCGAGCAGGCCGACCAGGATGGTCAGGGCGGCGACGGTGAACGAGGCGCGGGCGCCGGCGACGGTGCGTTGCAGGACGTCCCGTCCGGCGGCGTCGGTGCCCAGCCAGTGGCCGGGGCCGGGGGCGGCGGAGGGGTGGGCGAAGTCGCCGTGCAGCGGGTCGAAGCCGGGCATCAGGGGCAGCAGCAGGGCGGCGAGGGCGACCAGAGCCAGCCAGGCCGCGGCGGCGAGCACACCGGCCGGGGGCCGGCGCCGGGCGGTGCGGGCCTGAAGAACGGTGACGACGGTGGTCTCAACGGTGCTCATGGGCGATCCTCGGGTCGATCGTGCGGTACAGCAGGTCGACCGCGAAGGTGGCCGCGACCACGCCGAGGGCGCTGACCACCACGACGGCCTGGACGACCGGGAAGTCCCGGCCGGCGATGGCGGCGGAGGCCAGGCTGCCGACGCCGGGCACCGCGAACAGCGACTCGACCAGCACCGACCCGCCGAGCGAGGTCCCGATGCCGATCCCGATCAGCGTCACCAGCGGCAGGCTGGACGGCCGCAGGGCGCGGCGCAGCAGCAGCCGGGTGGTGCCCATGCCGCGGCTGCGGGCGGCGGCGATGTACGGCTGGTCGAGGGTGTCGAGCAGTTGTCCGCGCAGGGTGCGGGTGAACACGGCGGCCTCGGTGAGGCCGAGAGTGAGCGCGGGCAGCACCAGGTGGCGGAGGTTCTCGGCCGGGTCCTCGGTGAACGGGGTCCAGCCGGTGGCGGGCAGGACGCGCAGCTGGACGGCGGCGATCCAGATCAGCAGCAGGCCGAGGGCGAAGCCGGGGACGGCGAGCCAGCCGAAGGTGCCGGCGGTGGCGATCCTGTCGAAGGTGCCGCCGGGCCGCCAGGCGGAGAGCAGGGCGACGGGCACGGCCAGGAGGAGCGCCACCAGCTGGGCGGCGAGGAAGAGTTCGAGGGTGACGGGGATGCGGTCGGCGAGTTCGGTGGTGACGGCGGCTCCGGTGGACAGCGAGTGGCCGAGGTCGCCGTGCAGGGCGTCGCCGATCCACTGCCAGGTGGCGGCGAACAGGTTGCGGTCCAGGCCGAGCCCGGCCTCGTAGGCGGAGATCTGCTCGGGGGTGGCGGTGGGGCCGAGGGCGGCGACGGCGGGCGAGCCGGGCATCAGGTGGGGCAGGGCGAGGGCGGCGACGGTGACCAGCAGCAGGACGGCCGCGGCGCGGCCGACCCGTCCGCCGTACCGCAGGGCGGTCCGGGTGCCGGGGGTCATCGCTTCACCCACAGGGTGGCGGGGGAGACGTTGAGGACGGTGCGCTTGGAGAGGTCGGGCAGGCCGCCGACCTTGGCGGTGGAGAGGAAGCCGACGGTGTTCTCGGTGAGGAAGGCCATCGGCGCCTCGTCGACGACCCGCCGGGCGGCCTGGCCGTAGGCGGCCGAGCGCTTGGCGGGGTCGGTCGAGGCGCGGCCCTCGGTGATCGCCTTGGCGGCCTCCGGGTCGGTCCAACCCATGAAGTTGTACGGCGAGTTCGGCAGGTAGAGGCTGCCGAGCGCGGTGTCGGTGTCGCCGAACATGCTGGTGATGAAGTCCAGCACCTGGAACTTGCGCTGGAGCATCGCGGTGCCCAGGCTCGCGTTGTCCATCGGTTTGATGGTCATCCTGATCCCGGCCTCGCCGAGCATCTGCTGGAGCACGGTGGCGCGCTGCTGGGCCTCGGGGCGGCTGTCGACGAGGTAGTCGAAGGCGAGGTCGGGGTGGCCGGCCTCGGCGAGCAGGGCGCGGGCCCTGGCCGTGTCGTGGGCCGGGTACGCGCCGGCGGTGCGGTACGGGGAGCGGGAGCCGATCGGGCCGTCGGAGACGGCGCCCTGGCCGAGGAAGACGACCTTCTCCAGGGCCTCGCGGTCGATCGCGTACTGCACGGCCCGGCGGACCCGGACGTCGTCGAAGGGCGCGGCCTTGGTGTTGAAGACGACGGTGCTGGTGGAGCCGGGCCCGGTGGCGGTGCGCAGCCCGTCGGCGGCGGCCTGCTTGAGCTGGCCGGGCGTCTCGGTCCAGATCAGGTCGGTGTCGCCGGAGCGCAGCGACTGGTAGCGGCTGTCGGCGTCGGACAGCACCCGGTAGACGAGCTTGTCGGCGTGGCCCTTGGTGCCCCAGTAGGCGGGGTTGCGGGCGAGGGTGACGGAGACTCCGGGCTGCACGCTCTCCACGGTGTACGGGCCGGAGCCGACGGCGGGGGAGTCGCCGGCCGGCGCCTCGGAGACGTACCCGAGGGATCGGGTGAACAGGTTGGGGAAGGCGGCGTCGGGGGCCTTGAGGGTGAAGGCGACGGTGGTGGGGCCGGTGACGGCGGTGGTGGCGATGGCGGCCGCGTCGAGGGCGCAGGCGCACTTGCTCTCCGGCTTGGCGAGCCGGGCGACGTGGTCGGCGACGGCCTGGGCGTCCAGCGGCTTGCCGTCGCTGAAGGTCACGCCCTCGCGCAGGTCGAGGGTCCAGACCGTGGCGTCCGCGTCGGGGGTGAAGGACTTGGCGAGGTACGGCTGGACGGTGCCGTTGTCGCCGTTGACCATCAGCGGGTCGTACAGGGCGTTGGCGAGGACCATCATCGGCATCTGGATCAGCGTTCCGTCGGCCGGGTCGAGCTTGGCGAACGGCCGGTCCAGGCCGATCTTGAGCGTGCCGCCGTCCACGGCCGGCCCGTCGGCCGCCGCACCGGTGTTCCCGGCGGCGCCGCCGGTGCCGGACAGCGCGTCGTCGGAGGCGGAGCAGGCGGTGAGGGTGAGGGCGGCGGCGAGGGCCGCCGATGCCAGGAGGTAGTGCCGCTTCATGGTTCCTCGGTTCGGGGGAGTGGGGGCGGCCAGGGGGAGTGCGGCCGCCGACGCGACACACCATTCCGGAAGTGGCAGGACTGCCAAAAGGCAGTTGTGCAAATTCCGGATGACGAAACCCGGAAGAGTCGGCGCTCGCCTTGAGCGGGCGCGGCCGGACGTGGTTCCGTACTCATGGCGGCCCCCTCGGCGGCCCCACCCACCGACACGACCGACACTCAACTCACCGAACGGGAGCGGAAGAACGATGCAGGGGACGGACACCGCGGCGGAGCAGGGCATGCGCGACCGGAAGAAGGCGCGCACCCGCGACAGCATCCGCAGCGCGGCGCTCGACCTCTTCGAGGAGCAGGGCTACGAGCGCACCACCGTGGACCGGATCTGCCGCCGCGCCGACGTCGCCCACCGCACCTTCTTCCGCTACTACCCGGCCAAGGAGGCGCTGCTGTTCGGCTGGGACTTCGGCCAGGTCGTCCTCGACGCCTTCGCCGCCGCCCCCGCCGAACTCCCGCTCTGGGCCGCGCTCGACCACGCGCTGACCGTCACCGGCGGACGGCTGGAGGAGCCCGTCGAGCACACCGAGCGCCGCCGCCGGCTGCGCCGGGGCCTGCTCGACGTGCACTCCGTGCACAACTACGCCCTGGTCGTCATCGACGCCTTCACCGAACGCACCGTCACCATCGCCGCCGAGCGTCTCGACGTCGACCCGGCCACCGACCTGCGTCCGACCGCGCTCGGCGCGATGTTCGGCGGCATGGTGCGGCGCCACGTCCTGATCGGCTCGGAGAGCGGCACCCTGACCGACTGGGTCAGGGCCTACCGGGACGTGCTCGCCACCGCGGGCTGACCCGACCCCGTACCCCGTCCTTCCCGGGCGCGCCGCCGGCCGCCCGGACGGCACCGCACGCCCTCTTCCCCTTTTGCACACCCCCCCCGCACGACCCGAAAGGCCTCCGCATGTCCCTGGTCAACTTCCGCGACCCCGCAGTGCTCGCCGACCCCGCGAGCCGCTGGATCCGTCCCGGCGCCCTGTTCCGCTCCGCCCAGCCCTTCCCCGCCGCCGACGCCGCCGTCGTCGCCCAGCTGGGCGAGCACGGCATCACCACCGTCGTCGACCTCCGGGGCGAGGCCGAGACCGGCCCCGAGGACTGGGCCGCCGCCGAGGCCGCCGGCATCGCCGTCGTCGCCGCCCGGATCGAGCCGACCAACGACGAACTCGCGCGGGCCATGCGGACCATGACCACCGCCGAGGACCTCGGCGCCTTCTACCTGCTGATGGCCGAGTCCGCGCCGCGGGCCCTCGCCGCCGCCGTGGAGGCCACCGTCCGCCCCGGCGGGGTGCTGGTGCACTGCGCCGCCGGCAAGGACCGCACCGGGCTGCTCACCGCGCTGCTGCTGGAGCTGCTCGGGGTGCCGGCCGAGGAGATCGTCGCCGACTACGCCCGCACCAACGAGGCGATCCAGCAGATCTGGGCCGGGCTCGCCGACCGCAACCGTGCCGCCCTCAACGAGGTCGAGGCCGGCCGGATGGTCGTCCCCGCCCCGCTGCTGGAGGCCCCCGCCGGGGCGATGAGCGCCTTCCTCGACCTGGTCCGGGCCGGGCACGGCGGCGCCGCCGGCTTCCTGGCCGCCTGCGGGGTCACCGCCGAGACGATCGAGGCCTTCCGCGCCAAGGCCGCCGCGTCGAACACCGCCGAGGTGACGGCATGCTGACCGTCCTGCGCCACACCGACGGCACGCCCTTCCGCGACCTCAACCACAACGGCACCATGGAGCCCTACGAGGACCCGCGGCTGCCCGTCGAGGAGCGGGTCGAGGACCTGCTGGCCCGGATGACCCCGGAGGAGAAGGCCGCGCAGATGCTGCACGGCCGGATGCTCCCCGGCGACCAGGGCCCGTTCCCCTCCGGCGCCCGCCTGATCACCGAACGCGGCCTCACCCACTTCGCCATGATGGCCGTCCCCGACCCGCGCGCGATGGCCGCCTGGAACAACCACGTCCAGGACCTCGCCGCGGCCGCCCGGCTGGGCATCCCCGTCACCCTCTCCTCCGACCCCCGGCACGGCTTCACCGCCAACCCGGCCACCGCCCACACCGGCGGCGGCTTCAGCACCGGCCCCGAGCCGATCGGCCTCGCCGCCACCGACGACCCCGACCTGGTGCGCCGCTACGCCGACCTGATCCGCCGCGAGCTGTGCGCCGTCGGCATCCGGGTCGCCATCCACCCGATGGCCGACCTCGCCACCGAGCCCCGCTGGGCCCGGATCAGCGGGACCTTCGGGGAGGACCCGGAGCGCGCCTCGCGGATGATCGCCGCCTACATCGAGGGCCTCCAGGGCGGGCCGATCGGCCCGGACAGCGTCGCCTGCATGACCAAGCACTTCCCCGGCGGCGGCCCGCAGGCCGGCGGCGAGGACTCGCACTTCGCCGCCGGACGTCGACTGGTCTACCCCGGCGGCGAGTTCGAGACCCACCTGCGGCCCTTCGAGGCGGCCTTCGCCGCGGGCACCGCGCAGATCATGCCCGCCTACGCGATCCCGTCCGGCAGCGGCCTCGCCGAGGTCGGCGCCAACTTCAACCGGGACGTCATCACCGGCCTGCTGCGCGGTCGTTACGGCTTCGACGGCGTGGTCTGCACCGACTTCAACGCCATCACCGGCATGGACGTCCCCGGCGTGGTCACCCTGCCGCCGCGGCACTGGGGCGTCGAGGAGCTGTCCGTCGCCGAGCAGGTCGCGCTCACCCTGGACGCGGGCGCCGACCAGCTCGGCGGCGAGACGGACCCGGAGCTGATCCTGGCCGCCCTCCGCTCCGGTGCGGTCACCGAGGCCCGGCTGGACGAGTCCGTCCGCCGCATCCTGCGCGACAAGTTCCGCCTCGGCCTCTTCGACGACCCGTACGTCGACCCGGACGCCGCCGCCGAACTGGTCGGCGCCCCGGAGGGCCGGGCGCTCGGCCTGGAGGTCCAGCGCCGCTCCGTGGTCCACCTGGCCGGCGAGCCGCGCACCGCCACCCGGCTGTACGTCGAGGGCGTCGACCCGGCCGTCGCCGCCCGGTACGGCACTGTCGTCGATGACCCGGCGCTGGCCGACCTGGCCGTCGTCCGCCTCGCCACCCCGTACGAGCGGCGCGAGGGCCTGCTGGAGCGGCACTTCCACAGCGGCTCGCTGGAGTTCGAGCCGGCCGAGGCGGACCGGCTCGCCGCGCTGGCCGCCGTCGTCCCCACGGTCTTCGCGGCCCAGCTGGAGCGGCCCGCGGTGCTGACCCCGCTCGCCCCGCACGCGGCCCTGCTGATCGGGGAGTTCGGCGCCGCCGACGAGGTCGTCCTGGACGCCGCGCTCGGCCGCGCCCCGATGACCGCGACTCTGCCGTTCGACCTGCCCGCCTCGGACGCCGCGGTGGCCGCGGCCCGCGAGGACGTCCCCTTCGACACCCGCGCCCCGCTCTTCCGCCACGGCCACCGCGCCGGCGCCGGGAGCTGAGCCGGGCCCGCCGCGGGGCCGATGGGGCCCCGCGGCGGCCACGGGGGTGGTGTCAGACCAGGCGGTGCGCCCGGAGGTCGGCCACGTACTTGGTGATCAGGTCCGGTGACAGCCGGGGGATGTCGTTCCCGTCGCCGAGGGCCGCGGCCCGGACCGCCGCCCGGAACCGGTCCGCCGGCAGGGCGGATCCGGCGACCGGTTGGGCCGGCTCGGCGAAGGCGTGCAGCAGCGGGAGCAGCGAGTGCTGCCGCCGGCGGTCGGGCAGGCCGTGCAGGGCGGTCTCGAAGCGCTCGATCCACTCGGCGTGGTCCTGGACGCGGGTCAGCGGGTGCCCGGCCGCCGCCAGCCAGTCGACGACGGTGTCGAGCGAGATGCCGTCGTCGTGCGGGTTGACCACGTTGTACGTCCGGTAGCCCTCCCGTGCGTCGTCGCCGAGCGCGGTGACGGCCCGCGCGGTGAAGTCCACCGGGAGCGCGTCGTAGTGCGGGCGGCCGTCGCCGGTGCCCCGGGCGTAGAAGCTGCCGGGTGCGACGCCCGTCGCCAGCAGGCTCAGCACGAGGCGGGTGAAGACGTCCGGGACGTTGAGCTGACCGCGGTAGCGCGGGTGCGCGAGGATCATGTTCGAGCGGAAGACGGCGACCGGCAGGCCGAACCTCTCGTGCGCCTCGCGCAGCAGCACCTCGCCGGCCCACTTGCTGGCCGCGTAGCCGTCGGCGTAGTCACCGTCGAGGTCGCGTACCCCGCCGGCGGTGCGGATGTCCGCCCACTCGTCGGCGGCCGCCGCGTTCCCGAAGACGACGGCGACCGTCGACAGGTAGGTGAACCGCTTGGTCCGGGAGGTGACCGCGAGCCTGATCAGTTCGGCCGTTCCCAGCACGTTGGGGCCGAACAGCTGGCCGTAGGGCAGGACGTGGTTGACCTGTGCCGCCGGGTGGACGATCAGGTCCACGGTGTCGGCCAGTCGCTGCCAGGTCTCCTCGTCGAGCCCGAGACGCGGCTCCCCGATGTCGCCGGCGACCACCCGGAGGTGCCGGGCGGCGGCCGCGCGGTAGCGCTCCACGAGGTCCGGGTCGCCGCTGTCGAAGGCCGCGTCGAGCCGGGCCCGGGCCTCCTCGGTGCAGGAGCCGCGGACCACGCACACCAGCGTGCCGCCGCGCTCCGCCACGCGCTCCAGCCATTCGAGGCACAGGAAGCGGCCCAGGTAGCCGTTGGCGCCGGTCAGCAGGACGGTCCGGGCCTCGGGCAGCGGCCCGGCCGGCCTCCGCCCTTCGGCCTGCTCGACGGTGCGCGGGTCGAGGAACGCCTCCAGCCGCAGCTGGGCCGCGTCGAGCCGCGTCGCGTCCGGGCCGTGGACGCTGTCGGCGGTGGGGCGGCGGTGGTCCGCCGCGAGCGCCCGCTCGACGTGATCGGCCACCTGCCGCAGCGAGTTGACCGGGTTGACGATCACGTCGACCGGGACGTCGACGTGGAAGATCTCCTTCATCAGCTGGGAGAACGACAGCGCCGTGAGGCTGTCGCCGCCGAGTTCGAGGAAGCGCGTGTCGGGCTCCACGACACCCTCGTCCAGTCCCAGGAGCGCCTGCGCGGCCCGGAGCACGGTCGCCGGCAGCGGCTGGTCGGTGCCGGCCTGGCGCAGCGTCCGGAGCTCCTCGGCCTCGCGGTCGGACAGCTCGGTGTACAGCGCTTCGAGACGCTCGCCGTACCGCTTCGTCAGGGCCGGCCGCAACGGCTTGCGCACCCCGGAGAGCAGCCCGTTCTCCTGGGTGAACGGCTCGGTCTCGACGAGCAGGTCCCGGGGGATCTCGTAGGAGTTCAGCCCCGCCCCGGCGGCGGTCTCCCGCAGGGACTCCCGCAGGACCGCCCTGAGGCGCCGGGCGTCTCCGTCGACGCGGTCGAGGGCGTCCCGGGTCGGCACGACGACCGCGAGCAGGTAGGCGCGGGCGCCGCTGCCGTACAGGAAGACCTGCCGGACGGCCGGGCTGCCGGTGAAGAGCGCCTCCAGGCGGGAGACGGCGACGAACTCGCCCTGGGACAGCTTGATGACGTTGGAGCGGCGGTCGACGTACCGCAGTTCGTCGGGGCCGAGCCGGGCCATGATGTCGCCCGTGTGGTAGAAGCCGTCCTCGTCGAAGACCTCGGAGGTGGCGTCCGGGCGCCGGAAGTATCCCGGGACGAGCCGCTCGGACCTGATCAGCAGTTCGCCCCTGGGGTACGGCGTGTCGGTGCCGAAGTATCCCAGCTCGGGCACGTCGACCAGCTTGTGGTCGGTCACCGGCGGGCGCTGCACCCGGCCGTCGAGGAAGACGACCCCGCCCTCCGTCGACCCGTAGCCGTCGATCAGCCTGACCTGGAAGCAGTCCTCGACGAAGGCCGTGGTCTCGGCGCTCGGCGGGGCCGAGGCGCTGACGGCCGACAGGAGGCGGCCGCCCATGACCTCCTCCCGCAGCTCCTCCATCACCTGCCCGGCGCTCACCTGCTCGGCCGCGTCGCCGCCGGTCCCGGCCCGGCGGGACAGCTCCGCCCGGTAGTGCTGGAGGAGCAGGTCGGAGATGCGGGGCACCATGAGCAGCTCGGTGGGACGGACCAGGGAGAGGTCCTCGAGGAGCGTCGACAGGTCACTGGACGCCGCGAAACAGGCGAGGCCCCCCTTGGCGAGCGTCCCGAACAGCGCGCCCCTGCCCATCACGTGGCTCAACGGCAGGAAGTTGAGCACGATGGCGGGCCGCACCGGCCGGCCGGGCACGTAGTCGAGCCAGAAGCTCCGGACCAGACGCTCGGTGTACACGGCCCCCTTGGGGGTGCCGGTGCTTCCCGAGGTGTAGATCAGCGAGCTCAGCGTGTCGGGCGCCGATCCGTCGGGGACCCGGGGGAGCGGCGGCAGCGCCCTTCCCCGCTCGACGGTCGACGCCAGCGTGTCCAGGGCCACCCCGCGGCCCAGCGCCGCGAGCCGGGCGCGCGCGGACTCCAGCTCCTCCTGGTGGGCGGTGGCCTCGGGCCGGTGGCCGATGACCACGATCCTGCCCAACGAGGCGGCGTTCGCCGCGAGTTCGAGCGCGACGTCCAGCTGGTCGACGTCCACCACGAGCAGGCGCGGTGCGGTCTGCTCGACGACGGGGGCCAGGTGCGCCGCCGAAGCCCCCGACTGGAGCGGGACGGACACCGCGCCGGAGCGGACACAGGCCAGGTCCGCCACGGCGTACTCGGCGCTCGTGGGCCCGAGGAGGGCGACGAAGTCGCCGGGGCGCAGCGGATGTTCGGGGTGGTGGCGCCACTCGGAGGCCACCGCGCCCACCCGCTCCCGGAGTTCGCCGTAGGTGAGGGTGTCGAACCGCGGCAGGAGGCGCAGCGTGGTGCGGCCCGTCTCCGGGTCGGTGACCGGCTCGGTGGCGCGCTCGCCCAGGGCGGGGCGGTCGGCGTACGCCTCCAGCACGGTGGCCACCAGTTCGGCGAGCGGCAGGTCGGGGCGGCGGATCGCCTCGGTGACGGCGTCCAGGGGTGCGGTGTCGCGGAACTGGGCGTCGGTCGCGTACAGGTGGGCGCTTCGTCGGTCGGTACGCGCGTCGAGTTCGTCGGCGGGGAGGTGCGAGAGGGACACGAATGATCTCCTATGCAGCCGAGAAAATCCTGTTCAGGTGGACGGTGGTGCCGTTCGTACGGGGTGATCGGATCGGTCGGGAGGGCTGCGGGCTCAACGCTCCTCGGCCGCACGCGCGTCGGCGATCTCGTGGTCGCGGGTGAGCCGGACGATCGCGGCGGCGGCCTCGCGGGCGCCGCCCTCGTCCCGGGTCTCGATCGCGTCCACGAGCCGCCGGTGCAGGCCCCCGTGCTCCTCGGCGTGGGCGGCGTTCCAGGTCGGGCCCCCCAGGTGCGAGGTGAGCGCCGTGCCGAGGTGGTCGTACACCTCGATCAGCAGGGCGTTCCCGCTCGCCCGGACGACGGACCGGTGGAAGAGCGCGTCGACGTCCGTGGACGCGGACGCGTCCTCGCCGGCGGCGGCCGCCTCGGCGTCGGCCAGCAGCTCCCGCAGCTGCCGCACCTGCCCCTCGCTGCGGCGCAGGGCCGCGGCGCCCGAGGCGTACTCCTCCAGAACGGTCCGCAGCTCCAGCACGTCGTCCCGCTTCGCGGAGCCCGCCCGCCGCACCATCACCGACTGGAGCTCGCTGGAGGAGCGCACATAGGTGCCGTCACCGGCTCTGGGCTCCAGCAGGCCGAGATGCACCAGCGCACCGATCGCCTCCCGCAGCGTGCTGCGCCCGACCCCGAGCTCCTCGACGAGGGCCTGCTCCGGCGGGATCCGCGTCCCGACCGGCCAGCCCCCCGTCTCGATGTGCGAGCGGAGGCTCTCCACGAGCTGGGCGGACAGGCTGGCCGTGCGCCGCGGCGCGCTGATGCGTGTCATGGGAGGACCATATACAAACATCAGACATTTGAACATCGTCTCTTCGGCCCGGGGCCCGGGCATGGAGCGTCACTCCTGGTAGCAGCACCCGCCGTACTCGTCGCAGTCGTACTCGATCCCGCCGTCGGAGCTGTGGGTGCGGCTCAGCCTCCGGTCGTCCACGGGGCAGATCGGGACGAAGGACGGATTGACCTGGAGGAAAGTCGAGTCCTTCAGGGAGAATACGGAATTGACGACGTCGAGGCCGTGTTCGCGGATCCCCTGCTGAATGAAGTCGAATGCGTCGTAGACATGGCCGCAGCCGCACGTGATCGGGGTGCACCTGAAATTCTTCACCCTGACGCCCAGCTCCACCCTGATCCTTTCGGTTTCCTCGGGGGATATCGGACGGAGTCCTGTGCGGCGGATCCGCTCCGGAGTCCAGAACCGCTCCTTGACGAGCGCGGCCTGGGCGCGGGTCAGGTAGAACGAGGCCGTGGTGCCAGTCGTGATCGTGGCGAGGACGATGTCCGCGACGGCTTCGTCGTTCGCTGAGGCCACCACCTTTCCGGTGGCGACCATTCTGTCGATTTCTGCTAGCAGCTTCATGGCGTCCACTTCCTTATTGTCAGTATGCGACCTCCCGCAAGTGCTCACAACCACCAGGAGAATTACCGGCCGGCCGGTAAACGGGTTGCGGAAATCCCGGGCGGGGTGTCAGATTCCGGCTATGACGATTGTGCTGGGAACGCCGACCGCGGGCGGGGTGCGCGAAGCCATGGGCGCGCTGCGGGAGTGGCAGGACGACGGAGCGCCGATGCAGCTGCACGCGGGGGACATCGGCTGGAACTGTCGGTTCGGCACGGCTGAGACGGCCGCGGTGGTGCGGACCTGGAGCCGGGGCGGGCGGATCCTCGCCGTCGGGGTGCTGGACTCGCCGACGGTGCTGCGGATGACGGTCGCTCCCGACGCGTTCCGGGACGAGGACCTGGCGCGGCGGCTCGTCGAGGACGTCTCGCTGCCGGAGCGCGGCGTGCTGCCGGAAGGCGCGGTGTCGGTCGAGGCGCCGCTGGGCCTGCTGCTCCACGACTTGCTGACCGAGGAGGGCTGGGGCGTCGACGAGCCGTGGACGCCGCTGTTCCGCGACCTCGCGCGGGCGGTGGAGGACCCGGGCGTACGGATCAGGGCGATCGGCCCGGAGCAGGCGCAGGACTTCGCCGACGTTCTGCGCTCGGCGTTCGGCACCTCGCGGCCGACGCGCGCGTACTGGCACGGGATGTCGGCGGGGCCGTACGCCGCCGACGCCCGCTGCCTGGGCGCCTACGACGACCGGGGCAGCCCGGCGGCGGTGGTGACGGTCTGGTCGGCCGGCCCGGGGAGGCCGGGGCTGGTCGAGCCGATGGGCGTCCACGAGGACCACCGCGGTCGCGGCTACGGCCGGGCGATCACCCTCGCCGGGGCGGCCGCGCTGCGGGAGCTGGGCTCGTCGAGCGTTCGCGTGTGCACACCGAGCTCCAACGTCGGCGGCGTCGCCACGTACCGGGCGGCCGGGTTCGAGGCGCGGCCGGAGATCGGCGACCGGATCCGCAAGGCCTGACACCGCTACGGCCCGGGCCCTCCGGCCCAGGCCGTCGGCCGTCGGCCCGCCCGGTGAGTCGGCCGGGAGCGCCCTCGTCCTGCCGACACCAACTGGTTCCGGGCGTGGGCCGGTTCAGCGCTCCGCCGCGGCCTGCCGCAGGGCGCGGTGGCTGGGGGAGCCCTCGGCCGCGGTCAGGACGACGAGTTCGAGATTGTGGGTGCCGGGGACGACGTAGGCGGTGTAGTCCAGGTCGAGCCGGCCGGCCCGGGGGTGGTGGAAGCCGTGGCTGCCGGTGGCCGGGCCGCGGACGTCGTGTTCCTCCCAGAAGGCGGCGAACCGGCTGCTGCGCGCCGTCAGTTCGGCCACGAGGCGGTTGCCGCGTTCGTTGTGGGGGTCGGCGGCCAGGGCGTGGCGCAGGCGGTGGACGTTGCCGCGTGCCGTCTTCTCCCAGTCGGTGAGGAGCCGGGGTGCCCGGGGGTCGCAGAAGACGAACCAGGCGAAGTTGCGCTGCTCGGGCCGGAGTTCGGCGTAGTCGAGGAGCAGCCAGGCCTCGGCGTCGTTCCAGGCGAGGATGTCGCGCATGGGGGTGACCACGTGGGCGGGCCACGGGGTGATCGAGGCGAGGAGCCGCAGGGTCGCCTCCGGCACGTCCGGGGCCGCGGCGGCCGGGCCCGCCTGGTGGACGGGGTTTCCGGTGGCGAGGTGGTGGAGGTGACGGCGGGCGTCGGCGTCGAGCTGCAGGGCGGTGGCGAGGGCGTCCAGAACCTCGGGGGAGGGGCGGCGCTGACGTCCCTGTTCGAGCCGGGTGTAGTACTCGGGGCTGATGCCGGACAGGGTGGCGACCTCGGCTCTGCGCAGTCCGTTCAGCCGCCGGGTGCTGGTCCGGGGCAGACCGGCGGCCTCCGGGGTCAGTCGGGCCCGGCGGGTGCGCAGGAAATGGGCCAGTTCGGGGAGTGCCGCTGATGGTGCCATGCGGCGAGTATCGGTGGCCTGGCGGCGCGGGGGGTAGCCCTGCCAGGGCCACCCTCGGCGGGGCCTGCTCGCGGCGGTGTCTCGTCGCGGTGCGCGCGGCGGCGCAGAGTGGCTGCCGGGGGCGCCGCGCGACGCGGGCGGCCCTGGTCGCCGACGGGCCGGTTCCGGTGTGTCGGCGCGTTCGCGCGTCCGTCGTTCCCGGTGCGCGTCCTTCGTCCTTGGAGTCCGTCCATGCCCGCACGTCCCGGCGAACCGTTCTCGCCTGCCCCGCCCATGCCCGTACGGCCCGGGGGACCGGAGTCCGCCGGCCCGGGGCCCGATGCCCCGCCGTCCGTCCGGTACGCGCCCCTGGCGGTGCTGAGCGCGGCGGCGGGCCTGGACGCCGGTGGTGTCGCCGTCCTCAACAGCGCCCTGCCCTCGGTGGGCGCGCGGTTCGGCACCTCGGCACAGAACCTGTCCTGGGCGGTGACCGGCTACGCCCTCGCGTTCGCGGGGCTGCTGCTGTGCGGCGGGGCGATGGCGGACCGGCTGCGGCGTCGGCGGGTGCTGGTCGGGGGCCTGGTGACGGTGGCGGCGGGCGCCGCGCTGGCGTTCGCGGCGCCCGCGTTCTGGGCGGTCGTGGTGGGGCGCGTGCTGCAGGGCGCGGGGGCGGCGATCACCATGCCGGCGGCCACCGCCCTGCTGACCTCGGTCTATGCCGACGGGCCGATGCGTTCGCGCGCGCTGGGCGTGTTCTCCGCCGCGCAGGCGGGCTGCTACGGGGCCGGTCTGGTCCTCGGGGGCGTGGTCACCGGCGCCTTGGGCTGGCGCTGGGTGTTCGCGCTGCAGGCCCTGGCGGCGGCGGTCACCGCCGTGGCCGCGGTGCGGTGGCTGCCACCGGGTGAGCGGCACCGCCGGGGCTCCCTGGACGTGACGGGGGCCGGGGCGCTGGTGGCGGCGATCGCCCTGACCGTCTTCAGCGCGGACCTGGCCTCCCGCCCCGGCGGCGGCCCGTTCGCGGGCGCGCTGTTGGCGGCCGCCGTGGCCGGGGGTTGGCTGTGGTGGCGCCGCGGGCGCACCCGGGGCGGGGACGCGGTCCTGCTGGACCGGGACCTTCTGCGGACGCCCGGCGTGCGGACCGCGGCGGTGGTGGCCGGCGCGTTCTACTTCTGCGTCACCGGGTCGCTGTTCCTGCTGCCGCTCTACCTCCAGCAGGTGCGCGGCATGCCGCCGGCCGTCTCGGGCCTCGCGGTCCTCCCCGTCAGCCTGGCCGTGGCCGCGGCCGCCCTGGTCTCCGGGCGGCTGATGAGGACCCGCGGACCGCGCCCGCTGCTGGCCGCGGGCCTGCTGCTCACCGCCGGCGGCGTGCTGCTGTGGTGCGCGGCGGGGGAGCACAGCCCGTACCTCGGGCCGGTGCTGGCCGGCCTGGTCGTCACCGGCATCGGGCAGGGCCTGGCCTTCCCCGCCATCACCGTCACCGGTCTGCGCGAGGTGCCGGACCAGGCCCACGGCACCGCCTCGGCGGTCACGGCCACCGCCCTGCAGATCGGCAGCGGCATCGGCCCCACCGTCCTCGCCGGCGTCGCCCAGAGCGTCGGCGCGGCGGGCCACGGCGAGCTGTCCCTGGGCGGCCACCACCTCGCCTACGCGGCGGCGGCCGTACTCCTGCTGCTCGTCGGCCTCCCGGCCACGGCTCGTCTCGGCAGGCGGGGCGGCTGACGGCGCCACGGTGCCGGGCGCCGAGTGCCGGGTGAACCCGAGGGGAAGGCCCCGCCCCAGCGCGGTGAAGTCTCGGTGGTCGTGACCCGGGATTCGCATGAACCAGTCAACAGGGCTGTCCGTCAGTGTTATGTTACCCGGCGGTTCGAGAGTCCGTGCGACGACTCCGAGCTGTGCGTCCCGCCACAAGTCACCACTGCCTCAGCACCGTTGACCCCGAAGGGACCCTCCACGTGACCGTGCGCAAGCTGACGCTGTCAGCCGCGGCGACAACCACCGTGCTCCTCCTCTGCGGCGCCGCCCTCACCGGGGCGGCAGCCTCACCGGCCGCCGCGAGCACCACCGCAAGCACCTCGACCACCGCGCCCTCGACCACCGCGCCGACCGCGCCCACCGACCCCTCCGCCTCGTCCGCCGACCCGAGCACGTCGGCGACGCTGGCGCCCCCGACGTCCGGCACGGCCGCGGCCACGGTGGCGGCCCCGGCGCAGGGCAGCGCGCCGGCGACCGCCACCACCGCTCCCGTCCTCGCGCTCTCCTCCTTCGACCCGAGCAGCGGCACCGCCGTGCTCGCACCGGCCACCGCCGGTCCGCAGTCGCTGTCCGCCCAGGCCACGGCCGCTGACGCCGCGTCCGCCGTCCAGCCCGGGCAGCTGATCGACAGCCCGCCCACCCCGGCGGCCCCGCACGGCGCGCTGGTCGCCGTCACCGGTGTGCAGTCGACCGCCGACGGGAAGGTGGCCGTCACCACCCGCCCGGCCACCCTCCCCGAACTGCTCGGCGGCACCAGCACCAACCTGCGCAGCGCCGTCAGCCCGAGCAGCTTCGAGGTCCACCCGCAGATCGGCGGCGTCAAGGTCGTCACCGACTTCGGAGCGACCTCCGGCCAGGGCTCCGTCTCCGGCAGCCTGGGGCTGAGCGCCGACGCCACCGTCCCGCTGCCCGACGGCAGTTCGGCGAAGCTGTCCGGCTCGGTCTCGCTCCACCCGGCGATCGACTTCTCCTACCAGGGCGGCCTCGGCCTCATCGACCCCCAGCAGGCCCGGGTCGGCTTCACCCTGGGCGCGCACGCGGACTGGCGGGTCAGCGCGAACCTCTCCGCGAGCACCGGGCCGGTCCGGATCCCGCTCGCCACGTACAGCGCCAGCCCCGTGGTGATGGTGGGCCCGCTGCCCGTCGTGATCAACCTGGCCTTCACCCTCTCCGCCGACGTCAGCGCCGACGGCACCGTCACCCTCGACGCCGAGCAGGCGTACGACGGCCAGTGGGGCGTCCACTCCGACTACGTCAAGGGCCCGGGCTGGACCACCACCACCGACCCCGGGAACTCCACCGTCTCCCCGCTGCGCCTCGACCTGAGGGGCTCCGCCTCGGCGAAGGCCGGCCTGCTCGCCGAAGGCTCGATCGCCCTGTACGACACGGTCGGCGTGAAGGCCTCCATCGAGCCGTACCTGCGGGCCGCCGTCAACGGATCCGTCGTCCTCGACGGCACCAGCACCACGCCGACCGTCAACGGCACGGCAGCCCTCTACGGCGGACTCGACATCAACGGGGCGCTGATGGCCCGGCTCGCCATCCTCGGCACCCCGATCCTCGAGGCCGACCTGCCCTTCCTCGCCTTCCACCGCGAATGGCCGCTCGTCTCGGTGGGCGCCGGACAGTCCCCGGTGCCCCTGGTGAACTGGACCGCGCTCAGCGCCGGCCTGTTCGACGACAACCGCTCCGCCTACCTCAAGACCCGGCCGGACTGGGACCCGCGCGCGCTCAAGGCCTCCTGCCCGGACGGCACCCGGCTGATCGGCCTCAGCCACGGCGGCGACAACGGCCTGTGCACGGACGTCACGAAGCCGGACCTCTGGGACGCCGGCCACGCGTACGTCGTCGACCACGGCGGCACCTACGTGACCACCGACTGGGCACCCGGCTACGCCAAGGCCCAGTGCCCGGCCGGTTCCGTCCTCACCGGCTACAGCCGCGACGGCCGCACCATGGGCGCGCTCTGCGCCAAGTCCGCGGCCCCGCTGGGGACATCGACCCGCACGCTCTGGTTCGACAAGGGCGACAACCGCCCCACCGCGGCCGCCGGCGGCGACTTCTCCTACGGCTTCGCCAAGGGCCAGTGCGCCAACGACGAGGTCGCCGCGGGCCTGGCCTACACCCAGCCCTGGTGGCAGCTCTGGGCGGCCCGGCCCTACGCGCTGCTCTGCCAGAAGCTCGCCTGACAGTGCGGACGTGGGGGGGGGGTTGGCCCCCCGGGCGCAACCACCCAAAACCCCGTGCAGGTTTGGGGGGGGGGGGGGGCCACCCAGGGGAGGAGCAGTTGGGGCA